>NZ_JBFBAA010000006.1:0-353861 GCF_040682035.1 Actinoplanes sp. NPDC051470
GCCCCGAGCTGGCGGCCGGCACGCTGACCAGCGCCGTGCTGGAGCAGAAGCATCTGAGCGGCGCCCGGCTGGTCAAGGACTACAACAACATCTCCTGGCAGCACCTGGCGGCGCTGCCCCGGCCGGCCGGGGCAGCGGACCGCACGGCGCTGACCATCGCCGGGGACGACGCCGAGGCCAAGCAGGTCGCGGCGACGTTCCTGGACGAGCTCGGCTACAACGCGGTCGACGTCGGCTCGCTCGCCGACTCGTGGCGGGTCCAGCCGGGGCAGCCGGCCTACGGACCGCCCTACGGGACGGCCGAGCAGCCGGCCGGCACGCCCGCGAGTGTGGCGAAGGTGCGCGCGGCGGTCGAGGCGGCCATTCGCTCTTTAGAGGGCATCTGATCCTCGATCAGGTTGATTCGCGTTTGCCGGCTGTCAGCGGGCGTGCTGGTTCGTTGGCAGTACATGGGGATGGAGCGACGTCCATATCGATCGGACCTGTCGGATGCTCGGTGGGCGGTGATCGAACCGGTTCTGACGCGGTGGCGGGCTGCCCGTCCAGGGCTCGGGATCAACCGTCCGGTGCACAATCTGAGGGAGATCGTGAACGCGATCTTCTACGTCACTCGGACTGGGATCGCGTGGGAGTACTTGCCGCATGAATTCCGCCGGCGAAGACGGTGTACGACTACTACGCCAAGTGGGAGAAGGACGGAACTACGCAGCAGTCCGGGGGTGCGCCGGCGCCCATGGGCGACGATCCCATCGCCTCGGGCGACAACGACTCCCGCCGGCGCCGCAGCACGTCGCCGAGTTCCCGGAGCCTCGCCTCGCGTGGACCAGTCATGGACGAGCATTCTGCCAGCGCGTGCAGCGCCGGTATTGACGAGCCCGGCTCGCCAGCCAACCGGTTGTCGCGCGAACGGCTGCCGTCGGCGAGGACCGGCGCGTACGCGATGAGGCGGGCCAGGGCGGCGGTGTCCGCCCGGTTCACGCGAGGCCCTCCCGCTGGGCCACGGAACGGGCCGAAGGTGGCGTACGCGCGAAGACCTCCAGCAGAAAGTCGTCCTCCTCGTGGCGAGCCGTGCGGGTCAGGCCCTCCACCCCGGCCAGCGCGGCGTGCACCTCGTCGCCGCGGCGGGCGTGCTCGTCGACCGGCCACCGCCAGTGGACCGCGACCAGGTCACCGCCCGGCTCCAGCGACCGGTGGGTGTTCGCCAGCAGCGTGGCCAGGTCGGCGTCGTCGAAGTAGTAGCCGATCTCGGAGAGCACGATCAGGTCGAAGGTCTCGTCCGGCCAGTCGTGGGGGACCGCGGCCTGGTGTACGCGGACATGCGGCGTGGCGGCCACCCGGTCGGCGGCGGTGCGGACCGCGGCGTCGACCACGTCCACGGCCAGGAGGCGGTCGGCGCGGCCGGCCAGGCGGGCGGTCAGCCGGCCGGTCGAGCAGCCCGGCTCGAACGCGGAACGGTAGCGCCGGCGGGGGAGCGCCGCCACGGTCAGGTCGTGTTTGCGGGCGTCGTACCAGCGGGACTCGAAGCTCCACGGGTCGGCGCTCCCGGCGTACATCTGCTCGAAGTAGCCGGCGGGTGTGGTCATCCGAACACCACCTCGAACGGGCGGGCGAACCGGGCCAGCACGTGCGGCGGAAGGATCGCGGCGTCGGCCGGGTCCGGGCCCAGCGGGGCGATCTGGCTGGGGAAGGCGGCGATGGCGGCCGACTTGGCGGCGATCGCGGCGGGCGTCAGGTCGATGACGCGAGCGCGGTGCCACGGAACGTCCGGGTCGTCGGGGCGGGCCCAGTGCCAGGTCCAGATCGGATATTCGAGCAGCCGCGCCCCGGTCGCCGCACACGCTCGCGCGGCGGCCCGGCCGACCCGCTCGTGATCCGGGTGGCCGTCCTCGCGCCACGTCGCCAGACACCACCGTCCCGGCGTCAGCAGCGGCACCAGCGCCGCCACGACCGCGTCCTCGTCGATCCCGCCGTCGGCCTGACCAAGCCGGTGTACGGGTCCATCGACCTGAAGGCGGGCCAGCGCCTCGTCCGTCTCGGCGCGGCGGATCGCCGCCAGCTCGGCCCGCGTGTGGACGGTCGACCCGGGATGCGACGCCTCGCCGTCGGTGACCGCCACCACCTCGGCCTCGCCCAGCATGGCCATCAGCCCGGCCACACCGAGGATCTCGTCGTCCGGATGCGGTGCCACCACCAACGGCGGGCCGGGCGGGTCGAGCGGGAACGCCGGCCACCCCTTCATCGCCGGCCAGGACGCCCATTCGCTCTCGTCGGTGCCGGTGGCCACGACGATCGGCCTCACCATGCGAGTCCCCCTTCTCGGCTGAGCCGACCGTCGGACTGAGCTCCGGACCGAGTGGGCTCGGCGCCTGGTGGCGAACTGGCTGACAGCTGGACCGCGCCGGTGTCCGGCGTGGAGTCGGCCAGCAGCCGGCCGAGCTGTTCCAGGTCGCCCTCGGCGTGACTCTGGCGCAGGTAGACGGTCAGGTCGGCGACGCGGCGGGCATGCTCGGCGTCGCGGCACAGCGGGCCCGCGCCCAGCGCTCGGCCGACCCGGTCGATGACCTCGGTGGCGGCCTTCTCGACGGTTGCCCGGGCGCGCAGCGCCAAGCGGTGTGCGTCGGCTCGCGGGTCGGCGTCGATCGCCGCGGCCGCCGACTCCAGCACGGCGGCGGCCGCGCCCAGGGCGACGTCGACCGCGCCCAGGTGCGCGAAGGCGTGCGGTCCGATGTCTTTCGGGCCCGACGCCGCCACGCGCAGGGCGTCGGCCACGCCGAGGGCGCCGCCGAACCAGCAGGCGGCCACACCTACGCCGCCGTGCCAGAAGCCTGGGCGGCCCACGTAGTCGCCCGGCCCGCCGATCGGGATCGCCGGGGCGTCGGTGAAGCGGATCGTGCGGCTGTCGCTGGCCGCCATGCCCACGGCGGGCCAGGTCCCGTCGATCGGGACCGCGTGCGGGGCGGTGTTGGCCACCGCGAAGAGTCGGATGCCGTCGTCGGCCGCGGCTGTGACCAAGGCGTGAGTGCACCAGGCGGCTCCGGAGCACCACGGCCGGTCGCCGTTCAACCGCCAGCCGCCGGCCGCGCCGGTCGAGAGGGCGGGTTCGCCGGACGAAAGAGCCGACGAAGGGGCCGGGGCGGTGGGCGAAGCGCGTACCGACGAAGGAGCCGCCGCCCAGACGCCCCAGCGCTCCCCACCACCGGGTGGGTCGGCGCCCAGCTCGGCGAGGATCGCCGCCGCGTCCGCGTGGCCCTCGAACAAGCGGACCGCGACGGGGTCGCGCCGGCCCACCGCGGCGAAGTGACGGAAGCGTTCGAGTGTTCGGCCGTGACCGGGGAGCGGCAGGTCGGGTAGATCGATCATGAGCACGGCCAGGAGATACCCGGGGGCGCGGACGTTTATGTGGGTGATCTGTTGACGCTCGCAGGCGGCGGAGTTAATGTCTAACGGCGTTAGGAAACCTAACCACGTTAGGGGTTGCCATGATCTACCACCACAACCGGCTCGTCCTGAAGGCCGGCGTCACTGACGAGCAGCGTGACGAGGCGCTGGAGAGCCTGCGTACACAGGGCCGTGAGATCGACGCCGTTAAGCAGTTCGTGGTCGGCCGGGACGTCGGCGGCGACTTCGAGTGGGGCGCCACCTTCGTGCTCGACGACCTCGACGGCTACTGGGAATACCTGATGCACCCGGCGCACGCCCACACCGATGAGATCGGACTGCCGCTGGTCGAGAAGTTCATCTCGTACGACACCACCGACGACCCCGACCCCGAGATCGGCGCGAAGATCGCCGCGCTGCACCAGCGCCGGTACGCCGAACGTCCCGAGCTGACCAAGCTCGTGCAGAACCTGCCCTCGTACACCGGCAGCGGCGCCCCCGAGCCCCGCGCGTGACCCGTGAGGAACGCCGCGAGGCGAACCGCCGGCGCATCTTCGAGGCCGCCTGGCAGACCGTCGAGCGGGACGGCGCGGCGTCGGTGACGATCCGCCAGGTCGCCACCGACGTCGGCTACTCCGCGCCGGTCGTCTATCAGCACTTCGCCAACAAGGAGGCGCTGCTCGGCGAGGTGATGCGCGAGGGGTACGCCCACCTGCACGCCCACCTGGACGCCGCCGCGGCCGCCTCGGGCCCGGCCGGGGCGATCTATGCGATCGGGCGGGCGTACCTCGGCTTCGCCGAGCGCAACCCCCACCTCTACCGGCTGATGAACGGCCTGGCCGGGGTGACCCTCGACCCGGGCGCGCGGCACGCGGCGGCCGGCCCGGTGATCGCGGTGACCAACGGCGCGATCGAGGCCTGGGCCCGGGCGACCGGCGTCCCGCTGCCCGACATGGCCCTCGCCTGCGACCTGGTCTGGGGCGTCGTGCACGGCATGACCGGCCTCGGCCAGCTCGACGACATCGGCTTCGACCGCGCCCGCCTGCTCGCCGACCAGGCCCTGCACGCCCTCACGCTCAGCTGGGCGACCAAGGAGTGACCCACCATGACCGCACCGCCCGCCCCGGCCACCCGCGTGGCCCTCCTGGGCAGCGCCACCCTGACCATCATGGCCGCGGCGATCATGTCGCCGAGCCTTCCGTCGATGCGGGCCGACTTTCGTAGCGACGTGCTGGTCCGTCTCGCGCTGACCGTGACCTGCCTGGCCATCGCCGTGTCCGCGCCGATCGCCGGCGTCGTCGCCGACCGCTTCGGCCGCAAGCCGCTGCTGACCGGCTCGCTCGTTCTCTACGCCGTGGCCGGGACCGCCGGGCTCTACGCACCCGGACTCGGCGCGCTGATCTTCTCCCGGGCCGTGCTGGGTCTCGCCGTCGGCGGCATCATGACCGCCATCAGCGCGCTGATCGCCGACCTCTTCACCGGTCCGGCGCGCGCCCGTTTCCTCGGCCTTCAGCAGGCTTTCGCCAGCCTCGGCGGCGTCGTCTTCCTCCCGCTGGCCGGTGCCCTCGCGGCCGTGGGCTGGCGCGCTCCCTTCTGGCTGTACGCGGCTTCGCTGCTCGTCGTACCCATCGTCGTCGTGGCCGTGACCGACCGCCCCGCCGAGGCCGCCCCCGCGGCGGCACCACCGCCCGGCCGGTCCGCGCCCTACCTCGGCATCTACGCGGTCGCCCTGCTGGCCACCCTGGTCTTCTTCATGGTGCCGACCCAGTTGCCGTTCCTGCTGGCCGACCTGACCGCGTCGACCGTCGTGGTGGGCGTGGCGGTGGCCGCGTCGACCGCATCGAGCGCGGTGGCCGCCGTCGGGTACGCGGCCCTACGACGACGGCTGGGCTTCGCCGCGATCACCACGCTCAGCGTCGCGCTGCTCGGCGCCGGCTGGGCGATCGTCGGCCTGACCACCGCCCTGCCGGTGATCCTGGCCGGCGTGCTGATCGGCGGCGCCGGCGTCGGGTTCGCCGTGCCCAACCTCAACACCTGGCTCAGCGAACTGGCCCCGCCGGCCCGCCGCGGCCGCGTGCTGGGCGGCCTGGTGACCGCCATCTTCCTGGGCCAGTTCCTGTCCCCGCTGGTGCTGGCGCCGCTGGTCGGCGCCTTGGGGATTGCCCGGTCCTTCGTCGTCGCGGGCGTCGCCTGCGTCGTCCTGACCGTGGCGACCACAGCGGCCGCGTCCCTGCGCCGCCGCCGTCCCGCCGCCGGCCCCGCGGGGTTGTCGTCGACCGCCGACCCGTCAGAGTCGTCCGTCGCCCCATCGAGCAGAGGATCATCCGATGACCAGTGACGTCGACCGTGGCGCTCGATCGTCTTGGAACACACCGCCCTGATCGACGCGCCCCTGGAAAGTCGGTCGACGCCGAAGCCCATCGCGGGCGCCTGACCGAGCGGGTCACCCGAGCAATGCCTCGAGCTGGGGAAGCCGGCGGAACATGTCGGGGAGGCCGCGCACGCCGTTCCGCGCCGACTCGTGCGACAGCGCGAGCTCGGGGCCGGTGCCGGCCTCGGTGCCGGCCAGGCAGCGGAGGATGTTCCACCTGGTGAAGCTCAGCCAGCCGCCGATCATGAACACGAACCAGCTCGGCCCCGGCGGCGGCAGCGTTCCGCCCGCGGCGACGTAGCCGTCCAGGACCGAACGGAAGATGGTGGGCTCGATGGTGTCGAAGCCGGGTCCCTTGGCCAGGCTCAGCGCGGTCGAGCCGAGCTCACCGGACAGGTCGAGCAACCCCGAAAGCTCCCAGTCGAGCACCACCGGCCGGCCAGCCCGGGCGAGCAGGTTCCACGGTTGGATGTCCCGGTGGGTCAGCACGACCGGGCCGGGCCGTTCGCAGGTGTCGACGAAGCGTGCGATCGCGACGAACGTCTCGACGTGGGAGGCGAGTTCCCCGGCCCACGGCTGTCCGGTCGACGCCGCCCGGTCGGCCAGCTCGGGCCAGTCCTGTGCCGGCGGGTCGTCGGTCGACGCGTGCGGCCATCTGACGTCGAGCGCGTGGACGCGCGCGAGGATCTCACCGATCTCGAACGCGTACGCCGCCGACACCGGCGCCTCGGGGATCTTCTCGCCCTCGACCCACCGGTGGACGAGCGTGTGGTGGCCGGCCGAGATCGGCTCCGGCATCGGGACGCCGGCCGCGAAGGCCGCCCGCTCGAACCTGAACACGTCGTCGACCTGGTAGGTCGAGCGGCGGTCGATCGGGTTCATCTCCTTGACCGCGAACGATCCCTGGTCGGTGTCGAGCCGGTACATCCGGTTGGCGAACCCGCCGTGGACGCGGACCATCGGTCCGATCGGCGTGCCGAGATGGGAAAGGTCGTGGTGCGCGGTCACCGCACGAATCTAGGGCCGGCGCGTCGCCGACGCACCGGAGTTTCCCTGGGGCCACCGAGGCCATGCGCGGCCGGAAGTGGGCCTCAGCCGAGGGCGGCGATGTTGTCCGCCTCGTCGGGGTCGGGGTCGCTGGTGTCGAGGAACGCCTGGAGGACCTCGACGGCCACGTCGGGGGCGAGGCGCTTGAGGCTCATCGCGAGGACGTTGGCGTCGTTCCAGAGGCGGGCGCCCCGGGCGATCCACGGGTCCCAGGCCACGGCCGCGCGTACCCCCGGGATCTTGTTGGCCGCAATGGCCGTCCCGGTGCCGGTCCAGCACAGCACCACGCCGTAGTCGGCCCGCCCGTCGACGACCGCCTGCCCGACGAAGTGACCCAGGTCGGGCCAGCTCTGCGCGGCCGCCGGACGGACGATCTCATGCCCGCCGTCGATCAGCGCCCGCGCCACCGCCTTGGTCGTCTCGTTGTCGTCATCAGTCGCGAACGCCACCCGCATCCCGCCAGCCTAGAACCAGCCCCACTCCGAAGGCCCACCGAGTACGGCCGAAATGGGATCCGCCGAGCCATCGCGCCCGTCCATAGCCGGGTCGCCGGGGCTGGGATCAGCCGAGAGGTCGCGACGGCCGACGGCCGGGTTGCCTGGCTGGGATCAGCGAGGCATCGCGACGGCGAACAGCCGGGCTGCCGGCTCAAGGCCAGCCGATCCGGTGGGCTATCGCCTGGGCCGTCTCGGCGGGGGTGTGGCCATCGGTGTCGACGCGGTCGCCGATGCCGGTGCGGCCGACCGCTGCCTCGTAGGCTGCCTCGAGCACGTCCGCCGGACGGCCGCGCAGCTCGTCGCCGGCGATGAGCGGGCCACGGCCGAGGCCACGCTGGTGGAACCGCGTCCACAGTGCGTCGGGCCCGGCGTGCAGACGGTGGATGGTGATCGGCGCGGCCGGCAGCACTTCGGTGTAGTGCCGGAACTGCGCGTCGTCGTCGAGGTGACCGTTGACCACGAGACGTCGGGCGCCGTTGGCGCGGAACTCCGCCCACGCGCCGGCGAGATTGGCCGCCTTGAGCCGGTGGTCGCCGCCGTCGAGGAAGCCGATCTGCTGGAGGTCGACGAAGCCGGTCATGTGCCCAGCCTGCTGCGACAGCCGCGCCAGCTCCCATCCGGCCGTCGACTTGCCGACCGCCGTCGTGCCGCACAGAAACACGATCTCGCCGGAAGCGGGGCCCGGAGCGGTGCCGCGAGCAGAGCCGGAGCCAAAACCGGCCCCGGGCGCGGTGCCGGGAGCGGGGCATGGAGTAAGGGCGGGAGCGGGCATCGGCCAAGGCGAAGCAGAGGGCCGCCAACTGTCGCGGAGGATGGCGAGGACCTCGGCAGGGGAAAGGCTTGTTGTGTCGATGTGGGGATAGGGCAGGCCGCTGTGGTCAAGCTCGTCCGCCGAGGCGAGCGCCGCCTGCCAGTCGTCACCGGGGCGGGCGCGGGCGGCGAGGCGACGGCGCAGCTCCACCCGGTCGCACCGCAGCCGCAGCGCGGTCAGGGAGACCCCACCAAGGTACGACGTGTGGATGCCCCGGCGAGCGTCCACGCAACCGGACACGATCAGGGAACCGGCGCCCGTCGCCGCGAAGCCCGCCGCGACCCGGCCGAGGATGCGCGCCTGAAGCTCCAGCCGGCCGGGGTCGGCGGCCGTCGCCGGATAGCACATGCCCAGCTGATCGGTGTCGACATAGCCCGCGCCGGCCCGTTCCTGGAACAGTTCCCACGCCACGGTCGACTTGCCGACCCCGGGCGGCCCGCACAACCACAGCACCGGAAGCACGCCCGCACCTTCGCGCGAAGCACCGGCCCGGAGCAACCGGGTTTCAGGCCGCCCGGAACCCCGGCGGCGTGACAAAGGATCGCGGCGGACCTTGGTGGCCAGTCCGGCGCGCACGAGCAGCAGGACCAGCGTGCACGAGCAGCAGGACCAGCGCGAACGTGGCCCGGAGAGCCGGATCGCGGCGCGGGCCCCCGAGGGGGGCGGGTCAGCGCCGCGTAGACGAGCCCTGATCGGTCATTCTACCCGGAGGAGCTCGCCGAGGCCCTGGCGGCGACGCAGGGTCGCCTCGACGAAGCCGGCCACCGGCACCGCGGCCACGAACACCAGCGCCAGCACGCCCAGGGGCAGCCAGGGCACGGTGGTCGCGGGGTCGGTGTCCCAGCCGACCAGCAGCCTCAGCGCCAGGGAACCGAAGGTCAGGTAGGCGAGCAGCACACCGAGCAGTGGACCGCCCACGACGGCGAGCAGCACCGGTGGGAGCAGTTCGCCCGCGGCCACCGTACGCGTCTCCGACAGCCGCAGACCCAGCGTGCGCAACCGGCCCAGCGTGGCCCAGCGCTCCGGCGCGCCGGCCGCCGCGCCGAGGGCGAAGCCGAGCAGCCCGAGCGCCGCCAGCGTCCCGGCCACGACCCAGGTCAGGGCCATCAGACCGGCGGTCAGCGGCGCGTCCTGACGCGAGCGGGCCACGTCCGAGCGCGTGGTGATCCCGACGCCGGGGGTGCCCTCGACCGCGGCCGCGGCGCCCGGACCGGTAACCCACATGGTGTCGGGGACGACGTCGACGCCGGCGGCCCGCAGCGCCGCGAAGTCGACGTACACGGCATCGCCGCTGTCGCCGATCACCGGAGCCGGACCCACCGCGTTCAGGCTGATCGCGGGCTTGTCCTTGCGCGGGAACGACAGTGTCATGCCGGGCGCGAGGCTGCCGTCCGCGGACCGGACCAGGGCTGGGATGCCGGCACCGGTGGCCGAAGACATACCCATCGGGGTGTCGGCGAGCAGCGACCGGTACGCGGCCAGGTCGACGACGACCAGCCGCGCCTCCACGAGCTTCCGCGAGTTGGCGATCCGGGCGCCCTCCGTCACCTGGGCCGTGACGACGTGGTCGACACCGGGCGCCGCGGCCACCCGGCGGGCGAGCGCGGTGAGGTCCACCCCGGCAGCCGCCCCGGCCTCGACCCGGACGTCCCCGCCGACCACCCGCCACGCGGCGTCGGAGAGCCCGCGCGAGGCCGTGGCGCCGAGGACCAGCGCGAACGACGCCAGCGCGGTGGCGCCGATCATGACCAGGATCGGCAGGGTACGGGCGGAGTTCGCGGCCGCCTGCGCCGCGCCGAACACCGCCAGTGGCCGCGAGGAGCGCAACGCCCGCCGCAGCACGAACCGCAGCAGGACCGGCAGCAGCCGCAGCAGGACCAGCGCCCCGCCCACCACGCCCAGCGCCGGCGCGCTCGCGGCCAGCGCCGACGTGCTCTCCTGACCGTCGAACGGGTCCAGCGCCCCGCCGGTCGCCCCGGCCGAGTCCGGCAGGATCCCGCGTTGTCGCAGCGCGATGATCGCCCCGGCCGCGGCGAGCACGACGGCCGCCTCGATCGCGACCCGGCGGAGGGCGGCGGCCCGGTGGAGCCGGCGGCGGGCGCCGCGGTTGGCGGGTGCGCGCCGGTCACTGGTGGCCCGGGCGGCGACCAGGACGCCGAACAGTGGTCCCGCGACCACCGCCGCGACGGCCACCGGCACCGCCCACCACCAGGCGACGCCGGGCGTGACCAGGCGGGCGCCGGCCACGCCGATCGCGGCCGCGAGCAGAGCGACCGCCGAGGACTCGATGAGCAGCTCGAGGGTCAGGTCGGCCAGCCCCGCGCCCCGGTGCCGGGCGGCGGTCAGAGCGACGGCCCGCCGCCGGGCCAGCAGGAACGCGGCGAGCAGCAGGACCAGGACGGTTCCGGTGAGTACGGCGGTCAGCAGCACCGACGCCTGGGCGGTGGCCGCGTTGACCTGCCGTTGCACGATCCGCAGGACGTTGTCGAGCTGGCTCCGCCACTGGAGCGAGGTGTCGAACACCGACGACGCGCTCGACGTGGCCTGGAGGGTGACCAGGGTGGAGGCGATCGACCGGGCGGTGCCGGAGGAAACCTGGGCCGGGTCGGCCTCGAAGTGGACCATCCGATCCATCAGCTCGGACTCGACGGCGAGCCGGGCGTCCGGCAGCGACTCGGCGGACAGCAGGCCACCGAGCCGGGTGGAGCCGACCCCGTCCACGCCGGGCACCGGAGCCAGCAGCCAGGGCGCGAGCCGCCAGGCCGGGTCGGCGGGGTCGTCGGCCCGGAAGACGCCGCTGATGGTGACCAGCTTTTCCCGCAGGAACTCGTCCTTGAGCGGGATGCGGTCACCCGGCCCGAGCTTCAGGGCGGCCGCGGTCGCCTCGGAGACGCCGACCTGGACCGGCCACGGCGGCCCGCTGTTCGGTGAGACGGCGTTCGGGGCCGCCGACGGGCCCGGCGCGACGCCGCCGACCCAGGTGACCCGCGACGACGCGAAGGGCCGAGCGTCGGCCAGGTAGTTGTACTGGAAGGTCCGCAGCAGGCTGCCGTCGGTGATGTCGAACGACGGCGCGGTGACCACGGCGATCGGCGGCCGCAGGGCCCGGGCGAGCCCGGGGTCGAGCCCTTCGGCGGCGCGTTTGCGGAAGAGGTCGACGTCCTGGGCGAGGGCGGGAAAACGCTGCCGCCCGCCGAGCACGTCGTCGTACTCCCATTTGGCCTGGGCGATGACCGCCGCGTCGTCGCCGCCGGCGCGGACCGCCTCGCGGATGGCGTCGTCGGCGGTGGACCGCAGCAGCGCGGGCGTGGCCCCGGCCAGCAGCGACACCACCGCCACGACGATCGCGACCAGCAGCAGCGACCCGGCGTCGGCGCGGGCGCGGCCGCGGACGCTGGGCCAGTGCACGGCCGGGCGCCTCACGTCGCCACCCGCAGGTGGGCGGCGTCGGCCCGGCGGGTCTGTGCCAGCACCACGACGGTCACCAGCACGGCACAGGCCAGCACCAGCAGGGCCAGCAGCAGCGCCTCGGACGCCCAGGGCCAGACCGGGTGCGCGAACGGGATCGGCGCGGCGCCGGTCTCGGCGCGGACCATCGGCGGCGCGACGATCACGGTGGCGAGCCCGCCGACCAGCGCCCCGGCGATCAGCAGGAATGCCAGGATCCCGGCGTGCTGCCCGAAGAGCATGGCCCGCACCTCGCGCCGGGTCATCCCCAGCCCGCGCAGCCGGGCCACCTCGACCGCGCGGACCCGCAGGTCGCTGTTCACGTGCAGGACCACCCCGGCCAGCAGCAGCAACGTCGCCACGAGCACGAGCAGACCGAGCGCGGGACGGACGCCGGCGCGCGGCGGGCTCCCGATCAGGCGGGTGGTCTCGCCGGCCCGGGTGGTCACCTCGCCGACGTGCAGGGCGGCGACGCGGGCGGCGGCATCCGGCCGGGCGGGGTGCCCGACCCACCAGCCGTCCATCGGGTAACGCAGGTCGCCGGCGAGGATCATCGCCCGGGACAGGGTGTCGAGGTCGGCCAGCACGGCGGGCGCACCGGCAGCGCCGGGAATCTGGGGCACGATGTCGGCGACCGTCACCCCGACCGGCGTGGTGCCGACCGGCATGCTCAGCGTGCCGCCTCGTTTGACCCCGAGCTCGTCGGCGACCCGGGCGGCGACCACGACCGGCACCCGGCCGGGGGAGCCGAACGCGGTGGCGATCAGCGTCCGGGCGGAGTTCTCGGCGCTCACCAGCCGGACGTCGGCCGACATGGTGAGCCCGCCCGCGCCCGCCGACACCGCGGTTTTACTCAGCTGGCCGGGGGAGGGCGGCGCCGACGTGGCCGTCCAGGAGGATCCGCCGGGCACGTTCAGGGTGACCTTGACGCTCGTCGTGGCGAGGTCGTCCGGCTCGGTGGCCGCCGAGATCGGCAGGCTGACCGCGACCAGCTGCTGCCCGGCGGTGACGCCGCAGTCCGGCAGCCGGTGGGTCGCGCCGTCCAGCGGCACCTGCCCGCCGATGCAGGTCGTGCGCACGCCGGCCGGGTCCTGGAGCACCAGTCGCGGCGTCACCACGATCGGGAAGTCGCCGGTCGCCGTCCCACCCATGGTCAGCGCCGCGCCCGGTTCCAGGTCAAGACCGTCGATCTGGGTACGCGGCGCGAGAAGCGCACCGACCCCGGCCCAGGCGGAGTCCGGCCGCCCCCGCATCAGCTCGCCCGCCCGCCGGGTGTCGAGGGCCACCAGCCGCGGCGGGTCGCCGGCCCCACCGACCCACTGGCCCAGCCCGACCCCCCGATCGGCCGCCGGGCTGACCGTCCCGCCGGTCGCGTCGGCGATCGTCGCGCCCGTCCCGGCCTCGGGCGTGCCGGTGACCGCGACGGCGAGGTCCGTGCCCACCGACAGCGCGGCCTGGTCGCGTTGCGAGCGGTCCCAGGTGGCCTCGAACGCGATCCCGAACGTGGCCGCCGCGCAGGCCAGACTGACCAGCAGCCCGGCCGCGACCGCGCTCGGCCGGCGGGCGGCCTCGAACGCGGCCAGTGGCAGCACCAGCCCCCGGGCCCGGCGGGCCAGCCGGTCGAGGCCACGCAACGCGGGCGGCACCAGGCGCAGGGCGAGCGCCGCCCCGGCCGTGAGCACCAGGGCCGGCGCGGCCACCCGGACCACGTCGGTGCGCGTGGAGGCGACATCCGACTGCCCGTTGAGCTGCCACCAGCCGATCACGGCGAACGCCACCAGCAGCAGGTCGACCCCGGAGCGGGCGTAGAACTCGGCGCGGCCGCGACGTTCGCCGGGCGCGACCACGGGTCGGATGGTGAGCACGGCCAGCACCACGGCCAGCCCGAGCGCGGCCGCGCCCACGGCGATCAGATGCGTGGCGTTGGTGCTCGGAGCGGAGGTCAGCCCGGCGCCGGACAGCGGTGGCAGGTGGGTCAGGCCGGCGTGCAGCAGGGCCGAGGCCGGCGCGCCGATCAGGGCGGCGAGCACGGCCAGCGTCCCGGTCTCCACGGCCGCGGCCGCCGCGAACTGCCCGGGGCCGACACCCAGCGCCGAGAGCAGTGCGGTCTCCTCCGCGCGTACGCCCGAGGTCAGCCGCCCGGCCAGCACCAGCGCGGCCGCGGTCAGCCCACCGCCCAGCACCGCGACCGCGAGCACCACCGACGTGGCGACCCGGCGCTGCTCCCGGGCCTGCCCGAGGGTGACCGGCAGGCGGGCGTCGACGCGCTGGATGCTCACCCGGTCGCCCAGCGCGCGGGCGAGTCCCCGCCCGGCGTCGCCGAGCCGGACGGTGGCCGCGTTCAGGTCGCGCAGATCGGCGCCGGCCAGGTCGGGCGCGGCCACGACCTCGAGGCGGTCCATCACCGACGGGGTGGCGAACAGGTCGCCGAGGTCGACCAGGAACGGCCCGTACGCGAGGACCGGCTCGTCGCTGCCGCCCTCGGAGAAGGAGCCCACCTCGTACCCGAGGCCGCCGAGGGTGTCCCGCTCCCAGCCGGTGCCGGGCAGCGGCCGGACGATGCCGACGACCGTGACGTCCAGCGGGGGCGCGGAGTCGAAGGCCCGTTCGTTGCCCAGCCGCACCCGCTGCCCGACGCGGATCCCGAGCAGCCGGGCCGTGGTCTCCAGCAGCACCGCCTCGATCGGCGCCGCGCCGGCCCGCGGCCAGCGTCCGGACCGCAGCGTGGCCCGCTGCTGCAGACCGTCCATCCCGGACAGGTAGGTCTCGGCGGGCAGCCCGTTCACCTGGGGCGCGGACGCCAGCGCCCGCATCCGGGACGACGCGCGCACCGATGTGGCGATCGGGAACGGCGCGTACGCCTCCTCGAGGACCGCCCGGGTGTCGGCCGCGACCGATGTTGCCTGCGACGCTTTGACCTCGACGGTGTACGCGGTGGTCTTGACGTCGTCGGGCCGGCCGCGGGTGGCGACCGACTCCAGGGCCTGCTCGCCGGTGCGGGTCACCAGCAGCGCGCAGGCGCCGGCCACCGTGGCGCCGATCGCCAGCAGCGCCACCAGGGCGGCGAGCAGGGCCCACTGCGAGCGGACCCGGCGCGCGAGGAGCTTCAGCACGTGACCTGGCCGTCGTGCATCCGCAGCACCCGGTCGGCCAGCGCCATCATCACCGGGTCGTGCGTCGACAGCAGCACCGTGACGCCCTCGGACTCGACCACCCCGCGCAGCAGCGCCATCACGGCCAGGCCGGTCTCGGCGTCGAGCTGCCCGGTCGGCTCGTCGGCGATCAGCAGCTTGGGCGACGCGGCCAGCGCCCGGGCGATCGCCACCCGCTGCTGCTGCCCGCCGGACATCTCATCCGGCCGGTGCTGGGCGTGCCCGGCCAGGCCGACCAGGTCGAGGAGCAGGCCGACGCGCCGCTCACGCTCCTTCAGGGGTACGCGGGCCAGCCGCAACGGCACCCCGACGTTCTCGGCCGCGGACAGCACCGGGATCAGCCCGAAGGTCTGGAACACGTACGACGCCTTCTCGCGCCGCAGCCGGGACAGCCCGTCGTCGTCCAGCGTGGTCACCTCGGTGCCGTCCACCCGCACCGTCCCGGCGTCCGGCCGGTCGAGGCCGCCGACCACGTTGAGCAGCGTCGTCTTGCCCGAGCCGGAGCGGCCGACCAGGGCGACCATGGTGCCCGCCTCGACCTCGAACGAGACGTCCCGCAGCGCGCGCACCGCCGACGGCCCGGCGCCGAAGCTGCGGTTCACGCCTTGAACACTCAGCAGGGTCGTCACTCGTCGCCTCGGATCTCCACCCGGTCGGCCTCCAGCACCAGCCGCACTCGGCGGGTCAGGGCCAGCGCCTCACGGTAGTCGCGCGGGATCTGCACCCGGCCGGCCCGGTCCATCACCGCGTACTCCTCGGCGATGACGTGTTCCTCGCCGTTGTCGTGGGCGGCGGTCCGGCGCAGGACCTCGGAGCTGGTGCGGCCGTCCCGGATCGCCACGGTCCGCTCGACCCGGCCGCTGACCTCGGGGTCGTGGGTGACGATGACGATGGTGACGCCGAGCTCGCGGTTCACCGTACGCAACGCCTCGAAGACCTCGGCCGAGGTGGCCGTGTCGAGCTCGCCGGTCGGTTCGTCGGCCAGCAGCACCCGAGGCTGGTTGGCCAGCGCGACCGCGATCGCCACCCGCATCTGCTGGCCGCCGGAGAGCTGGCCGGGCCGCCGGTCGGCGCAGGCGCCCACGCCCAGCGTGTCGAGCAGCTCGCCGGCCCGCTCACGGCGTTCCGGGGCCGGCGCCCGGGCCGCGGTCATCGGCAGGTCGACCATCTGGGCCGCGGTCAGGTACGGCACCAGGTTGCTGGCGGTCTGCTGCCGGACGAACCCGACCGTGTGCCGCCGGTAGCGCACCCGGTCGGCGCGGGTCATCGCGAGCAGGTCCCAGTCGCCGACGTGCGCCTTGCCGGCGGTCGGCGCGTCGATGCCGGCCAGGATGCTGAGCAGGGTCGACTTGCCCGATCCGGACGCGCCCACGACCGCGATCATCTCGCCGCGGTCGACCGCCAGGTCGAGCCCCTGGAGCGCCTGGACCTCGATCGAGCCGGTCTGGTAGATGCGCACCAGGCTCTCGCAGACGATCATGGCCTCTGGACCCTGCACGCGCCCTCCCCATCCCTGGCGTCGAGCCGGAATCCTGGCCCTTCATGATCGCACCCGTCAAGTCACCCCGGGCATCGGGAGCTGGTGTTCGAACGGGGCCGCCAGAGCGCCGGCGGCGGAGCGGACGACGACCAGGCTCTTCAGCAGGGCGTTCCGGGCCGGCGGCGCGGTTCGAGGGAGCGCTCGCCGCTCAGCCGGACCAGCACCCGGGTGCCCAGCTGCTGGGTCAGGCCTTGGGACGGAAGCTCTTGAAGACCAGGTCGAGCTCGTCCTCGGCGCCGGCCCAGGCGCTGTCCGAGGTCTGCCACCAAATGCCGTACGCCTGCTTCCTGGACGTGATGAAGCCACGGTTGTTGACGTGCTGGCGGACGCCCGAGCGGGTGAAGGTGAACTCCCAGTCGGCTGCCTTCTGCCAGTAGTCGACCTCCTTGATCCGGATCTCCCGGTAGCCGGGGAAGTCGCCCCGGCCGCGCCGGTAGTCGGCCTTGCCGCGCCAGTCGGCCACCGGGTCGGGCTGCGGCGTGCTGGTCTGGTCGATGCCCAGCACCCGCCCCTTCGAGCGGAAGTAGACGATCGTGCCCTCCTTGGACCGGGTCCAGCCCTCGGGCACGAACAGCGAGAAGCCGGTCGGGTCGGTGTACCGGCGCCAGCCCGCCGGCGGAGCCGCCGCGATGGTCGTCGTCGGCGGGGTGCTCGCCGCCGGGGCCGACGCGGGCGGCTCGGCGGCCGATGACGCGGGCGGCGACGACGGCACGGCGGAGGGCTCGGCCGAGGGAGCCGCCGAAGGAGGCGCCGAGGGCGCGGCGACCGGGGACGAGGGCCGGCGAGGCTCATCGGGCCGCGAGACGACCCAGACCACCGTGCCGGCCAGGAGCAGCAGCACGACCGACGCCGCGGCGATCCAGATCCAGCCCCGGCGGGGTGTGGCCGGCGGGGCGGCGGCCTCGCGCAGCCGGCGGGCCGCCTCGGCGCTGTCGATCCGCTCGGCCGGGTCCTTGCGGAGCAGCCCGGCCAGCGTGTGCAGGAGCGGCCCGGCCTGGGTGGGTGGCTCCGGCTCCTCGGCGGCGATCGCGGTGACGGTCTCCATGACCGAGCCCCGGCGGTACGGCGGACGGCCCTCGACCGCGGCGTACAGCGTGGCGCCGAGCGACCACAGGTCACCCGCCTCGTGCCCCTCGCCGTCCTTGACCCGCTCGGGCGCCATGTACTGCGGCGACCCGACGACCAGGCCGGAACTGGTCACGACGCTCTCACCGTCGACCGCGGCCACCCCGAAGTCGGTGAGCACCACCCGGCCGTCGTCGCCGAGCAGCACGTTCGCCGGCTTGACGTCGCGGTGCCGGACACCCGCCCGATGGGCCGAGACCAGCGCCGCGAGCACCGCCTGGCCGACCCGCGCGGCCTGCTCCGGCGTCAGCGGCCCGTCGGTGTCGAGCACCTGCTGCAACGAGCGGGACGGCACGTACTCCATCACGATCCAGGCCCGGCCGTCCTGCTCGAACGCGTCGTAGACCCGCACCACGTTGGGGTGGGCCAGCCGGGCGCTGGCCCGCGCCTCGAGCAGCATGTGCCGGCTCAGCGCCTCCCGGTCGGCCTCGACCAGCTCGCCGGGCAGCAGGATCTCCTTGATCGCGACCTCGCGGTCGAGCTTGTCGTCCCGGGCCAGCCACACCCGGCCCATGCCGCCGGCGCCCAGCTCGCGACCGAGGTGGTACCGGCCCTGGACGGTGGCAGGGCTGGTAGTCATGACCCTTGATGTACCCGGATCACCCCGAAGGCACACGCGCACCGGGTTGCGCTTATGTGCAGGTTCGTTGATTCGCATCGGCCGCCCTGGATAGCGTCGCGCCACCGCAGCCGACCTGGGGGAGGATCGGATGGCGCGCAGCGACCGCCCGTGGAAGGGCTCGATCGCGATCTTCGTCGCGATCACGATGGCGCTCTCCGCCGGATGCCAGGCCGGTGATCCGCCCCCGGCCAAGGAGCGGGAGAAGCGGGTCGCCGCGGCCAAGGGCCCGGGCCAGCAGTGGGGCACGGCGGCCGGGAAGAACCGGGCGGCGGGCAGGGGCGGCAACCGCGTGGTGCCGCCGTCGGAGCGCGGCCGGTATCCACAGAAGACACTGCCGCAGAAGCCGGCCGGGCCGCGCAACAAGGCCAAGGTGGCCAAGGCGCCGGCCGGGAAGCGGACCGGGTTCGACCGGGCGACCAGCCGTGAGCTCCCCTCGCTGCGCGGCGCCGACCAGCGCGTCTACCAGAACACCGACGGCAGCCAGACCACCGAGTTCTCCGCCGAGCCGACCAACTACCAGCGCCCGGACGGCACCTGGGCGCCGATCGACAGCGACCTGGCCGGGCAGGCCGGCGGCGGCTGGCGGAACACCTCGGACAGCGTCGACCTGCGGCTGGCGGCCCGGGCCGACGCGGCCGACCTGGTGCGGATGACCTTCGACGCCGGCCACGGGCTCGCCTACGGGCTGGCCGGGGCGGGCGCGGTCGCCGGGCGTACCCAGGGGGACGCGGTTGTCTATCCCGGCGTCCGGCCGGGCGTCGACCTGCGGCTGGAGTCGCGGCCCGGCACCCTCAAGGAGACCCTGGTGCTGCGGTCGGCCTCGGCGCCGGCGACCTTCACGTTCCCGCTGCGGCTGACCGGGCTGACCGCGTCGATGCGGGGCCGGTCGGTGGTCCTGTCGGACGCGACCGGCCGGCCGCGCGCGGTCATCCCGCCGGGCTTCATGGTGGACTCCGCCGCCACACCGGCCCGGTCCGAGGCCGTTAGTTACCAACTAGTCGGTAAGGACTTGAAGGTCACCGTCGACTCCGCGTGGTTGCGGGACCCGGCCCGCACCTTCCCGGTGCTGGTCGACCCCACGGTCGGGCCGCCGGTCAAGGAGTCCGGCGCCACCCAGCTGATGACCGTGCGGACCAGCTCGTCGGTGGGCAACCCGGAGGCCCTCGAGGTGGGCCGGGTGAACGGGCAGAACACCGCCTCGTACGTGAAGTTCGGCGGGATGTCCGACCTGCGCAACCACCAGATCTTCGGCGCGGCGCTGGTGGTCACCAACTTCGAGGCGCCGTCCTGCCGGGCCCGCCCGCTGACCGTGCACCCGGTGACCCAGGCCTGGACGGCCGGCGGCGGTTTCAGCTACCCGGGGCCGTCGTACGGCGGGTCGATCGCGAGCCAGCAGTTCGCGTACGGCTACATCCCCACCGGCCAGTCCCAGTCGTCGTGCCCGATGGCGGCCGAGATGATCGACCTCGGGGTGGCCGGCTCCACCCTGGTCCAGCGCTGGGCCAACGGCCAGCAGGCGGACAACGGCCTGACCCTGCGTGCGAGCACCTCCGACTCGCTGGCCTGGAAGAAGTTCGGCGCGGCGGGCGCCAACCCGCCGAAGCTGTACGTGACGCACACCCCGTACAACGCCACCTACGCCATCCCGAAGCCGGTGCCCGAGCCGGCGGTGCTGCGCAACCAGGACGGCAAGGTCCAGGTCGCGGTCACCAACCTGGGCGCCGACGCGTGGACGCCGTCGGACTACTACCTGGCCTACCGGGCGTACGACACCGAGTCGGGCGCGGCGGTCACCCAGCAGCGGTCGGCCAACCTGCCCCGCACGGTGGCCCGCGGCGAGTCGATCACCCTCGACGCCACGATCAAGGCGATCGAGCCGGGCAACTACTTCCTCGACTTCACCATGGTCCGGACCGGCGGCGACGTCTTCACCGACCACCAGGTGCCACCCGGCCGGATCGTGCTCCAGGTCTTCGACGTGCCGCCGGTCGTGGCCGAGGTCTACCCGCCCAACGGCTACCAGACGCCGACCCTGACCCCGCTGCTGTGGGCCCGGGCGATCGACACCGACGCCCCGCCCGGCAGCGTCCTGCAGTACAAGTTCGAGCTCTGCGACCAGCCCGACACCGGCGCCCCGACCAACTGCCAGAACTCCGGCTACCAGGCGAAACCGTCGTGGCCGGTGCCGTCCGGCCGGTTGGCCTGGAGCAAGAACTACGTCTGGCGGGCGTACGTCAAGGACGGCGCCAACGAGGTCACCTCGCCCGACATGGCGTTGCTGGCGGCGGTGCCGCAGCCGGACATCACCTCGCGGATCGCCAACGCGCCCTACGCCAGCCAGGACACCGAGTACGACGCCCAGGTCGGCAACTACCGCACCGCCGCCCTGGACGCGGCCGTCACCAACGCCGGCCCCGAACTCAACCTGACCCGGACGTACAACAGCCTCGACCCGCGCACCGACTCGGCGTTCGGCGCCGGCTGGTCCTCCCGCTACGACATGAAGATCGTGCCGGACGACGACGGCTCCGGGAACGTCGTGGTGACCTATCCGGACGGCCAGGCGGTGCGTTTCGGCCGCAACCTGGACGGCACCTTCGCCGCGCCACCCGGCCGGACGGCCAAGCTCAGCGTCGACTCGTCGGCCTGGACGCTGCAGGACAAGTCCGGGGCGGTGTACCGGTTCGCGCTGGCCGCGGCCGGGGTGCCCAGCCCGCTCAGCAAGATCACCGACATCGCCGGCCGGTCGGTGAACCTGACCTACACCAACGGGAAGGTCACCAAGGTCCAGGCGTCGAACAGCCAGACCAGCACGGCCGGCCGGGCGCTGACCTTCACCTGGAACGGCAACCACGTCGCCACGGTCAGCACCGACAAGGTCGACGGCGCCGCGCTGACCTGGACGTACACGTACACCGGGGATCTGCTCACCAAGGTCTGCCCACCGGCCGGCGCGACCGCCTGCACGGTGTACGACTACGCCGCCGGCTCGCACTACCGCAGCATGGTCCTGGACGGCAAGCCCGAGGGCTACTGGCGGCTGGGTGACGGCGAGGCCACCGCGGCGGCCAGCTCGATCGCGGTCAACCTGGGCAAGGACGCCGGCACGTACCGCAACGTCACGGTCAAGGCGGCCGGGGCGATCGCCGGGGTGACCGACACCGCGGCCACCTTCAACGGCACGAACTCAGCGGTCGAGCTGCCCAAGGGCACGGTCAAGAAGAGCCGGGACGCGGCCGTCGAGGTGTGGTTCAAGGTCGGACCGACGCAGACCGGCGGCCCGCTGATCGGCTACCAGGACAAGGCGCTGGGCACGGCCTCCGGCGCCGGCGTCCCGGTGCTCTACACCGGCACCGACGGCCGGCTCCGCGGCCAGTTCGGCACCGGCACGCCCGCGCCGCTCGCCTCCACCGCCACGGTCTGGGACGACCGGTGGCACCACGCGGTCCTGTCGGTCATGGGCAGCACCCAGACGCTCTACCTGGACGGCGCGAAGGTCGCCGAACGGGCCGGCGCCGCGATCGAGCACTCCGACCTGACCGTCAACCAGATCGGCGCCGCCTACGCCACCTCGCCGGCCACCTGGACGGGCTGGGGCGGCAACGCCCAGCGGCACTTCCAGGGCGGCATCGACGAGGTCGCGGTCTACAGCCACCCGCTCGGCCCGGCCGCGGTCCTGGCCCACTACCGGGCCGCCACCACGCCCGCGTCGCAGATGTCCCGGGTCACCCTGCCCAGTGGCCGGATCGGCGCCGAGATCACCTACGACGTCGCGATCGACCGGATCAAGGAGTACACCGACGACAACGGCGGCACCTGGAAGATCGGCGCGCCGCTGGTCTACGGCAATGATTCCGACCTGCGGCGCAGCGTGCAGGTGCTGGACCCGGCCAACCGGCCCCAGCTGTTCGAGTACGACGCGCTGGCCGGCCGCCTGCTGCGTACCGGCCTGCCGGTCGGCCTGGAGACCCGGCCCGAGGACACCGGTCTGCCCACCGAGACCCCGCCGGACCCGCCGCCCACCACCACCTGCCCGCAGCCCGACCCGCAGGACCCGGCGTTCTGCACGGTGATCCCGGGCGACGCGGGCGGCCCGGTCTTCGTCCGGCACACGCTGGACGGGCTGTCGGTGCGCAGCTTCGAGTACGACGAGAAGGGCAACCAGAAGCGCATCGTCAACGAGAACGGCGACACGGTGACGATGGGCTACGACGCCCGCGGCAACGTCGAGTCACGCACCACCTGCCGGGAGGACAAGGACCACTGCTTCACCACGTGGTCGGTCTACCCGGCCACGGCCGACCCGTACGACCCGCGCGGCGACCTGGTGATCCAGACCCGGGACGGCCGGTCGGCGAGCAAGACCGACGACACCTACCTGACCACGTACACCTACGACTTCACCGGCCAGCCCGACGTCCAGACCAACCCCGACGGCAGCCGGGTCGACCACGACTACTCCAACGGCACCGAACCGGCGGCCGGCGGCGGCCAGATCCCGCCCGGGCTGATCACCAGCACCAAGGACGCGCGGGGCAAGCAGACCCGCTACTCGTACTTCCAGAACGGCGACCTGGCCAAGGTGACCACGCCGTCCGGGATGTTCACCGAGTACACCTACGACCCGATCGGCCGCCGGCTCACCGAGAAGGAGACCACGGACACCTTCCCGGCCGGGCTGACCAGCACGTACACCTACGAGACGAACAGCAAGATCAAGTCGGTGACACGGCCGGTCACCACCGACGCGGTCACCGGCGTCAAGCACCAGCAGCAGGTGGTCAACGAGTTCGACGCGGACGGCAACGTCACCAAGGTCACCATCGGTGACCTGCTCGGCGGCGACACCGCCCGGGTGACCACCACCGAGTACGACGAGCACGGCCACGCCACGCTGGTCACCGACCCCGAGGGCGGCGAGACCACCTACGCGTACGACCGGTTCGGCAACAAGGTGTCCGAGGTGGACGCCTGCGGCAACCGGTACGACTACGCGTACACCGCGCGCAACAAGCAGGCCGAGGTCCGGCTCCGCGCCTGGCGCAGCGACCCCGAGGGCACCCCGAGTCCCGGCACCGGCGACTACCTGGTGCTGCACAAGTACTCGTACGACTTCGCCGGCCGCCTGGCCAGCGACACCGACGCGATGGGCCGCCGCCTCGAGTACCGCTACTACGGCGACGACCTGCTCCAGAAGGTCACCCTGGTCAACTACCGCGACCCGGCGACCGGCGCCACCCGCGAGCACGTCATCGAGGAGAACACCTACAACGGCGCCGGCCACCTGACCAGGAAGGCCGAGGGCAACGGCACCCGGGTCACCACGAACACGGTGGACCGGGTCGGCAAGGTGCTGACCACCGTCCAGGACCCGGGCGGGATCGCCCGGACCACCACGTTCACCTACGACGAGAACGGCAACACCCGGACGGCCCGCTCGACCGGCCGGGGCTCCAACATCCCCGGCTTCGAGACCCAGCCCACCGACCTGGTCACCTTCGACTACGACGACGCGGGCAACGCGCTCAAGGAGACGGTCACCGCAGGGACGCAGACGCGCGTGACCTCGTACACCTATGACCGGCGCGGCCTGCGACTCACCGAGACCGACCCGCGCGGCCTGGTCACCAACTACGACTACGACGAGGCCGGCCGGCAGGTGCGGACCACCGCGCCGGCGGTCACGGCGGAGAACCCGGACGGCACGACCAGCACGGTCCGCCCGGTGGCGGTCGTCGGCTACGACACCTTCGGCGGGCAGACCACCGACCGTGATCCGCTCGGCAACGTCACCAGGAACGAGTACGACAAGCTCGGCCGGGCCGTGCGAACCGTTCAGCCGTCGTATGTGGCGCCCGGCGCGTCCCAGACGATCACGCCGGTCTCGCTGACCTCCTACGACCCGCTGGGCAACGTCATCGCCGTCACCACCCCTGGCGGATCCACCACCCGATTCACCTACGACCAGCTGAACCGGCTGGTCGTGCGGGACGAGCCGGGGGACACCGAGGAACAGCGACGGCTGACCCGGATGACGTACACCCGGACCGGCCAGCTGCTTTCCACCACCGGGCCGACCGGAGCGCGCGCCGAGTCCACCTACGACGACCTCGACCGGGCCGTGACCACGACCCAGATCGAGCGGTACCCGCAGCCCGGCGCCTTCACCAGCAGAATCGCCTACGACGACGCGGGCAACGCACGCTCGATCACCGGGGCCGGTGGCACCGTCCTGCGCGCCGATTTCGACACTCTCGGCCAGGTCGTCAAGAAGACCGAGCCCACCGGCGAGGTTCAGCAGTTCGGGTACGACTACCGCGGCCGCCAGGTGCGCGAGGTGGACGCCTTGGGTCGGGCCACCCGGGCCGTCTACAACCAGTTCGGCGACAAGACCTCAGAGAGTGACTTGAAGCCGGGCACCGAGGAGGTCCTGCGCACCCAGACCTACGGCTACGACGCCGGAGGCAACCTGACCACGTCGACCGACCCGGACAACCACACCACGACCTACGTGTTCGACGGAGCCGGCCAGCTCTCGAGCCAGATCGAGCCGGTGAGCGCCGACAAGAGCATCACCACCTCGTTCGGCTACGACGTTGCCGGCAACCGCACCCGATACACCGACGGCCGCGGCAACGTCACCCGCTACACGTACAACAGCCTGGGCCGGAAGGAGTCGGTGGTCGAGCCGGCCACCGCCGCGCACACCACGCCCGCCGACCGCACCTGGACCGTCGCCTACGACCGGGACGGCCTCCCGACCACGCTCACCGCCCCGGGCAACGTCACCCGCACCCGCACCTACGACGCGGCCGGACGAATGCGCACCGAGAGTGGCGCCGGTGCCGAGGCGGCCACCGGCACCCGCACCCTCGGCTACGACCTGGCCGGGCGGCTCGCCAGCGTCAACGCCCCAACCGGCACGGACACGTTCAGCTACAACGACCGCGGCGCGCTGCTCGGCTCCTCCGGGCCGTCCGGCACGGCGACGTTCGGCTATGACGCGGACGGGAACCTCACCACCCGCACCGACGCCGCCGGTACGGCCACCTTCGGCTACGACCGCGGCCGCCTCAAGACGGTCACCGACGGGCTGACCTCGACCACCCAGACCTTCGGGTACGACGCGGCGGGTGCGGTCAAGACGATCGACTACGGCGCCGGTCGGGTGCGCACCTACGCCTACGACGACTACGGCCACCTCGCGTCGGACACGCTGCGTCAGACCGGCAACACGGTGGTCGCCTCGGTCGCCTACGGATACGACCGCAACGGCCACGTGACCAGCAAGACCACGGCCGGCACGGCGGGCAGCGGCACCAATACCTACGAGTACGACTGGGCGGGCCGCCTCACCGCCTGGACCGGGTCGGCGGGGCGGGTCCCCTACGCCTGGGACGACTCCGGCAACCGGATCCGTGCCGGGGCCAAGACCGCCACCTACGACGAGCGCAACCGGCTGCTGTCGGACGGAGACTTCACCTACGCCTACACCGCTCGTGGCACCCTCAGGACCAGGACCAGCTCCGGATTGTCCGAGCAGTACTCGTTCGACGCCTTCGACCGGCTGATCTCGTCGCAGGGGCAGAACTACACCTATGACGGCCTGGACCGTGTCTCGGCCCGCAACAGCATCGCCTTCACCTATGCCGGCGCGAGCGCTTCCCCGGTCGCCTACGCCAACGAGAAGTATGCCCATGGCCCCGGCGACGACCTGGTCGCCACCCAGGTCGGCACGGTCAAACGGCTGACCCTGGCCGACGGGCACGGCGACATCGTGGCCGAGCTCGACCCCGCCGACCCGAACGCGACCAAGCCGGCCGGCTCCACCGCCTACAGCCCGTGGGGCGAACGGACCGCCACCGAGCAGCGGACCAGCGCCATCGGCTTCCAGGGTGACTGGACCGACCCGGCCACCGGCCAGGTGGACATGGGCGCCCGCTGGTACCAACCCGGCACCGGCACGTTCACCTCCCGGGACAACGCGATGTACACCGGCGGCGACTCGATCCTCGCCAACAAGTACACCTACGGCGCGGGGGCGCCCCTGGACTTCGACGACCCCGACGGCCACTGGCCCAACTGGGTCAAGAAGGCCGCCGGTGCGGTCTCCAACGCCGCCAGCTCGGCCTGGAACACGGTCAAGAGCGTCGCCAGCACGGCCTGGAACTACGCGTCGTCGGCGATCAGCGCCCTCGGCAGCGCGCTGATGCGCGGTGCGGAGTGGTTGTACAACAAGGCCGCCAGCGCCGTGTCGACGGTTGTCAACGCGGTCAAGAACGGTGTGAAGAGCGCCGTCAACTGGGCCAAACAGACCGCGGCCGCAGCCGCGGCCAGAGCCCAGGCCGCGGCCAAGGCGGTCACCGCCGCGGCGAAGAAGGCGGTTGCCCAGGCGGTCAAGTACACGCCGCTGCCGGTCCTGGCGGCGGTCACCAAACCGCTGTTGAAGACCATCGGGAAGGTCGTCTCCACGACGGCCAAGCTGGCGGCGAGCGTCGTGTCGGTCGCGGTCACGGCGATCACCGACCCGAAGAAGTTCGCCACCACCCTCTACCAGGCGGCGGCGGCCAAGGTCGGCGCGGTCATCGAGACGGTGTCGAAAGCCGCGGCGGCGGTGGGCGAGTTCGTCGCCGAACACAAGAACCTGATCATCGAGGGCCTGGCCATCGTGGGTGGTATCGCGGCCGGTCTGGCCTGCACCGCGATCACTGCCGGGGCCGGGGCGCTCGCCTGCATGGTCGGCGCGGCCGCGCTGGTCAACCTGGCCAAGGACGCCGCGCAGGGCAACATTCACAGCTGGAAGGACGCCGCCTTCTCGGCAGGCACCGGAGCGGTCACCGGCCTCCTCGGTGCCGGCGCGGGCGCGATCGGCGCCAAGGTCGTCGGAGGGCTGGCGGCGAAGGGAGTCGGAGCGATCGGCCGGGCGGCGGCCGGCGCGGTGACCGGTGGCGTGACTGACGCGGTGACGCAGTACGCCACTACCGGTCGGGTCGATCTCGGGGGTGTTGCCCTGGCCGCCGGCCTCGGCGCGGTCAGCGGTGGCCGTGCCAAGAGCTGCGGAGGGAACAGCTTCACGGGCGACACCGCGGTGCTTCTGGCCGACGGAGAAGCGAAACCGATCACCGAGGTCGAGGCCGGCGACACCGTGAAAGCCACCGACCCGACCACCGGGCGCACCGAGGACCGGATGGTCACGGACGTCATCGTCGGCGAGGGATCGAAGAACCTGGTCGACGTCACGGTCGAGGTGGACGCCGCCGAGGGTTCGTCGACGGCCGAGCTGACCGCTACCGAGGGACATCCGTTCTGGGTCGAGAGCGTCGGCCGATGGGTCAACGCGGCGGATCTCCAATCGGGCTACCGGTTCGAAACGGCGGACCACCGCTCCGCCGAGGTTGTCTCGACGCGTTCTCGGACGCAGTACGAACGCGTCTACAACCTGACCGTCGACGGTCTGCATACGTACTACGTGCTCGCCGGCACGGAACCGGTCCTGGTTCACAACTGTGGCGGTGGCACCAACGCCAACGGGCAGGCCTGTTCCTGCTCCAGCCGGCAGCCCCGGGCCGATCCCGGACACGTCTACCGTGGTGGCCGGCACGGTGATCTGAAGATGACGACGTCCGACGGCAGGCGGGTCAATCCGCCCGGGATCGAGATCAACCACATGCCGCCGCACTCGACCACCGGCCCCGGTCTCTCGTTCCCACGCGGTCCGGCGATCCAGATGGACAGGGCGGATCATGCCCAGTTGTACAGTACGAGCGGCGGGCCCGGTTCGGTCCAGGCGGCCTACCGGGAGATGCAGCGGGACTTCATCGCCCGAGGCGATGTGGCGGGCGCGATGTGGAACGACATCAACGATGTCAGAAGCAGGTTCGGAACGAAGTACGACGGGGCGATTCTCGAGATGCTGGGGACCCTAGATGGGGGCACGTTCGGCTGATCACCGATTGACCGGGGTGAATTGTGTACAGCAGGAGTGAGCCCTTCGAGGTGATCACCGCCGAGGGTATTCGTGAGGCGCGCTTCGGCGAACCACGTGCTGTCCATCGTGAGCGGCTGGGTGATCACGTCCCGTTCGAACGATTCGGTGGCGGCGTCCTGGACTCGTACTACGACATGACCCTCGTTCTGATGTACGACGCGGAGGACAGGTTGGTGTCGATAGACATGTCCGACTCGTTCGACGTGGTGTGGAACGGGATCTCCTTGGTCGGCCGGCCTCTCGGCGACGTGTTGCGAGAGATGGCGGATGCTGGTTTCCGGCCGGACGAGTTCGAATCGGAGTCGCTGAAGTTCGGCGGACTGGGGATGAGCCTGTACTCCCCGGCCATCGACGAACCCGACGAGGACGTCAAGCACGTCATCCTGGAACCCGTTCGGTAGCGGCGTCGTTGCGCAGTTGCGCAAGGTCGTTGATTCCGGTGTGGAGCGCTGACTAGTTTCAGCTCACCGGTTCCGCATCGCCGCCCGTGTGTGTGCCGTCTGATCAGGATCTTTGTCCGGCCGTGTCCCACGGGCGGCAATCAGACGTTCACGGGGGAGATCGACGATGATGAGGACTACTCGGCGACGACTGGGCGGGGCCGTGCTCGCGGCCGCCGCCGTCGTGCCGGTGGGTGTGGCCGTGGCCGTGAGCCCGGCGCAGGCCGCCGACACCTTCCAATGCGCGCCGCAGACCACGCTGTTCGGGGTGGCCGCGGACGGCAAGTTGTACAAGCACGTCTACAACAAGCCGGGCACCGATCAGGCGCAGGGTACGACCAGCATCAACATCGGGATCGGCTGGAACGGCTTCAACCGGGTGCTCGGCGGCCCCGACGGCCGGATCTACGGCATCAACTCGAGCGGCGCCTTCCGCTACCGCTACACCGGGACGGCCTGGGAGATCGTCGACGGCAGTGAGAGCGTCGCGATGGGCACCAACCTGGCCGACTACGCCAACCCGGCCAACCGCAACAAGATCACGGTGGACGAGATCGGCGACTTCTACGGCGTCGACGGCGCCGGCAAGCTGCGCCAGTGGCGGTTCGACGAGGCCACCAAGACCTGGCCGATCAACGGCCGGGTGATCGACACCGGCTGGAACCGCTACAACCTGATCGTGGCCGCCGGCCCGGGTGTGCTGTTCGGCCGGGAGCCGGACGGCGACCTGTTCCGGAGCCGCTACGAGTCGACCAGCCAGCGTTGGGTGGGGCTCCGGAACCGGCTGGTCGGCGACGGCTGGGGCATCTTTCCCCAGGATGTCTTCTCGGTGGGCGGCGACGTGCTGCTCGGCCGCAAGACGAACGGCGACCTGAACCACTACCGCTTCCGCGAGGACACGCTCAGCTGGCCGATCGGCGGTACGCGGATCGGCACCGGCTGGAACTTCACCACCGTGATCGCGACGACCAGCAGCTGCTCCCTGACCGATCGGCACGTCCCCCCGCTGACGTCGGTCCCGATCCAGCGGTCGGCGCCGCTGTCGGTGGTGCAGGGTCAGGCCAGCGGCACCGCGCTCGGCCCGATCGAGTACCTCTACAACGACAACATCGGCCGGCTGCGGCACGCCTACCAGCCCAACCCGGACAGCTTCACCACGGTGCAGTTCTCGACCGTGAGCAGCGGCGCGGCCCTCACCGGCCGGACGGCGCTCCTGCCCAACGGCCAGTCCGTCCTGCAGGCGCTGGCGCTGAGCACCACCGGCGAGGTGTGGTCGTTCACCCGCGCCGCCGCGCCGAGCACCTCCTGGCAGGCCGGACAGAGCCTGGGCGGGCGGATGGCCTCGCGTCCGGCCGCGGTCCGGCTCTCCGACGGCAGCCTGCTCGCGCTGGCCGTCGACGTGGACGGCCACCTGTGGCTCCGTCCGCAGGACGGTTCGTCCGGCGACCTGCTGGCCTGGCGGGACGGCGATATCTCCGGCCTCGACCCGGAGGTCACCGCGGTGGCCGGCGCCGACCGTACGGCGACCGTGTTCTCCCGGCGGACCGGCGCCGGGGTCGAGCTGAGCCGGTACGTCGACGGCCGTCTGCAGGCGCCGAGCACGGTCTTCGCGGCGGTGGACGCGACGCCGGCCGTGGTCGTGATGCCGGGCCAGGCGCTCCGGGTCTTCGGCCGGACGCGGACCGGTGAGATCGTCACCCGCCAGACCGACGCGGACGGGCGCTTCACCACACCGGAGAGCGCCGTGGGTTCCGGCTTCACCGCGGTGGGTACGCCGGTCGCGGTGCTTGATCCGTCCGGCCGGGTGGCCGTGGTGGCCCGGGGCGAGGACAACGAGATCTACCGGATCTTCGAGGCCGAGGCCGGATCGGACACCTGGGGCACCTGGGAGCGGCTGAATCCCGACGTCTCCGACCCCTCGGTCACCGATCCGACACTGGCCGAGTACACCGGATCGGCCGGCCAGTCCTGGATGGTGGCCTTCCGCAACCAGAACGAGGTCACCAGGGTGTACACCCGGCAGGTGCCCACCGGCGCCGCCAGGTCGACCGGCTCCGTGCCGCGCCTGGTCGGGCATTCCCTTCCGAAACCGCGCCGGTGATCGTCTGGCGCGTCTGATCCCGCTCAGTCCATAATCGACCCGGATCGATCGGTAGCGCCCACGGCACTGTCCGTGGGCGCGCACGGGGGAACGGTCACATGACAACTGAAGCGTTGGCCGCGCCGGTGGGGCGCTGGGGTCTGACCCCGCTGGCGGAAGTGATCTATCGAACGCTGGTCCTGGTCGGCCCGGCGAGCAGCGCCCGGCTCGGCCGTGAGCTGGGTGTCGAGGCGACCCGGGTCGGCCGGGGGCTGGACGAGCTGGTCGCGCTCGACGCGGTCCGCCGGCTGGGCCGGGCCGGCGGCCGGACGCTGTGGCGGGCCCGCGCCGTGGCCGAGGTGAACGCGCTGGTGCGCGACCGCCGCGTCCCGGTGGCGATGGCGGTACGCCCGGCCGTGGCGCCGGTGCCCGACAGTGGCCCACCGAGTGTGCTGACCGAACGCGAGCGGGGCATCCTGACCCTGCTCGCGGGCGGCGCCAGCGACGAGGAGGCGGCCGCCGAGCTGGGTCTGAGCCGGCGGACGGTGCTCTACGCGATGCGCGGGCTGATGGACCGGCTGGGCGTCGAGAACCGTTTCCAGCTGGCCCTGCTGCTGGGCGCGGCCCAAACGATCGCCCCCGACCTGACGACCCAGTGGAAGGCGGGCTGACCGCCGGAACTCCTCAGGCCCGGCCGCGCCGTTAGGAAAGCCGGTTAACTTTCGTCCGGAGCATACCGAAGTTTCGATCTCCGACCGAAAAGTTGTTTACTTTGTTTCCAAAGCGGCCTAGCGTCTCGGGACATCGACATAAGTCGATTCGCGCGATGTCTGGAGCGCCCATGAAGAGACTGGTGCTGCTGTCCGTGGCGGCCGTTGCCGCAGCCCTACTTCCCGCCCTGCCGGCCCACGCCGCCGTTCCACCTCAGGAACCCGGTGTCACGCTGCGAACCTACGACCTCCAGGCGGCGCGTGACGCGATCTGCACGCTGAAGCCCGGTCAGACGCCGAACATCGACAAGCTGATGCCGACGGTCAACTGGACGACGGCCGGCGAGTTCGGCCTCGAGGACCGGTTCCAGGCCGAGGCGATCGGCAACATCAACATCACCTCGGCCGGCACCTACGGCTTCCGGCTGACCAGCGACGACGGTTCGCGGCTGCGGATCGACGACGCCCTCGTGATCAACAACGACGGCCTGCACGGCGCGACCGCGGTGGAGGGCGCCGCCAACCTGACGACCGGCTACCACTCGCTGCGCATCGACTTCTTCGAGCGGGACGGCGGCCAGCAGCTCACCCTGGAATGGCGGCCGCCGGGCGCGAGCGCGTACGCCGTCGTGCCGAACACCGTCCTCAGCACCGACTCCGGTGTCGTGCGGGTGACCGCGCCGGGCAAGAAGGAGTGCGAGGGCGCCGCCGACAGCCCGGGCGACGGCCTGCCGCTGACCTCGGTGCACCCCGGCTTCACCCTCACCAACCTGCGTCCCAGCGGTTTTCAGCCGCAGGTCAGCGCCATGGACTGGTTCCCGGACGGGCGGCTCGCGATCGCCACCTGGGGCGGCCAGGAGACCACCGTCGGTGAGGTCTACATCCTCAGCGGCGTCACCGGGAGCACCTCGCCGAGCCAGGTCACGTACCGCCGGATCGCCACCGGGCTGCGCGAGCCGATGGGCCTGAAGATCGTCGACGGGAAGATCTACGTCTCGCAGAAGCACGAGCTGACCGAGCTGAACGACACCAACGGCGACGGCACGATCGACCAGTTCCGCCGGGTCGCCACCTGGCCGTTCGACGGCAACTTCCACGAGTTCGCGTTCGGCCTGCTCTACCAGGACGGGTTCTTCTACCTGAACCTGTCGGTCTCGATCAACCTGGGTGGCGCGACCACCGAGCCGCAGGGGTCGGCCAACCGCGGCACCACCCTGAAGATCAACCGGTCGACCGGCGCGGTGCAGTACGTCGCCGGCGGCCTGCGCACCCCGGACGGCATCGGCTGGGGTCCCGAGGGCGACATCTTCGTCACCGACAACCAGGGCGGCTGGCTCCCGGCGAGCAAGCTGGTGCAGATCAAGCAGGACCGGTTCTTCGGCCACTACACCAACCCGGACGGCCCGTTCGACAACCAGCCCGTCGCCCAGCCGGTGCTGTGGCTGCCGCAGAACGAGATCGCCAACTCGCCGAGCACCCCGCTGATGCTCAACTCCGGGCCGTACTCGGGGCAGATGCTCTTCGGCGACGTCACGTACGGCGGTATCCAGCGCGCGTACCTGGAGAAGGTCAACGGCCAGTACCAGGGCGCGGTCTTCCGGCTGACCCAGGGCCTGGAGGTGGGCGTGCTGCGGCTCAGCCAAGGCCCGGACGGCGCGCTCTACGTGGGCGGGCTCGGCGCCGGCGGCAACTGGGGCCAGGAGGGCAAGCTGACGTACGGCCTGCAGAAGCTGACGCCGAACAGCACCAGCGTCTTCGACATCAAGGCCATGCGGGCGATCGCCGACGGTTTCGAGCTGGAGTACACCCAGCCGGTGTCCGAGGCGACCGCCACCCAGCTGGCCGCCCGCTACCGCGCCGAGCAGTGGCGGTACGTCTCCACCCCGGCCTACGGCGGCCCGAAGGTCGACGAGGAGAACCTGCCGGTCGCCTCGGCCACGCTGTCGAGTGACCGGCTCAAGGTGACGCTGAAACTGAGCGGGCTCAAGCCGGGCCGGGTCGTGCACGTCCGCTCGCCGCGGCCGTTCACCTCGACCTCCGGCGCGTCGCTGTGGAGCACCGAGGCCTGGTACACGCTGAACAGCCTGGCCAACGGCACCACCCTGAAGACCGACCTGGCCGAGGCGGAGAACTCCGGGCTCAGTGGCAGCGCGGGCGTCGCCTCCGACCACACCGGGTACACCGGCTCGGGCTTCGTGGCCGGCCTCGGCTCGGCCGGCGCGGCCGCGACCTTCACGGCGAACGTGCCGGCGGCCGGCGCGTACCCGATCTCGCTGCGGTTCAGCAACGGCCCGAACCCCTCGCCGGGGGCCAAGACGATCAGCCTGTACGTCAACGGGACCAAGCTGCGGCAGATCAGCCTGGCCGACACCGGCAACTGGGACACCTGGGCGGCCAAGGCCGAGTCGGTCACCCTGCGGGCCGGCGGCAACACGATCGCCTTCAAGGTGGACAGTGGCGACGTCGGGCACGTCAACCTGGACAGCCTGACTGTCGGCGGCACCACCGCCGCGGCCACGCCGAAGACCGGGACCCTGACCGGGATCGGCGGGAAGTGCGTCGACGTGGACGGCGCGAAGACCGCCGACAAGACCAAGATCCAGCTCTATACCTGCAACAACTCGACGGCGCAGAGCTGGACCCGGGACGGCGACACGCTCCGGGCGCTCGGCAAGTGCCTGGACATCGACAACAGCGGCACCGCCGACGGCACCAAGGTGCAGCTCTACACCTGTAACAACAGCGCCGCCCAGGTGTGGCTCCAGCAGGCCAACGGCTCGTTGCTCAACCCGCAGTCGGGCAAGGTGCTCGACGTGGCCGGCGGGTCCACCGCAGACGGTGCCCAGCTGCAGATCTACGGCTGGGCCGACGTGGCCCAGCAGCGCTGGACGCACAACGGGACCAGCCGGGTCACCCTGTTCGACGGCGGGAACCTGGGCGCCTTCCAGAACGCCGACGGCAGCGCGGTCACCTGGCCGATCTCCGGCGGCTCGGCCGAGGTGCTCGGCGGGGACATCCGCACCAAGCAGACGTACCGCGACTTCAAGCTGCACGTCGAGTTCTGGCTGCCCAACCTGCCCAGCGACGTGACCGGCCAGCAACGCGCCAACAGCGGTGTCTACCTGCAGGACCGCTACGAACTCCAGGTGCTCGACACGTTCGGCAAGGCGGCCCTGGCCAACGACGACAGCGCGGCGATCTATCAGAAACGGGCGCCGTCCTCGAACGCCGGCACCGCGCCGGAGACCTGGCAGAGCTACGACGTGACGTTCCGGGCGGCCCGCTACAACGGGTCCACCAAGACCGAGAACGCCCGCGCCACCGTCGTGTGGAACGGCGTCACCGTGCACAACAACGTCGAGATCGACGGTCCGACCGGCGCCGGCGCCGCCGAGGGCCCGACCGCCCTGCCCATCCGCCTCCAGGACCACGGCGACGCCGGCGCCAACGTCCGCTACCGCAACATCTGGATCGAACCGAGCTGACGCACCACGCCTAGCAGAGATCGAGGATGGCGCCGACCAGGTCGTCGGGCCGGGACAGGAACGGCGAATGGGCCGTGTCCAGCTCGGCGACCCTGGTCGGCGCCGTCGCGATCGCGTCGATCTCGCCGATGAAGCGGCGCTGCGCCGCGACCGGGACGGCGTTGTCCTTGGCGCAGGTCACGAAGCTGTGCGGGACCCGGCCGTAGCGGTCCCGGGTGACCGGGAAGGCCTCGGCCGGGATGCCGATCGGGGCACCGGGGGAGAGCAGGTCGATGGCCGCGTCCGCGGTCTGCGGGTCGACGTCGCCGTAGAACGCCTCCCGGATCGCCGGCCGGTTGGTCAGGTCGATCTCCAACCGGCCGGTCTGCGCCGGGTCGCCGGTCAGCAGGCCGGCGACCAGCGAGCCGGCGAACTCCGGCTCGCCCAGGTAGGCGAAGGCCGATCGGCCGGCCGCCGGCGCGAACGCCGCCACGTAGACGATCCGCGCGAACAGTGCGGGCTCCAGTTCGGCGGCCGCGGTCGCGACGATGCCGCCCATGCTGTGCGCGACGACCACGGCCGGCTCACCCTGCCCGATCCGGCGGATCTGCTCGACCAGCGTCGCCGCCGCCGAGCTGGCGGTCACCGAGGTGGCCGGCATGGTGCTCTTGAGGCCGTGCCCGTCGAGGTCGACCGCCACCGAGGCGACGCCCCGCCCGGCCAGTCGTTCCGTCACCGGGCTCCAGCACCAGCTGGCGTGTCCGAATCCATGAACCAGAATCATGCCTTCAACGACGGCGGTGGATCCCCTGGTTCACCGAGTTGCGGCCGCAACCAGTTCGGCGATCCGGTCGATGTCCTCGGGCCGGGTGTCGAACGAGGTCATCCAGCGGGCCTCGCCGGCCGACGCGTCCCAGTCGTAGAATGCGAACTTGCGGTGCAGGCCGGCCAGCACCTCGGCCGGCAGCGACACGAACATCGCGTTGGCCTCGACCGGATGGCTCACCTCGAGGCCGGGCAGCCCACGCACCCGATCGTGCAGCAGGGTGGCCATCGTGTTGGCGTGCGTCGCGTTGCGCAGCCACAGGTCGCCCTCCAGCAGCGCCACGAACTGCGCCGAGATGAAGCGCATCTTCGACGCGAGCTGCATCGACGACTTGCGCAGGTAGTCCAGACCACGATCAAGAGCGGGGTTGAGTACGACCACAGCCTCGCCCAGCAGCATCCCGTTCTTGGTGCCGCCGAACGACACGATGTCCACGCCCGCGTCGGTGGTCAGCGCCCGCAGCGACACGCCCAGCCGGGCCGCCGCGTTGGCCAGCCGGGCCCCGTCCACGTGCAGGCGCATGCCGAGGCCGTGGGCGAAGTCGGCGATCTCCCGCACCTCGTCCGGCGTGTAGACCGTGCCCAGCTCGGTGGCCTGGGACAGGGACACCACCTGGGGCTGGGCGCGGTGCTCGTCGTCGAAGCCGCGCGCCTCCCGCCGGATGGCCTCGATCGTCAGTTTGCCGTGCACGGCCGGCACCGTCAGCAGCTTGAGCCCGGCCACCCTCTCGGGGGCGCCGCACTCGTCGACGTGGATGTGCGCGGTGTCGGCGCAGATCACCGACGCCCAGCGGTCGGCCGCGGCCTGGAGCGCGACCACGTTGGCGCCGGTGCCGTTGAGCACCGGGTAGGCCCGTGCGTCGGCGCCGAAGTGTGACCGGAACACCTCTTGCAGGTGCTCGGTGTAGACGTCTCGGCCGTAGCTGACCTGATGGCCGCCGTTGGCCGCGACGATCGCGGCCAGGATGTCCGGGTGGACTCCCGAGTAGTTGTCGCTGGCGAATTCCCGGGAGTCCACGTCATGCATGATCAAAACGTTAGCTCAGCGGCTTCCAGGTGCTCTGATCGGCGAGCGTGGTGAACGTCAGCTCGCGCAGGATGTGCCGGACGTCGTCCATCGACAGCCCCGGGCCGACCTTCTGGAACTCGGCGAAATGCTCGCTGTCGATGGTCATCCTGCAGTAGCCGTTGACGTCGGTGCACGTCACGTTCTTGCCCTGGGCCGGCGCGTTGCCGTCCTTGGGCTTGCCGTGGAAGATCCTCAGCTCCCCGCCGAACGGGTAGTTGTCGAACGAGAGGCTCAGCTCCCCGCCGGTCGGCACCTTCCGGTCGAGTTTCACCGTGGAGAGGAACTCGCTGGTCCCGGCGGCGTTCTGCTCCGCGGCGATCGGCCGCCAGCCGACCGGCAACCAGCCGAACGTGTACGGCGCCCGGATCGGCTCGACGGCCTGCTGAGGGTTCAGCGCCTCGACGATCTTGAGCGTCTCGTCCCGGCTGAGCTCCTCGCGGGTGGTCCACGGCACGAAGGTGGCCCAGGCCTCGCCGTCGTACTTCCAGGCGACGGCAGTCTTGGTGCGCGACAGCGTCTTGATGCTGGGGTCGTTCGGCTTCATCCGCGGGTTGTTCCGGAGCTTGGCCCTCATGTCCGTGAGGTCGGGCACCGTGTAGGAGAGCGTGCGCTCGATGCCGGGCCGGCCACTGATCGTGATGTCCTTCGGCGGGCCGAACTTGTCGCGTTCGAGCTCGGGGACGCCGAACTGCTTGATGTCGTAGGCGCCCGGCCGGTACAGGAAGATCATGCCGTCCGGGAACGGGTACGGAACGCCGTCCGTCTCCATCGTGTTGCCGTCCCGGTACACCGGGACCTCCTGGTAGCCGTAGCTCACCGAGCGGACCGGGCCGAGGTGGAACCGGCCCGTCCGCGACTCGCCGATCGAGAACTCGAGCTTCTTCGGCTGGGTGTAGGTCTTCGGCTCGGCGGCCTTCGAGGGCGCGGCCGAGGGGCTGGCCGCCGTGGGCGTGCCCGGCGACGAGGCGCGTGGGACGCCGCCCGTGAGGCCGACGACCACCGCGACCGCCACGACGGCGGCGCCGCCCGCGCCACCGACGGCGGCCCACCGGCGCCGGGCCTGGATCCGGCGCGCGCCCGCGATGATGGCGTCGGTGTCGGTCCGGGGCGCCGGGGCGCCTTCCTGCGCGGACTCAAGCACGTCCTCGATGCGATACGACATGGTCATCTCCCTTCTCGGTGATCTCGGTCGCCAGGACGGCGCGCAGGGTGTCGAGGCCCCGGCTGGTCTGGCTCTTGACGGTGCCCGGCGAGCAGCCGAGCACCTCGGCCGTCTCGTCGATGCTCAGGCCCTCCAGGAACCTCAGGACCAGGGCGGCCCGCTGGCGGGGCGGCACGCGGCGCAGGGCGGCGCGCATCCGCAGCCGTTCGTCGACGTCGCCGGACCGGTCCGGGGCCGGCACGTCCGGGAACGCCTCGCCGACCGCGTGTTCCCGGTGCCAGGGGCGCCGTTTCTCGCCGATCGCCGCCCGGACCACCGCGGTCCGGGCGTACGCCTCGGGCGAGGTCACCCGGTCCCACTTGAGGTAGAGCCGGGACAGCGCCCCGGACACCGCGTCCTCGGCGGTCTGCCAGTCACCGCAGGTCACATAGGCGAGCGCCCGCAGCGGCTGGAACCGGGCCCGGGCAAACTGCCGGAACCCCTCTTCTGACTCGGCATCCACGCGCCGGTCTCCTCTCGTCGAGAGCTAGAGGAAGTGCTCGGCGTCCCGGGTTGCATCGATGACGAGAAAGTCGTCAACCGGACGGAAACTGGCCGCAATGACCGCCAGGATGGGCGTATGACAGCGACCTGGAAGATCGAACTCATCCCCGTGCCGGTCACCGACGTCGACCGGGCCAAGGCGTTCTACGAGAAGATCGGGTTCACCGCGGACCACGACCACAAGGTGCACGACGGGCTGCGGTTCGTCCAGCTCATGCCGCCCGGGTCGGCCTGCTCGATCGTGCTCGGCGACGGCATCACCGAGAAGACGCCGGGCAGCCAGGAGATCCAGATCGTGGTGCCGGACGCCCACGAGGCGCGGCAGCACCTGCTGGACGCCGGGGTCGAGGCCGGCGACGTCGACCAGCAGCCGTGGGGGACCTTCGTGTACTTCCGTGACCCGGACGGCAACAGCTGGTCACTGCAGGCGATCGAGGCGCGGCCCCAGGGCTGAGCCCACAGTTCCTCCACTCGATCGCCACAGCGGGGCATTTGACTCATCCTCAGCCGGTCCACTCAGGGGCCGGGCCAACCTGAGGTATCGGATGACAATCACAGCGTGTGACGGTCGGCTCGACGCGGAGGCGCGGATGACCGCCCTGCACGACGAGCACGCGCCGGCCCTGCTCCGGTTCCTGCTGCGCCTCAACCGGGGCGAGCGGCCGGCCGCGGAGGACATGCTGCAAGAGACGATGCTGCGGGCCTGGCGCCACCTCGACTCGTTGCCCGCCGAGCGGGACGACGCCCGCCGCTGGCTGTTCACCGTCGCCCGCCGGATCGCCATCGACACGGTCCGGCGGCGGCAGACCCGGCCGGTCGAGATCGGACTGATCGACCTGACCTGGGTGCCGGACCGCGTCGACTCGATCGAGACCGCGGACGCGGCCGAGGCGATCGGCCGGGCCTTCCGGGCGCTGACGCCCACCCACCGCACCGTGCTGACCGAGGTGTACGTGCGCGGCATCGGCCTCGACGAGGTGGCCGAGCGGCTCGGCGTCCCGGTCGGCACGGTCAAGTCCCGCGCCCACTACGCGATGCGCTCGCTGCGGCTCGCGCTCGACGCGGGGTGATGACTCGTTCCACCTGCGCGTCCGGGGCGCTTCGCCGGGCGGCGGAGGTGGAACGGGCACAGGGTGCCCGCCACCCGCTGGGGGGCTGGGTGGCGGGCACCTCACATGCCTTTCCCGATGATCTCCCGGGCCGTGCTCAGCAGCCCGGGCACCGGGTCCCGGCTGGTGTAGAGCATGGTCAGGTCGCCGCCGACCGTGCTCGCCCCGACGACGTGCTCGTCGGCGAAACCGACCAGCCCGGCCGGCCCCCAGAGCTCCTCCAGCCGCAGTGGTCCGTAGCGCAGCGGGATCGGCAGCGCGCCCAGGTTGGTCAGCAGGATGTCGTACGACAGGGTCTGCGAGATGGCCCGCGCCCAGCCGGCCGGATCCTCGCCGTCCGGCAGCGCCCGCCTGATCTCGCCCAGCCGGGCCATCGCCTCGGCGATCCGCCCCGGCTGCCGGAAGATGTCCAGGTCGTCCTTGAACCGCCGGGCCGACGCCCACAGCCCGCCGTCACGCCGCGGGCTCGGCCTGACCACCGGGATCGAGTAGAAGCCCACGCTGTCGCCGATCTCCGGCAGCGTCCGGCGCAGGTTCACCTGGCTGCCGAACCGCAGGTCGCGACCGTCGGCGCCGGGCCCTAGCCGGTGCATGGCCGCGGCCAGGGCGGCGGCCAGCACGGTGTGCACGGTGACGCCCTCCTGGTGGGCGCGGTCGCAGACCAGCTCGGTCAGCTCGCGCCCGAACGCGATCCGGTCGACCCGCGGCGGCAGCGCGGCGTCGATCATCTGCGGTGGGGCGCCGACCGGGTACGGGTGCGGCCCCACCTCGACCCGCGCGCCGTTGAGCAGGTAGTGCTCCATCGGCAGGGCCCGGGTGCCGCCCGACAGGTCCCGGCCGGCCAGCGTCCGCAGCAGGTCCCGCAGCACGACGGCCAGCGACAGCCCGTCGATGGCGGTGTGCCCGGTCAGGATGATCGTGGTGCGGCGGGGGCCGGGCAGCAGCCGGGCCCGCAGCAGCGGCGCCGGGCCGGCCGGGAACGGCTCGGTCATCTCGGTCACCAACGAGTCGGTCCAGTCGGCGGCCTCGGTGACCTGGAGCGGGATCGGCGTGCCGGGCCGACCGGCGAAACACGGCCCGTCCGGACCGGGCACCACGGCGGCGCGCAGCAGCGGGTGGCGCCGCTGCACCTGGGCCAGCGCGGCACCCCAGCCGGCCTCGCCGGGCGCGCCGGACACCACCGCGGCCAGGGCGAAGTGCAGCGGCTGGGCCCGCCGAGCAAGCGCTCTCAGGGCTTGCTCCATCATCCCGAGCGGACGATCTGGTGGTGTCACGGCAACTCCCTGGCGGTCCGGCGACCCGAGGCTAACCATCACGAGTGCCGAATTCGTGGAGGACCGGTGGAAGCCGCCGGAGCCGCTCGCGCAGCTCGGCGGCGGTGGCCGACCGGGTCTCCTCGTGGATGCGCAGGCTCTCGGTCCAGGCGTCCCGGGCCTGCTCGGCCCGGCCCTCGTCGAGCCGGGCGTGGCCCAGCGAGAGCAGCGCGGCCGCGGCGCCGGCGTCGTTGTCGGCGGTGCGGTAGAGGTCGGCGGCCCGGGTCAGGCATCCGGCGGCCCGGCCGTTCTCGCCCGCCCGGTGGTACAGGTCGCCCAGGCCCCGCCAGCAGTCGGCCTGGATGACCGGGTCGCCGCAGGCCTGGCCGATCGCCAGGGAATCGCCGAAGAGCCGGACCGCGGTGGCCCGCTGCCCCAGCCGGCCGGCGCAGGTGGCCAGGCCGTGCAGGGCGTCGGCCTGGCCGCGGCGGTGGCCGGTGCGGACGTGCATCCGCAGCGCCTGCCGCTCCTCGTCGACGGCCAGGCTGAAATCGCCGGCGTCGCGCAGGATCGAGGCCAGGCCGCAGTGCACCGAGGCGACCTCGCCGGCATTCTCCAGCAGCGTGAAGATGCGCCGGGCGTTCTCCAGGTGGACCCGGGCGCGGTCCAGGTGCCCGAGGTGGTGGTAGGCGGCGGCCAGGCTGCGGTGAGCGTGACCCTGTCCGGTCAGGATCGGGCTGGACTGCGCCGCGCGCAGGGCCGTCCGCATCGTGCCGGCCCAGTCGTGCCAGAGCCCGCGGCTGCGGTAGAACGGCTCCAGGTTCAGCGCGAGCTGCCAGGCCGACGTGTCCGCCTCCTCGTCGGTGGCCCGCCGCACCGCCGCGCTCAGCACCGCGTGCTCGGCCCCGAACCAGGCCAGCGCCGCGGTCCGGTCCTCGGCCACCTCGGGCACGACGCCGGGTGGGGGCTCGCCCGGTGGGATCGGCTCGCGGTGCGGGGCGAGCAGGAGGTGGATCCGGTACGCCGAATGGTGGTAGTGGGCGAGCAGGCGCGCGAAGGCGGCCTGCCGGTCGGCCCGTTCGTCATCGGTGAGCTGCTCCGTGGCGTACGCGCGGACCAGATCGTGAAAACGGTAGCGGCGGGGCTGGTGCTCGACGACCAGATGCGCCTGGGTGAGATCGGCGAGCAGCCCCCGGACCTCGCGCCGGGGCAACCCGGCCAGGCTGGCCGCCGCGGACAACGAGATGTCCGGGCCGATGTGCATCGCGAGCAGCCGGAACAACGCGGCCGCCGGATCGCCGAGCACCCGGTACGACCAGGAGAACGCCGCCCGGACATCCACCCCGCCGTCGGCGAACACGCCCAGGTCGGTGTCGGCGTCGCGCAACTCGTCGGCGATCGCCCGCAGCGGGAAGCGCGGTTCGGCCGCGGCCCGGGCGGCGACCACGGCCAGAGCCAGCGGCAGCCGGGCGCAGGCCGCCACGATCTCGTCCATCGCCGACCGGTCCTCGGCCGCCCGCTCGGCCCCCAGCCGCCGGGCCAGGAACTCGCCGGCCTCCTCGGCCGTGGGCACGCCCAGCGTCAGCAGCCGGGCGCCACCGGTCGTGGCCAGCCCGGTCAGCCGCCGCCGGCTGGTCACGATGACGGCACAGCCCGCGGTGCCCGGCAGCAGCGGGCGCACCTGGTCGGCGTCGTAGGCGTTGTCCAGCACGATCAGCACCCGCCGCCCGGCCAGCAGGCTGCGGAACAGGCCGGTCTGCGGCCCGATCCCGGACGGCACCGCGTCGTCCCGCACGCCGAGCGCGTTGAGGAACCCGCGGATCGCCTCGCCGGTGCCGATCGGGGCGGCGGCCACGTCGAAGCCGTTCAGGTCGATGTGCAGCTGGCCGTCCGGGAAGCGCGGGGCGAGCAGGTGGGCGAGGTGGATGGCGAACGTGGTCTTGCCGACGCCGGGCATCCCGTCGATGGCGAGCACGCCGGCCGTCAACGCCTCGCGGGCGGCGTCCAGCTCGTGCGCCCGCCCGGTGAACAGGCCCAGGTCGGGTGGGAGCTGGGCCGGGCGCACGGTCGTGGTCGTCACGGCCTGCGGCTTCAACACCGAGAGGTACGCCGCCTGCAGCTCCGGACCGGGGTCGACGCCCAGCTCGTCGGCCAGGGTCTCGCGCTTCTCCTCGTACAGCGCGAACGCCTCGCTCTGCCGGCCGTCCGCCGCCAGGGTGAGCATCAGCTGGGCCTGGAGCGCCTCGTCGAGGGGATGGAGGTCGGCGATCGGCCGCAACGCGGTGAGCATCGCGCCGCCCTGCCCGGCCCGCAGCGCGGCCTCGGCGGCGGCCCGCGCCGTGCCGGCCACCTCGTGATCGATCGCGGCGAACGCCGTCGGCCGTCGTCCGCCGCTCAGCTCGCCGGCCGCGCACGGCCCGTGGACCAGCCGCAACGCGTCGGCGAAGTGCCGGGCGGCGGCCGGGTGGTCGCCCCGCCGGGCGGCGTCCCGGGCGTCGGCGGCGTGCCCGCGGAAGGCCAGCAGGTCGGAGGCGCCCGGCGCCACGGTCAGCCGGTAGCCGGAGCGGGACCGGACCAGCCACCGGCCCTCCGAGCGGGTCGGCAGGTCCGGTTCGAGCACCCGGCGCAGCACGCCGATGTAGCGGTGGACGCTGTTCACGGCGCTGGTCGGCGCGTCGTCACCCCAGAGCAGCTCGACGAAGTCGTGCACGCCGACCGGGCCGGTCGGGTGGGCGAGCAGCAGGGCCAGCATCAGCCGCTGCTGGCGCGCGCCCAGGTCGACCTCGGCGCCGTCCCGCCAGGCCCGGAGCGGCCCGAGCAGGGCGAAGGTGGGTTCGCTGCTCATCGGCGTCCCACCACCGCCGACCAGCCGTGCCCGAGCTCCTCGGTGGCGACGTCCCGGAAGCCGGCCGCGGCCAGCCAGGCCCCGGCCTCGGCCGTGGTGCTCTGCCGCCCGGCCGGGGTCTCCAGCAGCAGGCCGAGCGAGGAGAGCAGCGCCGCGGTGTTCCGGCGGCGGCCGTCGTCGACCATCCGGTCCTGCACGACCAGCATCCCGCCGGGCGGCAAGGACCCGTGGGTGCGGGCCAGCAGGGCGTCGCGGGCCGCGGGGTCGAGCCGGGCCAGCACCTCGCTCAGCACGTACACGTCGGCCGGCGGCAGGTCGTCGTAAGTTACCAACTGGTCGGTAAGGAAGAGCCGCTCGACGTTCTCGGCGTACTCCGGCGTCGCGTGCACGACCCCGCCGCTGATCCCCGGGTACGCCTGGGCCAGCCGTACGGTCAGCAGCCCGGCCCCGCCCACCTCGACCACCGTCTCGACGCCACTCCAGTCGACCCGCGCGATCAGCTCCTCGACGACCGGGGCGAGCGCCCACGCCCGGCCGTCCTGATAGTCGCGGCCCGCCCCGGCCGGCGACGAGGCCGGCGACGACGCGACCGGCGTCGCGACCTGCGGTTCCCCGCTGCGCAGCGCCCCGGTCAGCGACCCCCACATCGGATAGTCGTGGCCGCCCATCCGCTCGAGCACCCCGCCCGCGTAGGTCGGCTTCCCCCGGTCCAGGTAGAGGTCGGCGTCCGCGCTGTTCCGGTACGCGTCCCCGTCCCGGACCAGCAGCTTCAGCGCCACCAGCGCGTCCAGGAAGTCCGGCGTGGCCCGCGCGTGCAGCCCGGCCTCGGCGGCGATCCGCGCCCCGCTGCGCGCACCGTCCCCGAGCACGGTGAAGACCCCCAGCTCGACCGCGGCCAGCAAGGTCCGCGCCGCCATGAAGCCCGCCGCTACGGAAAGTAACGAGTCGAGCCCTGTCTCGCCGGTCTCGCTCGTCATGCCGTTTCCAACGCATGGCAGGTACCCCAGGTTCAGATGCCGGGTCAGATCGTTGCCGAACGGCATGCCCGGACGACTGCGGACAGTGACGGGCGCGCCACATCGTAGGGTTGGGGCATGTCCGCCGCCCTCGACGCCGCCGCGGCGCTCGGACCCTATTTCCGCTGGGAACGCTGGGACGGCGACCCGGCCTGGCGACCGCTCGACGATCTGCACGACCCGGACGTGGTCGCCGGGCGGGTCGAGGCCGGCCGGCAGACGTTGATGCGGATGTCGGGGCTGGGCCGGGACCAGATCGGGGAGCGCGAAACCGCGTCGATCACCTTCCTCGGGCTGGCGTCCCGCCTGCTCTCGCCGCCCCTGGCCGCCGCCGCCCTCACGGGTCGCCCGGTCACCGCCCGGCTCTGGTGGCGGCCGGTCGAGGGTGGGCCGATCCCGTTCGCGTACGCCGAACCGGCCGTGACCGCGACCCTGACCACCGACCTGGTCGCGCCGATCCTCGAGGTCTACCGCCTCCGGTTCGCGCTGTCGACCCGGGTGCTGTGGGGCAACGTCGCGTCCGCGCTGGGCGGCGCCGCGAAGATGATCGCCACCCACGCGCCCGCCCACGCCGACCGTGCCTACGCCCTGCTCGACGAACAGCTCGCCGCGCCGCCGCTCGAGGGGCACGCCGAGCTGATCCGGCCCCAGAGGTTTTTGGTACGCAACAACTGCTGCCTGTACTACCGCATCCCGGGCGGCGGCACCTGCGGCGACTGCGTGCTGAACCGGCGTTGACACCCCGGCCATGCGGAATTCATCGGGTTGGGTGAGTCTTGGTGGGTGCTGGAACAGCGAAACTTCGGTATCGAACCGTGGGCGATCCGGGAAACCGGCCTCGACCTCGACAACCTGGGTCACGCGGAGTCGGTCTTCGCGCTGGCGAACGGTCACATCGGCCTGCGCGGCAACCTCGACGAGGGTGAGCCGCACGGCCTGCCCGGCACGTACCTGAACTCGTTCTTCGAGCACCGGCCGCTGCCCTACGCCGAGGGCGGCTACGGCTACCCGGAATCCGGTCAGGCCATCCTCAACGTCACCAACGGCAAGGTCTTCCGGCTGATGGTCGACGACGAGCCGCTGGACATCCGGTACGGCGAACTGCGCCACCACGAGCGCGTGCTCGACTTCCGGGGCGGCACGCTGACCCGGGAGTTCGAGTGGGTCTCGCCGGCCGGCAAGGCGGTCCGCGTACGCAGCGAACGTCTGGTCTCCCTGGCACAACGGGCGGTCGCCGCGATCCGGTACACGGTCAGCGCGGTCGACCAGCCGATCCTGGTCGTGGTGCAGTCCGAGCTGGTGGCCAACGAGGACCTGCCGGGCGGCGGCGACGACCCGCGCGTCGAGGCGGCGCTGGCCAACCCGCTGCGCCCCGAGGGGCACTTCCTCGACGACTCCGGTGTCACGCTGCTGCACCGCGTCGAGCAGTCCGGGCTGCGGATGGCGGCCACGATGGCGCACGACATCGACGGGCCGGACGGCGTCCAGGTGCACTCGTCGGCCCACGAGGACATCGGCCGGACCACGATCATCTGCCGCATCCAGCCCGGCCAGCAGCTGCGCATCGTCAAGCACCTGGCGTACGGCTGGTCCTCGCAGCGCTCCATGCCCGCCCTGAACGACCAGGTCCGGGCCGCCCGCTCGGTCGCGCGTTACCACGGCTTCCAGGGCCTGCTCGACGAGCAGCGCCGGTTCCTGGCCGACTACTGGGCCAGCGCCGACGTCGAGATCGACGGCGACGCGCAGCTCCAGCAGGCGGTCCGGTTCGCGCTGTTCGAGGTGCTCCAGGCCGGCGCCCGGGCGGAACGGCGCGCGATCGCGGCCAAGGGCCTCAGCGGGCCCGGGTACGACGGGCACACGTTCTGGGACACCGAGACCTTCGTGCTGCCGATGCTCAGCCACACCGTCCCGGACGCCGCGGCCGACGCGCTGCGCTGGCGGCAGAGCATCCTCCCGCTGGCCCGGGAACGCGCGGAACAGCTCGGCCTGAAGGGCGCGGCGTTCCCCTGGCGTACGGTCCGCGGCCAGGAGTGTTCCGGCTACTGGCCGGCCGGCACGGCCGCGTTCCACATCAACGCCGACATCGCCGACGCGGTGATCCGGCACATCCAGGCCACCGGCGACGACGACTTCGAGCGTGAGGTCGGGCTGGAGCTGCTGGTCGAGACGGCCCGGCTGTGGATGTCGGTCGGCCAGCACGGCCCCGGCGGCTCGTTCCGCATCGACGGCGTGACCGGCCCCGACGAGTACAGCGCGGTCGCCGACAACAACCTCTACACCAACCTGCTGGCCCAGCGGAACCTGCGCGGCGCCGTCGCGGCCGCCGACCGGCACCCCGGCCAGGCCGAGGAGCTCGGCGTCGACCAGGAGGAGCTGGCCGACTGGCGGGACGCGGCCGACGAGATGGTGATCCCGTTCGACCTGAAGCTCGGCGTACACGCGCAGTCCGAGGGTTTCACCAGCCACGCGCCGTGGGACTTCGCCGGCACCGCGGCCGACAAGTACCCGCTGATGCTGCACTTCCCGTACTTCGACATCTACCGCAAGCAGGTGGTCAAGCAGGCCGACCTGGTGCTGGCGATGCAGCTCTGCCCCGAGGCGTTCACGGCCGAGCAGAAGGCCCGCAACTTCGCCTACTACGAGCGGATCACGGTGCGGGACTCGTCGCTGTCGGCCGCCACGCAGGCGGTGCTCGCGGCCGAGACCGGACATCTGGAGCTGGCGTACGACTATCTCTGCGAGACCGCCCTGCTCGACCTGGGCGACCTGGCCGGCAACACTGAGCACGGCCTGCACATCGCCGCGCTGGCCGGTGCCTGGAGCGGGGTGGTCGGCGGGTTCGGCGGGCTGCGCCACCTGTCCACCGGGCTGGCCCTCGCGCCGCGGCTGCCCGAGGCGCTGACCAGGATCGCGTTCCGGCTCCGCTGGCGCGGCCGCCGCCTGCAGGTGACGATCGCGCCCCGCGAGGCGACCTACCGGCTGGTCGAGGGCGAGGAGCTGGAGCTACGCCATCACGGCGAGCTGATCACCGTCCCCAAGGACGGCTCCACGGCCCACCCGATCCCGCCCCGTCCCGAGGTCGAGCCGGTCCACCAGCCGGCCGGCCGCGAGCCGCTGGCCCGCCGGGTCAAGGGCCATCAGGTCTGACCGGGACGACCGCCGGGAAGCGGACCGCGTTCGCTGCCTTCCTCGCCGCCGGACACGGGCCGGCGGCGAAGAAGTCAGGCCGGAACTGAGCGGCGCCGGCGGGTGCGGATCATCACGATGGCCAGCAGGACGGCCGCCAGGATCAGGACGATCACGCCGACCAGGGCGATCAGCCACCAGCTGAGCCAGGTCGACCGCGGCTCGCCCGGGTCGCCGAGCGGGTTCACGGCGGCCGGGGGAGTGGTCGCGGTGACCGCCTTCTCGGCGTCGACCTCGCCGTAGCCGTAGACGTTGTCGCGGCCCGGGTCGCCCAGGTCGGTGGCGCCCTTCAGGACGCGGTCGATCACCGTCGGGGCGGTGGCGGCCGGGTCCTTGGACTGGACCAGGGCGACCACGCCGGCGACCAGGGCGGTGGCCGAGCTGTCGCCGTTGAGGATGATCGGGTGGCCGTACCCGCTGGTGGATTTCGGGTCGATGGTGATGATCTGGTCGGCCGGTTTGCTGTAGACGACGTCGCCGCCGGGGGCGCGCACGGTGACGCGGCTGTCCGGCGGGCCGTACCCGGCCGGTTGATGATCCTTGTTGGTGCCGCCGACCAGGAGGATGCCGGTACGCAGCTCCTGCGGCAGGTCCTTGCCGTACTCCAGGGGCACGACCACCACGACGTTCTTGGACAGGGCGTACCGGAAGCCGTCGAAGTCGGGGTCGAAGTCGGTGAAGATCGCCTGCGACAGGTTGATCACCTTGGCGCCCTGGTCGACCAGCCAGCGCAGGCAGGTCGCGGTCGAGTCGGCCAGCCCGGAGCAGATGATCGGCTGCACCTTCGCGCCCGGCGCCACGCCGAGCAGGCCGTCGCCGCCCTTGGCCACCATCAGTCCGATGCGGGCGGTCGCCACCTCGTCGGCCAGCGGATAGTCCTTGGGCGCGTCGACGACGCTGTCCTTGACACCGACCTTGAGCCGCTTGACCGGCAGCACGGTGCCGGCGATGTCCGGATGCTCGGTGGGCATGGCGTTGGTGATCAGGCCGATCGTCACGCCGTCGCCGCGGGCGACCTGCTGGGCGGCGGGCACGTGCATCGCGTCCAGGTACCACTGCTGGTCGCGGGGTCCGGCCAGGGCCGGTGAGGCGGGCGCGAGCGCCGCGGACGTGACCGTGGCGACCGCCGCCAGGGCGGCCCACCCGCGGCGGAGCGGCATCGTCACAGCGTGACCATCTGGGGCCAGCCGTCGCCCAGCTCGCCGCGGACCTTCTTGGCGTCGACCATCTTGTTGATCGTGGCGGTCATCTGGTTGACGCCGTTCTCCAGACCCTCGTAGATCGAGTTGATCGCCGTCTGCACCAGCTCGCCGCACTTGCCCAGGGCCTCCAGCGCGCCCGCGATCGTCCCCGCGTCGACAACCGCGGCGGCGATCACGCCGGCCATGTCGAACAGCGGCTTGAACAGCGACACGATGTACGCGGCGTTGGTCGCGGCCATGTCGGACAGCCACGTCGCCAGCTCACCGCCCGCGCCGGCCAGCCCGTCGATCGCCTTGACCTGGATCGGCACCCGCTGCGCGTACGCGCGCTGGGCCGGGCCGTCCCAGTTGTTGAGGTTGGACGTGAACTGGGCCGCGGTGTCGGACATCGCGCCGACCGGCGCCTGCACCGTGTTCAGCCAGGCGAACGCCTTGTTGATCAGGGAGATCACCGGCACGCCCTTGTCCAGGATCTCCTGGACGACCTTGAGGATGTCCTCGACCGATTTCTTGATCTTCTCCATCAGGTCGTGCACCTTGCCGGCGTACTTGTGGGCGGCGTACATGCCGCCCAGGCCGCCGATCCACGACCAGTCGCTCAGGCTGCTCATCGCGCCGTTGACCGCGTCGATGAGCCGGTTGAGCTCGTCGTGCACCTTGCCCTTCTGCTCGCCGACCTGCTGGGTTGCCTTCTTGAGCTGTGCTTCCGACTCGTTGACCTGGCCGGAACCGTCGGGCGGTGGCATCGGAGTCCCTCCCGTCAGTTGCCGTAGATCTTGGACAGGTCCGTGGCGTTCTTGCCCTCCACGGCGTCGTAGTCGTCGTGTGCGCGCTTCAGGGCCTCGTTGATCTGCAGGAACTCCTGCTCGGCCTCGGTCGCGTGCTTCTGCACCAGCGCCAGGGTCGGGTCGTAGGCGTTCTTGGCCATCTGCGCGGTGGCGATCGGGCCGCAGAAGAACGCGGTCACGTACAGCGCGAGGTCGCTGATGCCGTTCTTCACCTCGGCCATGTCCAGCGACAGCTTGCGCCACTTCTCGGCCTCGTCGAGCAGGGCATCCCTGACGATCTTGACCTCGTCGTTCCCAGCCACGAAATCTCCCCTGTTCTCGCTCAGCCGATCAGGCCGGCGGCCGCGTCGAACGCGGCCATGGCCTCGCGGGCGATCATGCCGTTGGTGCTGTCGGCCGGAAGCCGGCTGGCCATCACTCGGATGTCGGCGATCCGTCCGTTCCGCACGGTGATCAGCACGAACTCGCCCGGGCCGGCCACCTCGTGCTCGCCCGCCGGCCGGGGCGTGGCCCGCGGGTCGTCGGCGTAGCGCAGCAGCATCTCGTTCTGTTCGAGCTGGCGGGACAGCCGGTAGCGCAGCTCGTCCATGTCCACGTCGTCGGCGGCGGGCCGGCGGGCCGGCGGTTCCACCCGGGCCGGCTCGGCGCGGGCCACGGCCTCGGCCTCGTCGTAGGCGGCGCTGTCGGCGTCGAAGAGCTCGATGATCGCCTGCGAGTAGGCCGAGGACAGCGCCTCGCCCAGCTCGGTGCGGGCCAGCCGCTGGTCCCACCGCATGTCGATCCGGATGTCGCGGACCTGTTGGCGGCCGTCGAGCACGACCGTGATCGTGCCGGTCGGGTCGCTGCCCTCGTAGTGCGCGTCGGGCCGGCTCGCCGCCCGGGCGGCCCGGCTTACGGCGTCGAGCTCGGCGCTGATCCGGCGCAACCGGACGAGCGGGTCGTCGTCGTCCTGTGTGGCCGACCCGTACCCGTTCAGCGAATATGTCACGATCTGTCACCCGCCCCCGTGTCCAACAGACACGGAGAATACGACGTATCGGCGGACCGCGCTGCCCCGGTGTCAGCTGGGTCAGCGCGGCCGGGTCAGCGCTTGCGGCGCAGGCAGACCAGCTTGCCGCCGGCGTCGACGGCGACGATCTCCCAGCCCTGGTCCTCGAGCATCTCGGCCGCCGAGAGCAGGACGTCGACCCGGGGCAGGTCGCTCGGGTGGATCTTCACGTCGGCGTAGAACGATGAGAACGCGATCACCAGGTAGATCAGGTTGAAGGGGTACTGATCCAGCGCGACGCGGCCGGAGAGAATGTCATCGGCCTCGAAGACGCGAGGCGGGCGCGGCATCATCGCACCAATATCGCATCGGCGGTCCAGCCCCTGGTTCAGGGGCGGCCCCGGCGGATCTGGCTGACGATCGTCTCGTCGGTGATCCGGTCGTCGGCGGCCAGCATGATCGCCTTGGAGAGGATCACCGACAGCACCACGTCGTCGTCGAACGGCAGGCTGAACCGGCCGGCCGGGGCGCGGTTGGGGACGATGCAGAGGTAGGCGTCGTCGGGCTCCATCCGGATGTTCCCGGAGCCCAGGTGGATGCGGTACGCCCCGAGCTTGCCCCGCACCCGCAGGAACCGTTCGCTCAGCTCGCAGTGCTTGCCCACGGTGAGCCGGGGGAGCAGGCGCGCCAGCACGTCGCGGCGGATCTCGGCACGCGGGGTCAGCTCGCCGAACGCCGTGCCGCTCCAGTAGGCCTGGAACCGGTCCTCGCCGCGGTCACGCCAGGTGTCGTCGGCCGCGATCGAGGTCACGCCGACGAAGAGGTCGACGTCGCGCATCGCCTCGCTGAGGACCAGCGGCGGCACCTCGGTCAGCGGCGCCGCTTCCCAGCCCCGCCCGTCGCGCCGCTCGAACCGCACCTGATCGGTGGTACAGAACGCCTGCTCCCAGGTGCTGCCGTCGACCCAGTCGTGGTAGAACACGGCCTGCCACTGGCCGGCCGCGACCTCTTTCTTCGCCTCGCCGTGGTAGCCGTCGCTCCAGCCGCCGAGATAGTTGGCGGCCCACCCGCGCTCGCGCATCAGAGCGTTGGCCTGCCGGTAGTGCAGGACGTGGGCGGCGAACCGGTTGGAGTAGAGCCGGGTCTCGGCCTCGGCCGGGGTCAGCAGATAGACCTCGCGGAACGCCTGCTTGATCGGCTGCCGCAGGCCGGCCTCGACCATCCGGTCGCGCCACCGGGCGACCTCGGCCGGTCCGGCCAGCGCAGGGTGCCAGAGCCGCACCCGCCGGCCGGGACCGGGCGCGGCGTCCTGATCGGACAGGGTCCACCCGTCGCCGGTCGGCACGGGCAGGCCGGAGACCCAGCTCGTGCCGTCGGCCGACGCCTGCCAGATCAGCGGCCGCGCGAAGGCGCCGGTCACCGGATGGTCGAGGTAGCGGGCGACCCAGGTGTCCCACTCCCAGACCCGTTCCTGGCTCAGCAGGTCTTCCACCCGCCGGCGCTCCACGCCCAGCGCCTTGTTGAGGTCGGTGACCGCGGCCCGGGCCTCGGCCAGCGCGTCCTTCCAGGCCGGCGGCACCGCCCGCAGCACCTCACCGCCCCGGTAGGCCCGCAGCCGCGCCTTGCCGCCGATGATCTCGACGACGCCGGCCTCGTCGTCGCCCAGCGACCAGGTGCGCCGGCCGGACGCGTCGAGCCCGTGGTCGTCGACCGACAGTTCCAGCGCCTCACCCGGCGCCCAGCCGCGCGCCCGGCCGATGCGTTCCAGCGCGGCCTGCACGCGGGGCAGCAGCGTGCGGCTGCGCGTGGTCAGGCTCAGCACCGCGAGGGCGCGCACCGGCGCGTCGCCCGGCCGGTCGCCCAGCACCTCGATCGCCGCCGTCGCGGCCTTCGGAGCGACCACCCGGGCACCACCCCGGCGCTGCGGCGACCCGGCCACGACCGCGAGGTCGCTGATCAGCTTGGTGCTCTCTTCCCCCGGCGTCCGCGACTGGAACCAGACCAGCCCGCGAAGCAACCCGTCGATGTAGTCCCACACCTCACCGGCCCCGGCGCGGTAGGCGCCGAGCATCGCCGCGACGGCCTCCTTGACCCGGGGTGACGCGGCCAGCCGGGCGTCGGCCTCGCGCAGCCACGCCTTGGTCGGTGCGAGCTTGGGCAGTTCGGCGGCGAACCAGAACGCCTCGTGGACCTGTGGGTCGGTGAGGAGCGTCTCGAGCTCGGCCGAGGGCCGCCGCGCCTGGCTGACGGCCATCAGCAGGTCACCCGGGATGCCACTCACGCGGGCGATGGCCCGGCCGTAGAGGGGCGTGAGCAGGCGCATCCCCTCGGTCGAGAACTCCCAGCCGGTGTGCAGCGCGGCCAGGGCCGCGGACAGCCGGTCGCCGAGGCCGGACAGGTCGGCCGGGTCCAGCGAGAGGGCGATCAGCACGGGCACCCAGAACGGCGTCTCGGTGTGGCTCGGCAGGTCGTCGAGCAGGACCTGGAGCGCCCACTCGAGGTCATTGCGGGAGTAGGGCGTCGGCATCTCCTGGAGCGCGGCCATCGCGGGCGACAGCCAGGCCCGCGCCGTGCTGTCCTCGGCGGTGAGGTAGGCGTGTGCGTGCAGAACGGCGTCGCGACGCTCGGCCGGGGACAGCGCCGCCAGCAGACGGGGATCGCCGCTGCCGATGAACTCGCGGAAGACCTCGGCCATCAGCCACCGACCAGCGGCATCAGCCGGATGAAGGCCACCGCGTGGGCCCGGCCCAGGTCGATGACCTCGTCGAGATCGTCCACCTGCCGGTCGCCCGCGATCATCACGAACGCGTTGTGCCCGAAGCCGGCACACGCGGCGTCGGCCTGCTTCTCCCAGTCGACCTTGGGCCGCCGGGGATCGGCCGGTCGGACCAGCCCCCGGAACGTGTCGTGCCCCGCCGGCGTGGCGTTGAACCGCGCCACCTCTTCGCGCACCCGCAGACGCACCAGCTCGCGCGCGGTGATCTGGTCGGGCAGATCTGGCAGCACCCACTCGTCGATGGCCCGGCCCGCCATCGTCTCGTCGCGCACGATCACCTCGGCCATGAAAACCCCCGTCCTCCGTGTACGGCGGGATCATGCCGGACGGGTACGACAGATTCCGCCTCGGTCAGTTGAAGACGGCGACCGGGCGGATCGACAGCTCCCGGTCCGTGGAGTCCCAGGACCGGACGCGGCCCAGGCACCGGGCCATGAAGGGGCCGGCGAGCATGTCCTCGGTGCTGATCTCGCCGATCGGGCAGCGGAAAACAACCCGCGCCGCCTTGTCGCCCCCGGGTGGGGAGGCCGCGAAGAGCACGTGCTCGCCGGTCCGCTCGAACAGGTCGAAGCTGCCCCAGACCGAGACGTAGGCGCCGGGCCGGGCGAGCTCGGCGAACGGCAGCGAGCCGCCACCCCGGGACGACACCCGCTCGCGCAGGGTGCGGTCCGGTTCGACGACGCCGTCCAGCAGGTCGACGTAGATGACGTCGCCCTTGTCCTCCAGCACGTCCATCACGATCTTGATGACGGCGACCGGGTCGGCGTTGTCCACGTACTTGGTGGCGACCTGCTGGTTCACGCCCCGTTCCGCCTCCGCGACGAAGCCGTACAGGTCGGCGGCCAGCTTCGCGTTGGTCGGGATGAACTCCGGGTCGGCGAGCATCTGCTGGGCCGGATAGAGCGGGACCCGGTCAGTGTCCGGCACGGCCCGGTCCCGCACGATGTCCAACTGGTAGGCGAAGTACTGGTGTTCGTAGACCACCACGATCGGCGCCTTGCCCTTGCCCTCCGGCGATCGGTAGGAGTTGAACAGGTCGGCGTCTTGCAGCCCTTCGAGGGTGAGCATCGGCTTGATCCGGGCGGCGATCCGGAGCGCGTCCTGTTCCCTGGGCGGCTCGTTGCGGCCGCCGATCACCCATGCGGCCAGGGCGAGATACGTCTGACCCGAGTTGGCGAAGCACATGTTCGGGGTGTGGGCGAGCACCCGGTTCCCGTTGGTGACGGTCCCTCCGTCCGCGTCCTTCTGGCTTCCGAGGTCGAGGTCGTCCCAGGTCGTCCCGGCCTCCGTCAGGCCCAGGAACTTCGCGGTGTCGAGGGTGTAATACATCGGCGGGCCGCCGAGCCGGTTGGCCTGTGGCCGGGCGACACCGGCCGCGACCAGGGTCTCGGCGTACTGCCGGAAGGACGCGAGCACCAGCGGGCTGGCGAACGGATGGGTGACCTTCGGCGAGATGTTCCGCTCGGCGAGCCGGCTCCTGATGGTGGACGCCGTGGGTCGGCCGGACGGGAACAGAAAGTTGTACCCGTCGAACGAGCCGGTCGCGGTTTCGCCGGAACCAGTCTGGGTGACCTCCACCCGGAAGTGCCGCTTCAGCAGGATCTGCTGCATCGTCGGGTCGAGGAAGAGGTCGCCCGCGGAGCCGCTCTTGCCGCGCAACAGGACCGGCTCGCGGAACGGGAGCAGCGCGTTGCCGGTGACGAGGAGCACGACGAGCCCGAGGGTGCCGACCGAGGCGGCCACCGCGAACCAGATTCGCAGGCGGTGGGTCCAGAAGCCCGGTCGAGGACGGACGGTGAGGCGAGGAGCGGACACACTGCGTTCCACTGGTCAAGTGTCGCAGATCGGGATAAATGGATGCCTGGTCGGCTCGCGATCCAGGTCCGTCTGCTGGAAAGATCGGCAGCCGGACCGAGATCCCGCAGCGAGTTACAAAACACCTACCTCCCGTATGTTTCGAGCAGGCGCAGCCAGACCTCGCTGACGGTGGGGTAGGAGGGAACCGCGTGCCACAAGCGGTCCAGCGGGACCTCGCCGACCACGGCGATCGTGGCCGAGTGCAGCAGCTCGGCGACGTCCGGCCCGACGAAGGTCACCCCGAGCAGCACCTTGCGCTCCTCGTCGACCACCATCCGCGCCTTGCCCAGGTAGCCGTCCGCGTACAGGCTCGCGCCGGCCACGTTGCCGATCTCGTAGTCGACCACGCGGGTGCGGTAGCCGGCCTTCTCGGCGGCCGCGGCGGTCAGGCCGACCGAGGCGACCTCCGGCTCGGTGAAGGTCACCTGGGGTACGGCCTGATGGTCGGCGGTCGCGACATGCTTGCCCCACGGCTGGTCGTCGACGGGCTTGCCGCCGGCCCGGGCCGCGATCACGTCCCCGCACGCCCGCGCCTGGTACTTGCCCTGGTGGGTGAGCAGCGCCCGGTGGTTGACGTCGCCCGCCGCGTACAGCCAGTCCTCGTGGACCAGCATCGTGTCGTCGGCCTCCAGCCACGCACCCGGCTTCAGCCCCACGGTCTCCAGACCAAGATCATCGGTGCGAGGCGTACGCCCGACCGCCACCAGAACCTCGTCGGCCAGGATCTCCTCGCCGCCCGGCATCGTCAGGTGCACGACACCGTCGTCGTCGCGGCGCACCTCGGTGGCGCTCGTGCCCGTCCGCACGTCGGCGCCGGCCTCGGTCAGGGCCTTGGCCACCAGCTCGCCGGCGAAGGGTTCGTTCCCGGCCAGCAGCCCGCTCCGGGCCAGCAGCGTGACCCGCGCCCCGAGCGAGGCGTACGCGGTGGCCATCTCGGTCGCGACCACCCCGCCGCCGATGATCGCCAGCCGCTCCGGCACCTCCTTGGCCGACGCGGCGTCCCGGCTGGTCCACGGATCGCTGCCGGCCAGCCCCGGGATGTCCGGCAGCAGCGCGTCGCTGCCGGTCGCGACGACCACGGCGTGCCGGGCGGTGAGCACGGTGCCGCCGACGTCGACCCGGCGTGGCCCGGCGAGCCGCCCGTGCCCGCGGACCAGGTCGATGCCGGCGCTGCCGAGCCACTCGACCTGCCCGTCGTCCTTCCAGTCGGACGCGAACCCGTCCCGCCGGCGCAGCACGGCCGCCACGTCGAGCCGGCCGGTCACCGCCTCGCGCGCGCCGCCCACCGCCCGGGCCGCGCGCAGAGCCGAGTTGCTGCGCAGCAGTGCCTTGGTCGGCATGCAGGCCCAGTACGAGCATTCGCCGCCGACCAGCTCCTTCTCGACGATGACGGCGGTGAGGCCGCCCTTGACCGCCCGGTCGGCGACGTTCTCGCCGACCGGGCCGGCGCCGATGACCACGACGTCATAGGTGTTGCTCTCTGTCATGTCAGACTGCCTTCGCGGTGCGGGCCGCCCGGCCGAGACGCAGGGCGGAGATGAGGAAGAACACCCCGCCGACCACGGCGTACCCGGCGAGGTTGGTGAGGCCGGCCCCGTTCTGCCCGGACATGATGGCGAAGCCCGAACCGGCGAGGACCGAACCCGCGCCACTCACGATCATCGCCCATTGGCCGCCGAGCCTGCGGCGGCTCAGCCCGACGGCGAGCTGGATCACGCCGGCCACGACCGCCCAGACGCCCCAGACCAGCAGATCCGCGGGCACGTCGACGGGCCGACCGGCCGATCTGCCCGCCGTCGACGCGGTCCGGGCGATCGCCGCCTCCATCGTCGGTCAGATCAGCGGGCCGGGGTTCCGCGGCTGCGCGTTCCTCAACGCGGTGGCCGAGTACCCCGACCCCGCCCATCCGTGCACCAGATCGTCGTCCAGCATCGTGACTGGTTCCTGGGGGTCCTCACGGGTCTGTTCGGCGACGAGCCCACCGCGCGGCAGTTCGTCATGCTGCGGGACGGCGCGATGACCGCTGGTTGCATCTCGGACAAGGCGGAGGTCGGCGAGACCTTCCTCGCCGCCGTCGAGGGCATTCTGCGGTCGCATGCCATCGGCGCATCGTCCAGGACGGATGGCTGAAGGACGACAGCCACGCGAGGCGCCTTCAGATAGCGTTCAGCTCGCGTCCGCCGTGGATCCACGCTGGACGCCCTATCGTGCCCTGAGCTGCTCGCTCCCACCCCTGGAGGGTTCGTGTCCCGATTAGCCGCCGCGGCCTTGTCGCTGTCTCTCGCCGGTGCCGCCGGTCTGCTGTCCGCCACCCCGGCCGCCGCGAACCCGGGCGGCACCGGCCTTGTCATCAGTGAGGCGTACGTCAACGGCGGTTCGGCCGGCGCGACCTTCACCAACAAGTTCGTCGAGTTCTACAACCCCACCACGAACCCGATCCCGCTGGGCGGCGACTCACTGCAGTACCGCGCCCCCACCAGCACGGTCGTGCCGAGCGGGTCGCAGGTCTTCGCGCTGTCCGGCACGGTTCCGGCCCGCGGCCACTTCCTGGTCCAGCTGCCCAGCAACGGCGCCAACGGCGCCCCGCTGCCCACCGCGGACCTCACCACCGGCACGTCGGTCAACCCGGGCGCGGGCGGTGGCACCCTCTACATCGTCGACGGCCCGTCCGGCGTGCTGCCGACCGACGCGTCGGTCATCGACAAGATCGGCTGGGGTACGAGCAACTCGCCGGAAGGCACGGCCGCGAGCGGCAACTCGGTGATCCTGAGCTACCAGCGCTCCGGCGCCGGCGCCGACACCGACAACAACGCCGCCGACTTCCCGGTGGCCACCCCGGCGCCACAGAACGCCGGCTCGGTCCCGCCCGACCCGGATCCCGAGCCCGAGCCCACGGCGAGAACGATCGCCGAGATCCAGGGCACGGACACCGACACGTCCCCGCTCAACGGGCAGAACGTGATCACCGAGGGCGTCGTCACCGCGGCGTACCCGGTCGGCGGTTTCAATGGTTTCTCCCTGCAGACCGGCGGTCCGGACACCACACCGGGCGCCTCCGACGCGGTCTTCGTCTTCGGCTCGATCTCGGCCGCACAGGTGGCCGTCGGCGACAGCGTCCGGGTCGCGGCCAAGGTCACCGAGTTCCAGGGCCTGACCGAGCTCAGCGCCCCGACCGTCACCCGGCTGGCCACGCCGCTCCCGGCGGTCACACCGGCCGCGCTGCCGTGGTCCGAGCTGGACACCGCGGCCGAGAAGGAGGCGCACGAGGGCGAGCTGATCGCGCCGGGGGGCGACTTCACGGTCAGCGACACCTTCGACGCCAACTGGTTCGGCGTGTTCACCCTGGCCGCGGGCGACGAGCCGCTGCGCCAGCCGACCGACGTGGGCCGGGCCGGCAGTGCCGAGGCGCAGGCCGCCGCGGCCGACAACGCCGCCCGCGCGATCGTCCTGGACGACGGGTCGAGCCTGAACTACAGCTCGGCCGCCAACAGCGGCAAGCCGCTGCCCTGGCTGACGGCCGCGCGCTCCGTGCGTACCGGAGCGAAGGTGTCCTTCCATCAGCCGTTGATCCTCGACTTCCGCAACGGGGGCTGGAACCTGCAGCCCCGGCAGCAGGTCACCGACGACGGCGCGGCGGTCGCGACGTTCACCGACACCCGGGCCGCCAACCAGCAGCCGGCCACGCTCAAGGGGGCCAAGCTGGCCACGTTCAACGTGGAGAACTACTTCCCGACCACCGGCCAGGAGTACGTCGCCAAGGGCCTCGGCACCTGCAAGTACTTCAATGACCGGGCCGGCACCCCGATCGGGGTGGACGAGTGCACCGGCTCGGGACCGCGCGGCGCCGCCACCGAGGAGAGCTTCCAGCGGCAGCAGGGCAAGATCGTCACCGGCATCAACCGGCTCGGCGCCTCGATCGTCTCGTTGGAGGAGGTCGAGAACTCGGTGTGGTTCGGCGAGGCGCGGGACACCGCCCTGGCCGGGCTGGTCGACGCGCTCAACGCCAAGGCGGGCGCGGGCACCTGGGCGTACGCGCCGTCCCCGGCCGCCGACGGCCTGCCGCCGCTGGCCCAGCAGGACGTGATCCGCACCGCCTTCATCTACAAGCGGGCCGACGTCTCGCTGGTCGGCCCGCCGAGCGTGCTGACCACCGCGTCCGACCCCGGCGAGCCGTTCTCGATCGCCCGCGAGCCGCTGACGCAGGGCTTCAAGAAGAAGGGCGCCACCGAGGCCGACGCGTTCCTGGTCGTGGCCAACCACTGGAAGTCGAAGGGCGCCGGCGCGGCGCTCTACCCGGGCGACGAGCAGGACACCCGGCCCGCGTACGACCAGGGCTCGTTCAACGCGACCCGGGTCCGTGAGGCGCGGGAGACGCATGCCTTCGCCACCCAGCGGGCGGCCGCCCTCGGCACCGACCGGATCTTCCTGCTGGGTGACCTGAACGCGTACACCCACGAGGATCCGATGCAGGAGCTCTACGGGTTCGGCTACACCGACCTCGGGAGCCGGTTCAGCCCGTCCGAGCACACCTACTCGTTCGACGGGAAGGCCGGCTCGCTCGACCACGTCCTGGCCAACCCGGCGGCGCTGAAGATGGTCACCGGCGCCGACATCTGGCCGATCAACGCCCAGGAGTCGGTGGCGTACAACTACAGCCGCTACAACTACAACGTCACGCTGCTGTTCAACCCGGACGACCCGTTCGCCGCGTCGGACCACAACCCGGAGATCGTCGGCCTGACCCTGCCGGCGCTGCCGGAGTGGTCGGCCAAGAAGATCTACGACAGCGGTGACACGGTGGCCTACCAGGGCCAGGTCTGGCGGGCGCTGTGGTGGACGCTGGCCCAGCCGCCGGGCGACCCGTACGGCCCGTGGGAGCAGATCGCCACGGCCGCCGACGGCTCGATCCTGTGGACCCCGTCGCGCGTCTTCACCACCGGCGACATCGTCACCTACCAGGGCCACCGGTTCCAGGCCCAGTGGTGGACGCGTAACCAGGCGCCCGGCTCACCGTGGGGCCCCTGGAAGAAGCTCAGCTAGGCCGCTGCCCGGCCGCCCCCGCCCGCTCAAGCCGGGCGGGGGCGGATCGGCCCGACGGCCGGCCCCGGCGAACTAGGCTCCGATGAGCAAGGTCATCCGGCTGATCGACGCGGGGACGGCACCATGATCATCGACACGCACCAACACCTGTGGACCGCTGCGTACGAGTGGCTCCAGGATCCTTCGCTGTCCCGGATCCGGCGCGACTACACGGTGGCCGACCTGCGGGCCGCGATCGCCACGACCGGCGTCGAGCGCACGGTGCTGGTCGAGGCCGGCAGCTGCACGTCGGCCGAGACCGACCTGTTCCTGCGGACCGCCGCGGCGACGCCCGAGATCGCGGCCGTGGTCGGGTGGGCCTCGATCGCCGATCCCGCGCTGGCCGGCACGATCGCCGCGCATCGCGCCGGTCCCGGCGGCGAGCTGCTGGCCGGCATCCGCGACCAGGTCCAGGCCCAGCCGGACGACTTCCTCGACCGGGCGCCGGTCCGCGCCGGGCTGGCCGCGGTGGCCGAGGCGGGGCTGGTCAACGAGCTGGTGGTCCGCGCGACGCAGCTCCCGTCGGTGGCCCGGGCGGCGGCCGCGATGCCCGGCGCCACCTTCGTGCTCGACCACCTGGGCAAGCCGGGGATCGCGGCCGGCGCGCTGGGGGAGTGGCGTGACCTGATCGCCCCGGTGGCGGCCCGGCCCAACGTGGTGGCCAAGCTGTCCGGCCTGGTCTCCGAGGCGAACTGGGAGACGTGGACGCCGGCCGACCTGGCGCCCTTCGTGACCGCCGCGCTCGACCTGTTCGGGCCGGAGCGGCTGATGTTCGGCTCGGACTGGCCGGTCCTCGAGGTGGCGGCCACCTACGAGCAGGTCTACACCACGACGGTCGACCTGGTCGGCGGGACCGACCCGGACATTTTCGGCCGGACCGCCACTCGGGTCTACCACCTGTGACATCACAGACAGGCGCTGGCCGATCGGTGTTTCCTCCGGGCACCGTGGGGCAGTACAGCGTTGATCAATGTCTGGAGCGCCGATGTCGACCACGCCCGATGAAGACTCCCGCCTGACCGTCGGACCGCCCGCCGACCACGCCGCGGGGCTCAAGGCGGTCCAGGTCAGCATGGGCAAGGCGGTCAAGCAGATGGGCGTGGTCAAGACCGCCCGCAACCTGCTCCACCTCAACCAGGTCGACGGCTTCGACTGCATGAGCTGCGCCTGGCCCGATCCGAAGGGCCATCGGCACACCGCCGAGTTCTGTGAGAACGGCGCCAAGGCCGTCTCGTGGGAGGGTCAGCGCGACACGGTCGGCCCGCTGTTCTTCGCCGACCACCCGATCGCCGAGCTGGCCGGGCAGACCGACCACTGGCTCGAGAAGCAGGGCCGGCTGATCCACCCGATGGTGCGCCGCGACGGCGGCACCCATTACGAGCCGATCTCCTGGAAGGACGCGTTCGCCCTGATCGGCGAGCACCTGAACGCCCTGGCCGGCCCCGACGAGGCGGTCTTCTACACCTCGGGCCGGGCGAGCAACGAGGCCGCCTTCCTCTACCAGCTGCTGGCCCGGGCGTACGGGACGAACAACCTCCCGGACTGCTCCAACATGTGCCACGAGTCCACCAGCGCGGCCCTGGCCCGCACGATCGGCATCGGCAAGGGCTCGGTCTCCCTCGACGACCTGCACCGGGCCGACCTGATCGTGGTCTCCGGCCAGAACCCGGGCACCAACCACCCCCGCATGCTCACCGCGCTCGAGATCGCCAAGCGGGACGGCGCGAAGATCCTGGCCATCAACCCGCTGCCCGAGGCCGGGCTGCTGCGCTTCGACAACCCGCAGAAGGCGAGCGGGCTGGCCGGCCGCGGCACCGCCCTGGCCGACCAGCTGCTGCAGATCCGCTCCAACGGCGACCTCGCGCTGTGGCAGGCGATCGGCCACCTGCTCCTGAAGGCCGACGCGCTCGACCACGAGTTCATCGCGTCGAGCACCACCGGCTTCGAGGCCTGGGCCGAGCACGTACGCGACATCGACCGCGACGCCATCCTCGCCGCGACCGGCCTCACCTGGGCCGAGATCGAGGCCGCGGCGGCGATGCTGGCCGGCGCGAAGCGGATCGTGCACTGCTGGGCCATGGGCATCACCCAGCACCACAACTCGGTCGCCACGATCAAGGAGTTCGTCAACGTCGCCCTGGCCCAGGGCATGATCGGCCGGCCCGGCGCCGGCCTCTGCCCGGTCCGCGGCCACTCCAACGTCCAGGGCGACCGGTCGATGGGCATCTGGGAGAAGCCGCCACAGTTCTTCCTCGACGCGCTGGGCACCGAGTTCGGCTTCGAGCCGCCCCGCCACCCCGGCTACGACGCCGCCGACGCGGTGCGCGCCTTCCGCGACCGCAAGGCGAAGGTGTTCGTGGCGCTGGGCGGCAACTTCGTGGCCGCCATGTCCGACACCTCGGTGGTGGCGGAGGCGATGCGTGGCGCCGAGCTGACCGTGCAGATCTCGACCAAGCTCAACCGCAGCCACCTCGAGGCCGGGCGTACCGCGCTGATCCTGCCCACCCTGGGCCGCACCGAGCAGGACCTGACCGGTGGCCGGGTCCAGCGGATCACCGTGGAAGACTCGATGTCCGAGGTGCACGCCTCCCGCGGCCGCTCGAAGCCGGCCGGGCCGCTGCTGCGCTCCGAGATCGACATCATCTGCGGCATCGCGGCGGCCACGCTCGGCGACCGGCACGGCATCGACTGGGCCGGGTTCACCACCGACTACGACCGGATCCGTGACCGCATCGGCGGGGTCGTGCCCGGCTGCGCCGGATACACCGAACGGATCAGCAACGGCGGCTTCACCATGCCCCACCCGCCGCGCGACTCGCGCACGTTCCCGACCCCCGAGGGCAAGGCCGTCTTCACGGTCAGCCCGATCGAGGTGCTCCAGGTCCCGCCCGGCCACCTCATCCTGCAGACCCTGCGCAGCCACGACCAGTTCAACACCACGGTGTACGGGCTGGACGACCGCTACCGCGGCATCAAGGCGGGCCGTCGCGTGCTCTTCATCAGCGCCGAAGACCTCTCCGAGCTGGGCTTCGCCGACGGCGACCACGTCGACATCGTCTCGGTCTTCACCGACGGCGTCGCCCGTCGCGCGGCCCGGTTCCGGCTGGTCGAATACTCGACGCCCAAGGGCTGCGTGGCCGCCTACTACCCCGAGACGAACCCGCTGGTGCCGCTCGATTCCCAGGCGGTCGAGAGCGGCACCCCGACCTCGAAGTCGGTCATCGTCCGCCTGGAGCGCGCCTCGTAGTCAGCCGCGCCCGCAGAACGGTGTCGTGGGTGTGGTGGCCGCCGGGCGGGCGAGGGCGGGTCTCGCCGACCTCGACGCTCCACGAGTCGTCGAGGAGGGACGCGACCTCGGACGGCTGGTGGAAGCTCCGCGGGTCGGGGTCCATGTCCGCGGGCAGGCCGGCCAGGTCATGGCCGACGAACAGCAGGGTTCCGCCCGGCGCCACGGCGTCCAGCAGGCCCCGCAGGCCGGCATGACCCTCGCGGCGCGGCAGCGGGAAGTACTGGGCCGACACCAGGTCGAAGGGGCCGGCCGGCGGCGGCCCGCTGGTCAGGTCGCCCAGGATCCAGTCGACCCGCCCGGCGACATCGGCGCCCGCGGCCGCGGCCCGGTCGAGCGCGATCCGCGAGATGTCGACCGCGGTCACCCGCCACCCACGCCTCGCCAGCCACAGCGCGTCACCACCCTCGCCACACCCGATGTCCAGCGCCCGCCCGGGTGTCAGCCCGCTCACCTCGTCGACGAGTACGCCGTTCGGGTTACCGCTGAACAGCCGCTGCCGGCTCTGATATCGCTCGTCCCAGTACTCGGCGTCCATGATCCCTAGGCTTACTGACGCCGAGATCACAGGCCAGGTTCTTTGCCGGGTCGGCAAACCGGCCGATAGGTTGGTCACGCGAAGGGGAGTAGCTCCCAATGCTGTGGTCGACATGCTGGCGTGCGGTCTGCGCCCGGCCACACGGCCTCATCCACGGGTGAGGCGGGCGAGACCTTCGATCTGGCTGAGACATTGCCGGGTCGAGGTCGTTCGTGCCCGCCCCGGTCTGACGTGGAGAGGCTTTTTTCATGGACGGGTTCCTGGCCGCCCTGGCGCTCAGTTTCGGTGTCATCTTCGTCGCCGAGCTGGGCGATAAATCGCAGCTCATGGCGATGACGTTCGCCACCCGCTTCAAACCGCTGCCGGTCCTCATCGGCATCACCGTGGCCACCGCCGTCGTCCACGCCGTCTCGGTGGGCATCGGGTACGGGCTGGGCGCGTCCTTGCCGACCGGCTGGATCGCGCTCGTGGCCGGCCTCGCCTTCCTGGCCTTCGGCGCCTGGACGCTGCGCGGCGACTCGCTCACCGAGGACGAGAAGGGCAAGGCCGAGCAGACCAGACGCTCGGCCATCGTCGCCGTGAGCGTCGCCTTCTTCCTGGCCGAGCTGGGCGACAAGACCATGCTCGCCACGATCACCCTGGCCACCCAGCACGGCTGGTTCGGCACCTGGCTCGGCTCCACGCTCGGCATGGTCGCCGCCGACGCCCTGGCCATCCTGCTCGGCCGCTTCCTCGGCAAGCGCCTCCCCGAGAGGGCCATCAAGTACGGCGCCGCCGCCCTCTTCGCGATCTTCGGCGTCTGGCTGCTCATCGACGCGATCGGCCAGCTCGCCTGATCCGGTCGCGATCGTCTACTTCGGGCAGGAGCACTTGTCCAGCGCGTCGAAGGCAGGCCGGACCTTCGCCTGACGTTGATGTCCGAATCCGGCCAGCGTCGGTGCGCCCCGCCGACCAGACTCCTCGAAATGACTGACGAGAGAACGATCCAGCGGGCGCGGGTTCTGCGGGAGCTGCACGAGCGGTCGGTGCTGGTGCTGCCGAACGCCTGGGACGCGGCCAGCGCGGCCCTGGTGGCGCGGGCCGGCGCGGCGGCGGTCGCGACCACCAGCGGCGGGGTGGCCTGGGCGCTGGGCCGGGGCGACGGTGAGGGCCTGACCAGGGACGAGATGGTGGCCGCGGTGGCCCGGATCGTCGCCGCGGTCGAGGTGCCGGTGACGGCCGACGTCGAGGGCGGCTACGGCGACACCCCGGAGGACGTGGCCGAGACGGTCCGCGCGGTGCTGGCCGCCGGTGCCGCCGGCGTCAACCTCGAGGACGCCCGCTCGTCGGACGGCACCCTGCGTTCCGTCGCCGAGCAGTCGCGACGCGTCCGGGCCGCCCGGGAGGCCGCCATCCCGGAGTTCGTGATCAACGTGCGCACGGACGTCTACCTCCGCCAGGTCGGCGACCCGGCTGGGCGCCTGGACGACGTCCTGGCCCGGGCCGGCGGTTATGCCAAGGCCGGCGCCGACTGCCTGTTCGTCCCGGGCCTGCTCGACCTGGGAACGTTGGGCCGGCTCACCGAGGCGTCGCCGCTGCCGGTCAACGCGATGACCGGCCCGGGCGGGCCGACCGTGGCCGAGCTGACCGCCGCCGGCGTACGCCGGATCAGCGTGGGCACCGCGGTGGCGCAGGCCGCCTACGCCGTGGCCGACCGCGCCGCCCGTGAGCTGCTGACCACCGGCACCTTTGCCGCGCTGACCCCGAACCTCGACTACCCGGAGCTGAACGCGCTGCTCACCTGACCCAGAAGTCCGTTGGCAGCGCCTCGATGTGGTCGGCGGACTGTTCCATGTAGCCCGCGACCGACGCCAGCGCGGTCGCGGCCGGATCGCCGGCCTCGGCCATCTCACGCATGGTCGCGGCCTGCCGCCGGGCGCGCCCCACCACGGTGGCGCCGAAGGCGTGCCGGTCACCGTCGTAGCCGTACGCGTCGAGCAGGAGATGAAGACGGCGCGACCGGTCCGCGCTGTGGTGGAAGCCGATCCCCTCCGCGATCTCCGGCGGGCACAGCGGCACCCACCAGAGCGCGGCGAGCGCCAGGTCGAACTCCCGCGTCGACGGGAACGCCGAGTCCCAGTCGAAGAAGCCGACCAGCCGGTCACCGTCGAGGACCGCCGCGTTGTACGGGGCCACGTCCTGATGACCGATGACCAGACCCGGTTCCATCGTCCGCCCGGTGAACCACTGAGCGTCCGCCGGTGGCACGAAGCCGGCCGTCACGTCGTGGAGGCGTCGCATCCATCGGCCGACCTGGGTGAGCAGCACGTCGGTGAACGACCAGACCGGCCAGGGGACCTGGCCGGCGGCCGTCTCGCCGGGCAGGAAGGTGAGCATCTCGCGGCCCTGGTCGTCGAAGCCGAGCACCCGGGGAGCACCGTCGAAGCCGGCGTCCTCCAGATGTCGCAGCAACGCGTGCACCGTGGGTGTCCACGGGAAGGTCTGCTTGTGGACGACGTCGCCGATCCGCGCGGCGCCGACGGTGTTCCCGCCGGCCAAGGCCTCTTCGGTCATGCCGTGGTTATAGCCCTCGTCGAGCGACGGCGACACTCGATTACGGACGCCGGCCCGGCGGCGGGTGACCGCCACCGGGCCGGCTGTCGGATGTGGGTCAGTTGCCGTCCAGGAGCGGCGGCTTCTTGCCGACGTAGACCCCGGCGGCCTCCTTGCCGAGGACCGCGACGTCGAGCGTGCACGCCTCGAGCCACCCGGCGGCGATCTCCTTCTGCCGGCAGATCGACAGGGCCCGGTCACGGATCTTCGGGTCCAGGTCGCGGGCGAAGAACGGCTTGTCCGGGTTGCTCTCCTCGGTCTTCTCACCGCAGACCGAGAGCAGCGACTCGGACGGCTTCACCCGCCAGCTGTCGCCGAACTTGTGGTACAGGTCGCCGAACGACAGCGGCACCTGGAAGATCGTCCCGTCGCGCGCCTCGAGCAGCTTGATGTTGTTGTCGGGGTTGCCGAGCAGGCCACGGACCTTCGCCGGCCAGGTGCCCAGGCCGACCTCCACGTCGAGGTACGCGCCGCGCGGCGTGACGACGACGCTGTTGCCACTTTCGTCGGTCACCACGTACGCGCCGCCCGACGTAAGAGTGACGTTCACGCCGGACTTCAGGACCAGGGGCTCGTCCTTGAGTTCGACCTTCTCGCCGTCGACGATCAGCGACCTGCCGCCGCAGACCGCAACCTCGGACTTGCCCATCCGGGTGCCGATGGCCTGGTTGACCGACGCGTTCGGCCAGGTCGGGGCGCCGGAGATGTGCCGTGCCTGCACCTCGAAGCCGGTGCCGACCTCGGCGAGCGTGTAGTCGCCCACGCCCTGGAAGTCGTAGTACAGGCCGGCGAGGGTGTGCGCGTGCACGTCGCCGATGGTGACGCCGGCCGCGCAGCCCGGAACGTTGGCGCCGTCGTGCTGCTTGAAGATCAGGGCCGGTCCGGCTCCGCTCTCGGCCGGCGCGTCGGGGCCGAAGTTGAGGTTGTTGGTCTCGCCGGTGAACCCGGTCGCCACGCAGGTCGGCTTGTCCCGGCCGCCGTAGAGGACCCGGTTCCGCACGGTCATCGAGTTGCCGGGGTCGAAGCTGAACATGCCGCCGCCGTCCTCGTTGCCACCGAGGCCGAAGACGTTGAACTCGGAGGTGTCCCAGCCGGCCGCCGCGTTGACCGAGTTGTCGCCGGTCCGGGTGAAAGCGGTCGTCCCGACGAACAGCGTCGCGCTGTCCGCCGTCGCGCTGACCTGGCCGGCCAGGCTCAGGTTGGCCAGGTTGTCGATCGGCTGGTTCGGCACCAGGGTGGCGCCCCCGCTGTTGTTGCGGAAGCAGTAGATGTCACCGACGCCGCCGAACTGGAACTGGTTCCAGCCGCCGGGGCAGGTGGTGTTGAAGTTGAGCAGCCAGTACTGGATGAAGACGAAGCCGTTCGACCCGTCGTTGGCGTGGACGAACTGCTCCCACCCCCGGCAGCCCGGGTTCGGCGACCCGGCGCAGGCCGTGCTGGCGAAGAAGTTCGTGTTCATCTGCAGCGTGTACGCGTCCTCGATCAGCGCGCCCGCGTTGCCGATCGGTCCCCGGCCGCCGGTGACGTTGACGTCCTCGAACGTGCCGATCGAGGTCTGGATGAAGTTCCCGGCCGGCACCCGCGCCGACAGGTCGGTGCCGTTGCCGATCACGAGCGGCCGGGCGCCGGCCTTGGGCGGCATCGGGATGGCCGGTGGCGCGGCACACGCGGCCGGCCGCCAGTTGGTGCTCGGGTACTCGGTGGTGAAGCACCCCTTGGACGCCGGCCGGGCCACCTTGGAGACCGAATTCTGCCAGTCCCCGATGCCCGGAGTTGGAGCCGCGTGAGCCGCAGTGGCGCCGGCTAACACGACGATGAGGGCACACAGCGTGCCCAGAACTTTCCTCATGGCCGTTCCTCCCCCAACACAAGCCACGAAATGGTCGTGCAAAGGAGACGGCTTCGGCTGCTTCCGAAACAACGCCAGAAGTGCTGTAGAGGCTATGTCGGATACCCGAAACGTCGCATGAGCCGGCGCAGTTTCGCCTCCGATCCGGACTGGCCGAGCCGCTCGTAGAGCCGCAGGGCCGTGCCGAAGTGCTCGTGCGCCGGCTCGAACTCCTCCTGCGCGTGGTAGTCGGCGCCGACGCAACGGTGGGTGAGCGCGAGGATGTGCTCGTTACCCTCCGCGATCTCCATCGCCGACCGGTGGTAGCGCAGGGCGGTGGAGACGCCGATCTCGAAGTGGGCCGATCCGAGGTTGTTGAGGAAGATCGCCTCGCGGGCCCGGTCGCCCAGCTTCCGGCTCAGCTCGACGCCCTGCTGGGTCAGCGCGAGGACGCGGTCGAAGTCGCGCTGCCGGAACGCCGCCACACTGTGCGCCTCCAGGGTGCGCATCGTGCCGACCTCGTCGGAGTTGACCCGGGCCAGCGCGTACGCCGAAGCGAAGGTCTGCTCCGCCTCGTCGTGCCGGCCATCCTCGGCCAGGGCCTTGGCGATCACGCTCAGCAGGATCACCCGGCGCTGCGGTGTCGGCGCGAGTTCCAGCGCGGCCCGGTAATGGGTCACCGCGGCCGCGAAGTCCTCCTCGTGGAAGCTGGCGTTGCCGCGCTTGCTCAGCAACAGATGCCGGTCGCCGAGGCCGGACTCGACGGCCCGGTCGAGCAGCCGCAGCAGCGGGAGGGTGTGACCGTGCGTGTCCAGGTAGCCGCAGGAGGCCAGCTGCTCGACGATGGTCGGGTCGAGCGCCGCCTCGGCCACGATGTTGTCCAGCTCGCGGGCCAGAAGATCATGATCCGACGCGTACGCCAGGACGAAGTCCCGCACCCGGGCCGGCGCCGGCGGCAGCACCGACCGCGCGTAGGCGACCGTCAGGTCGTGCAGCACGTAGACGCCCGCCGAGCGCTTCGCGAAACTCACGTCGACCAGCGCGTTGAGCGCCGCCCGGGACCGGTTGAGGCTGATGCCGAGGCAGCACGACAGCAGCTCCGGCGTGACCGTTCCGCTGGCCAGCGACCCGATCGCGCCGAGGGCGGCACGGGCGTCGGCCTGGGGGAGGGCGTCGATCGTGGTGTCGAGCAGCCGCCGCGCGTTCTCCCGGCCGGGCGCGGCGAACCCGGCCGGCATGGCCAGGTCGTGCGGCGCGCCGTCGACCTCCTTGCGCAGGTCGGCCGGGGTGAGCGCGTACTGGCGCAGGCGGTGCCCGGCGATCTCGATCAGGTACGGGTGGTGCCGCAGGTCGCGGCACAGGGCGGCGGCGTCGGGATGCGAGGCGTACGTGTCGTCGTGCGCGTGATGGGCCAGCAGCCTGGCCGCCTCGGCCGGGTCGAGCCCGTCCACCTCGACCTGATGCTCCACGCCCAGCTTGAGCCGCGACGTGACCAGGACCGCGATGCCGGCCGGGATCGCCCGCAGCACGGTGTGCAGGGCGGACGCGTTCCAGACGTCGTCGAGCACGCACAGCCGTACGCCGAGCTCCTCGAGCTGGTGGCCGATCATGAGAAGCCGCGCGTCGCCCTCGGGCCCGCCGCCGCCGAGGCCGAGCGCCGTGGCCAGGCACCGGGCCAGCCCGTCGAGCAGCACGTCGGAGTCCGCGTCCCCGGTGCGCAGCCACAGGTACGGCCCCTTGCGCGCGTCCACCGACCGGTCGGCGACGGTGGCCGCGATCGCGGTCTTCCCGGCGCCGCCCAGCCCGTGCAGCAGCACCCGTCCGCCCTCGTCGAGCCGGGCGCTCACCGTCTCGATCACCCGCTGACGGCCGACCATCAGCTCGGGCCGGTGCAGCCGGTTGGCCGCGCGGTCGAACAGGAGCACGTCCAGCCGCGACGTGTCGGCGGCCCACCGCGGTTCCGGGTTCGAAGACCGGCGATCGTTGCGTACGGTCGCAGCCGCGCGCCGCAACGATTCGGCCCGCGCCGGGTCGCCGTCCAGATAGGTCACGATCTCGCGCAGCCGTTCCGGGCCGATCGGGCGGGCGCCGGTGAAGAACGCCGACACGGTGGCCGCGACCAGCCCGACCGCCTTGCCGATCCGGGCCATCGACGGCTGTCCGTGCGCCCGGTGCAGGGCGTCCAGATATTCCAGCAGGTCGCGTTCCGGTCCGCCGGTCGGCCACCGGTGCTTGCTGAACCCGGCCACCGGCGCCTCCCGTCCGTCAGCAGAACGTCAGCAGTTCCGCAGCAACCCTGTTCCGGTTGTACCGGGTCCGCGCACGCTGGCCCACATGCAATCACGCTTACGGATCGCGGGGTTCGGGATCTTCTCCGCCGAAGTGGACGGACTGCCCGCCGACCTGCCGCCCATCACCCGTACCGTCCTGGCCCGCCTGGTCCTGGCCCGCGGCGCCCTGGTCTACGCCGACGACCTGCACCGCGACGCCTGGCCCGACCCGGCCGGGCAGATCCGGCGCGAGCAGCGCGTCGGCGTCCACAAGCGCATCGGCGAGCTTCGCCGCTGCCTCCCGCCCGGCCTGCTGGTCACCGAACGCGCGGCCCGCACCGGCTACCGCCTGCTGCTCGACGGCGACGAGGTGGACCTCTACGTCTTCGCCGACCTGGTGTTCCGGGCCGCCGTAGCGCCGGACGAGATCGCCGTCGACCTGCTGATCGCGGCCCTGGCCATGTGGACCGAGCCGCCGCTGCTCGGCCTGCCGGAGAAGCCGTTCGTCACCGAGCACGTGGACCGGCTGGTCCGGCTGCGCGACCGGGCCTGCCGCGCGCTGGTCGCCGCCGGTCGCGCCCTGGGCCGCACCCGCGACGTGATCACCGCGCTGGATCGCCTCCAGGCCGGCAATCCGGACGACAACGGACTCCGCGCGTACGCCGCGGATCCGCTTTCCGTCACTTCCGTTGTGCTCGCCGGTCCGTCCGGCCAGATTGCTGTTCCATGAGACGTCTCCTGGGGGCCGCGCTGGCCCTGCTGATCGTGACCGCTCCGGCCTCACCGGCCGTCGCGAAGGTGCCCGTCCGGCCGGTACCCGGGAACGTCGCCGTGGTCGTGGTCGACGACTTCGGTCTGGGCAGGAACCCCAAGGCCCGCACGGGTACGCGGACCGACAACTGCACGGTCGGCGCCAACGAGGTCGGCTCCACCGGCGCCGGGGACGACCTCCCGCCGTCCGGCTATTCGCACGGCGATCTCGTGTACCGCGTACTCAAGGACGATCTTTCCGTGGTGGCGGGGACGGCGCCGGACGTCGACACGGCGGCGATGACACAGTGGACGTACGTCATCGGCGGTGAGAAGTACGCGCTGCGTGAGGTGCCGGTGCACGCCGACCGTTACCGGGTCGACGAGCTGCTGGCCGGCCTGCGCACCCAGATCGAGGCGCTGCGCAAGGACGGCTTCGACCGCATCGTGCTCAACCTCAGCTTCGTGGTCGTCCCGTGCGACGTGGTCGGCTGGCTCGACGAGAAGTCCCTGAACGAGCTGCTGGCCGCCTACGACGAGATGGTGAGCAACGACGCGACCGGCGACCTGAAGGACGCGCTGCGGGACTACCTGGACGGTTCCGGCCGGCTCGACCCCGCGCTGGTCCGCGGCGGCGCCTTCACCACCCGGGTGCTGCGCGACGACCGCCTGGCCGTGCTGCGCTCGCCGCTGACCGGCGCGTTCTACCGCACCGTCGACGTCCGCGAGTTCAACCCCGGCAAGCGCCCGCTGGCCGGCATCATCCACGACCAGGCCTGGACCAGCTTCCGCCACGACCTGATCGAGCCCGACGGCCCGCTGACCGTCGTACCGGTCGGCGCCGCCGGCAACGGCGTGAAGGACGCCAAGGGCAACCGCATCGGCCTGCCGTTCCCGTTCGCGCCCGCGCTGTGGGACTTCGTGGTCAGCGCCAGTGTGGACGCCGAACCGTCGATCGCCGCCCGCTTCAACTCGGGCGAGGTCAAGCTCGACGCCACCGGTCCCGCGGCCCTGCTGCCCGGCAGCTTCGGCAGCTCGTTCGCGGCGCCGAGGCTGAGCGCCCTGCAGGCCAAGTACCTGGCCGAGACCGGCGCGAGGGCCTGCGGCGGCACCCCGTCCCTGGGCTACGTCGACCTGACCGGCTCGCCCACGCTCGACCTGACCACCGCCTCGCCGTGGAAGAACGAGGGCAAGGCGGCCTGGCCCGGCATCTGCGCGAACTTCCCGGGCTGAGGCCTTTCCCAGGGTCCTCGTCAAAGGGGTAATCTGCCCGCATCGATCGGCGTCCCCGTCCGGTCCCGGCAGATGGGCATCGTCGACCCGTGAGCGGATGGAAGAGGCTCTGCCGGCGTGTGGTGGCCGGGTTGTCCGCCGGCGTGGTCGCCGTCCTCGGGGTGCCCGCCACAGCGGCGCGGGCCGGCGACACCGTCCGGTCCGAGCAGTGGCATCTCCGTACGCTGAACGTGGCCGGGGCCTGGACCTGGTCGCAGGGCGCCGGTGTCACGGTCGCGGTGATCGACTCCGGGGTGGACGCCCGCCAGGTCGATCTGCGCGGCCAGGTGCTGCCCGGCCTCGACCTGGTCGACACCGAGGGCGACGGCGACACCGACCTGGTCGGGCACGGCACCACGGTGGCGGCGATCATCGCGGGCAAGGACGACGCCGCGGGTGTGGCCGGCATCGCCCCCAAGGCCAGAATCCTTCCGGTACGCGTGCTCGACCAGACCAACCGGTACAACGACGCGCTGGTGGTGGCCGAGGGCGTCCGGTGGGCGGTCGACCACGGCGCCAAGGTGATCAACCTGTCGCTCGGCGGCGGCGCCGGCAGCGCGGCCCTGGCCGCGGCCATCGACTACGCCTTCGCCAAGGACGTCGTGGTGGTCGCCTGCACCGGCAACGTGAGCGCGTCGACCACGAACGCGGTGTGGTACCCGGCCCGGGAGCCCGGCGTGATCGCCGTGTCCGGGGTGGACCGTTCCGGCGACGCGCTCTGGTCCGGCTCGAACTACGGTCGCGAGACGGCGGTCACCGCCCCCGCGGCCCACATCGTCGGCATCTATCCCGACGGCTACAACAAGGCCAGCGGCACCAGCTTCGCCGCGCCGATCGTCGCCGGCACCGTGGCGCTGGTCCGGTCCCGCTGGCCGTCGATGCCGGCCGGCGAGGTGGTCAACCGGATCCTCCGGACCGCCCGCGACCGGGGTCCCGAGGGCCGCGACGAGAAGTACGGCTTCGGCCTGGTCGACCCGACCGGCGCGCTGACCGCGGAGGTCCCGGCGGTGGAGGGCAACCCGCTCGACACCTCGCCGGCGCCCGGGCACGCCCGGCTCGGCACCCCCGGCGCCTCCGGCTCGGCCCCGCTCGGCGACCGCGCCCAGGCCGACCGCGCCGCCGCGGACGCCGGCGCCTCGGCCGCGTCACCGGCCGGCGACGAGAGCAGGTCCCGCCTCTGGTGGCCCGCGGCGGCCCTCCTCCTCCTCACGGCCGGCCTCGGCGTGGCGATCATCCGCCGCTCGTCCTAGCCTCGCCACGCGTTGTTCGACCTGGATCGAATGGCTCGGACACGCGGCCCGGTCCTGCGGTGTGCTGTGGTCATGGTTTCCGTCGGCATTCTGGGTCCGCTGACCGTGACCGTGGACGGGCGGGACGTCACACCGAGCGCCGCCCGGCTGCGGACCGTCCTGGCCGTCCTGGCATTGTCGGCCGGCACCCCCGTGTCGGCCGGCCGCCTGGCCGCCGCCGTCTGGGACGAGGACCTGCCGGCCAGCACCCGCCGCACGCTGACCGTCTACCTGACCCGGCTGCGGCGGCTGCTCGGCGCGGCGTCGATCCACACCGGACCGGCCGGCTACACGCTGGTGGCCGACCCGGACCGGGTGGACGCGCTGCGCTTCACCCGGCTCCTCGACGAGGCCGCCGGGGCGGGCGACGCCCGTACCGAACGAAAGATCCTCGGCCTAGCCCTGGATCTGTGGCGCGGCCCGGCCCTGGCCGACATGCCTTCCGCCTGGCTGGCCGACGTCGAGGCGACCCGGCTGACCGACCTGCGGCTGTCCGCCCTGGACCGCCGCATCACCCTGGACCTGGCCGGGCACCACCACGACGGCCTGAGCGCCGAGCTGCGTGCCCTGACCGCGCGCCACCCCCTGCGCGAGACCTTCTGGGCCCACCTGATCACGACCCTGCACCGAACCGGCCGCCGAGCCGACGCCCTGGCCGCCTACCAGCGCCTCTACCGCCTCCTGGCCGACGAGCTGGGCATCGAACCGGGCCCGGAGGCCCAGGCCGCCCACCGCCGCGTCCTCGCCGCCGCCCCGGGCCGGTCCCGCCGCCGCCCGGCCCCGCACTGGCCGGCCTGCCCGTCCCGGGCCCCGCACCGGCGGAACGCGGCCGCGACGACCCGGGGGTGATCAGCGTTCCAGGCCGGGGCCCGAGAGCCGGGCCACATCCAGCATGCGGATGACCTCGGCCGGGCTCGGCCGGGCCAGGCCGGGATGGAACAGCACCGCGCGAGCCCGCTCGTCGGGGACCTGTTCCGGCCGGTCGGCCGACCACAGGGAGGCATCACGGGCCAGGGCGTGGAAGGTCGGCCGGAACTCGCTCTGGATGATCAGAAGGGCGGCCAGCTGGATCTCCTGGGCGCGGCTCGGCCGGGGCGACACCGAGGTGTCCCGCCGGCGGATGGCGAGGGCCAGGTTGAGCACGTTGACGAACCGCTTGACCCGCCGCGGATTGTGCCCGAGACCGGTCTCGATCAGTTTCCAGAGGACCGGATCCGCCCCGAGGTCGCCCAGGGCCGGGCCGAAGGCACGTCGCACGGCGGCGAACTGGATCCGCGGCAGGTGGAACGGAAGCTGGATGATCTTCTCGAGGTAGGCGCCGCCGTCCGCCGCCACCTCGGAGCCGAACTTCGTCGAGGCGATCGAGCCGAGGAGGTCGATGTCCATCGCCAGCACGAAGACGCAGCGGGCGTCGCCGATGAAGAGCTTCATCGCCTCCAGCACGCTCAGGGCGGACTCCGGCGTACAGCGGTCCAGGTCGTCGACGAAGACGAACAGTTTTCCCCCGGGCGGGAGCACGGCGTCGACGGCGGCCGCGAAGTCGGCCTCGAAACGGTTGATCTCGGCGTAGTGCTGCCGGTTCTCGGCCGTCACGGCGTCGATCACCGACGTCACGTCGGCGGCGGGCACGAGCCCGCCGCTGGCCAGGTTGGCCGCGATCCCGGCACCGGCCCGCAACCCCAGCCAGGACACGGCCCGGGCCATCCGGGTGACCCGCTCGCCGCCGCGCTCCTCCTCGAAGGCCACCTCGGCCAGCAGGGACTGGAGCAGCGCGGCCCAGACCTCGACCTTCTGGTCGTACTTCCATGGGTTGAACCACACGGCCCGGTCGGTCGGCGCACCGGTCAGCAGGTCCTGCCACATGCGCATGAAGCTGGACTTGCCGGAACCCCAGGAGCCGAAGACCCCGACCGTCAGCGGGAGGGAGTCCGCCCGGACGACGACGTCGTGCAGTTCCTCGACGTACGTCCGGAAACCGAACAGGTCGCCGTCGACCGCCGGGACCGGGTTGTCGGACAGTGGCGTGATCAGGTCGTCCTCCCTGAGGTGTGACGTGATCGGACCGTATCGGTCGACGCCGAGCCGGACAAACCGGCCGATCATCGGATTTGCCTGCTGCTCGCTTCGTGTTGAGCTGACGGACAGCTCACGCCAAGTCGATAGCCTGGAGGAATCCGCGGTGTTTGTCGGTTCGGAACGACTGTCCGTGGTGGACCGGCTCGTCACCACGTTCGACGAGGTTCGCCACGCCTGCACGCCGCGGATGATCGCCCTCGTCGCCTCACCCGGCTGGGGCAAGACCCGGATCGTCCAGGAGTTCTACGCCCGGCTCGCCGCCGTGCAGCCGGCGCCCGGCTACTGGTCGCCCTCCCTGGTGGACAGCCCCGACGCCGCCTCGGCCACCTTTGTGGACGTCACCACCAGCCGCAAGGTCGTCCGGCACCGGCGGCTGACCGTGCCGGCCGACACGGTCCCGCCCTGGTTGTGGCTCGCCCCGGCCAGCAGCCGGCTCGGCGACGGCTCGTGCGGCCCGGCTCTGGAGTCGATGGCCGACCAGTTGGCGCCGCATCTCGGGCCGGTGCTGCAGGCGATCGCCGCGCGCGGTGCGCTCGACGACTCGATCCTGGCGGCGGTGGCCGCGGCCGTGCCCCTGAGACATCTGGTCAACCTGAGCCCGATCACTCCCGAGCTGTCCCAGCGCCTCCTCCGGCTGTCGGTCGACCGCATCGTCCCCGGCACCGCCGAGCTGACCGCCGGTCTGGGTAACGCCTTCGCCGCCCTGCTCCGGGCCGCCGCGGACGGGCTCGGTGGCGACCGGCTCGGCGTCGTCGTCGTGCTGGACGACGCCCACGATCTCGACCGGGCCACCGTCGACTTCGTCACCGAGATCCTCAGCGGCAGCGTGCCGGTGCTCTTCGTCGCGACGACCTGGCCGGACCCACCGGGCGGTGACGCCATGCCGTCGCCCTTCACCGCGTACCTCGCCGAGGCGGCCGACGCCGAACGGGTGCATCGCGAGGTGCTCGCCCGGCTCGACCCCGACGATCTGGTGGACTACGTCCGGGCCCAATTCCCGGAGACCGACCCCGGGGTCGCGTTCCGGCTCGCCCAGCGGGCCGACGGCAACCCCTACGCCCTGCGGCTGCTCCTCGACACGCCGCGGGTCCGGTCGGCGACCGGCAACGGCCGCATCGTGCTGGACGCCGACGAGATCGAATCGATCAACGGTGGTCTCGACAGCCTGCTGCGCGAGCACTGGGCCCGGCTGACGGCCGGCGTGCAGCAGACCCTGGCCACGGCGGCCATGCTGGGGCAGTCGTTCGTCGACGACGTCCTGCTGTCGGCCCTCGAAGCGCTCGACACGGAGTCCGGCAGCGGACTGGCCGAGGCGCTCGCCAGCGCCTGGATCCGGCCCGCCGGTGAACCTGTCCGGGTCATCGAGTTCATCGAGCGCATCCGCTACGAGCTCGCCCGCGACGCCGTCGTCAACGTGCTCTCGCCCAAGGTCCGCGAGCTGATGCTGCACGCGGCGTTGCGGACCGTACGCCGCCTGCTGGACAGCTCGGACAAGGAGTACCGGCAGACGCTGCTCGCCCTGCACGTCGGCCTGGCCCAGGACGGCGCCGAGCCCGATCTGGTGCGGGCCGCGCAGAGCGCCGGCGAACTGGCCGACATCGCCCGGGAACAGCACCGCCGTGCGGAAGCCATCCGCTACCTGGACCGCGCCATCGAATGGCTGGAGAAGGGCGACGACGTCGAGCCGTCGATGCTGGCCGGCTTCTACACCGCGCTGGCCGAGAACCAGGTGCTCGAGCTGAGCCGGGCCAGGAGCGAGCCCGCCGCCCTCAGGGCCCGGGAGATCGCCACCGCCGGCCTCGGGCCGCACGACGAGGTCCGCCTGCACGCCCAGCTCGCCGTCTTCCGGGCCTGGCTCCGCCGGGATGACCCGGAGGTGTTCCAGCGGGCCATCGATCTGCTGCACGAGATCGAGGCCAACCTGCCGCAGGAACCGTCGCCGTTGCTGGTCCGTAGCCTCTGGGCGGCGCAGCGCAACGTGTTCAGCCTCGAAGGCGCCCACGAGGACGCCCGCCGGCGGGCCGGGGAGCTGGTGGCGTTCTGCGAGGAGCACCTGGGCACCCACAACCGGTGGACGCTCGACTCGATGGAGCAGACGGCGTTCCAGGCGGTCCGGTGCAACGACCTCGACGAGGCCGTCCGCGTACGCCGGGCGGTCCTGAGCCGACGTATCGACACCATCCCGGTGACCGGCCGGATGCCCGCCGCCCTGGCCCAGCACAACCTCGCGAGTGTCCTGGCCCGGCTGGGGGATGACCAGCACCTGGCCGAGGCGGAGGAGCACGCGGAGGCGGTGCTCGCCACCTGGTCGAGGGTGTACGGGATGACCACCGGCAGGTCGTGCATGGCTCGGCTCATCCGGGCCCGCGTGTGGCAGCAGCAGGGCCTGTCGGCCGAGAAGCGGGGTGACGAGGAGGTGGCCGCTGACCTGTACCGGCGCGCGGCCGGTGAGACCGCGGCCGTCCTAGAGCTTCGGGCCGGCGCGTTGCCCGCCTCCCGGGCGATCGCCCTGATGCGCCACGGCTGGTCGTTGGCCGCGACCCGCGATCGGCAGGGTGTGACGCTGCTGAGGCAGGCTCTCGCCATCCGTGAGAATGACCTTCGTCAGGATCACACCTTCTGGGTGGCCCGCGAATGCGCCGGCTTCCTGGTCTGGGCCTATCAGCGGTTCGGCCTCGAGCTGGAGGCGGGGTCGGTGATCCGCCGGTACCAGCTCACCGGCTGAGAGGTAGCGGCTGCCCGCACCACTCCCGGACGGCGGCGAGGGTCTCGTCGGCCGGGAGCATGCGGTCGGAGGCCCAGGCGACGTAGCCGTCCGGGCGTACCAGAACCATCGCCGGACCCGGCAGCGCCTCGCGCCGGACCACCTTGACCCCCGGCACCTCGCCCAGGGCCAGCGGCGAGCGGGTGACCAGCACGAACCGGCCGTCGCGAAGCTCGGTGTAGAGCCGGTCGACGTCGGGCATCCGGCGGCCGGTCCACCGGTGGGCGCCGGACGTGCGGGCCGGGTACGCGATGCCGACGCCGCTGATCCGGCCGGCGATCATGCGGCGGGTGCGGTGGAACCGGAAGATCGCGCGCATCACCAGCGCCTGGGCGATGGTGCGCGGGTGCTTGCGGCCGAGGACCATGCCGTTGAAGGCGTCGGTGAGCCGCAGGACCTGCTCGCCGACCGGGTGCCGTTCGGACTCGTAGCTGTCCAGCAGCCACGGGGCCGCCGTTCCGTGCACCGCCGCGGCCAGTTTCCAGCCCAGGTTCATCGCGTCCTGGATGCCGGTGTTCATGCCCTGGCCGCCCAGCGGGGAGTGGACGTGCGCGGCGTCGCCGGCCAGGAAGACCCGGCCCGAGCGGTAGTGGGACGCCTGGCGGCGCTCGCTGAGGAACCGGCTGGTCCAGCGCGGCTCGCTCATGCCCAGGTCGCTGCCGGCGATGCGCCGGAAGGCGTCGCGCATCTCGTCGTAGGTGACCGGCTCGCTCAGCGGCGTCCGGTCGCGCCGGCGGTCCCAGGCGATGGCCCGGAACCAGCCGTCGCCGAACGGCACGATGATCACCGCGCCGTCCTCGCCGGTCCGGGCGAACATCGCCTCGGCCGGCGGCTCGGAGAGGTGCACGTCGGCGAGCAGGATGTGGGTCTCGTACTGCTTCCCGGCGAAGTCGATGCCGGCCATCCGCCGCACGGCGCTGTGCGCGCCGTCGCAGCCGGCCACGAAGCGGGCCCGCTCGGTGTGCGGGTTCTCGCCGCCCACCTCCAGGATCACGCCGTCGTCGTCCTGGCGCAGGCCGAGCACCTCGGCGCCGGTGACGATCTCCACGCCGAGCCGCTCGGCCCGGGCCCGCAGCGCCTTCTCGGTGCCGCTCTGCGGCGCGATGAAGATCATCGGGTAGCGGGTGTCGAGGATGTTCAGGTCGAGGGCCGCGCCGGGCAGGGGCGCGATGCGGGTGACGGGTACGCCGTGCTGGAGCACCTCGTCGGCCAGGCCGCGGGCGTCGAGCAGTTCGAGCGTACGGGCGTGCAGCGCGAACGCCCGGGTGATGTTGGGGTCCTCGCGCCGCCTCTCCAGCAGGCGCACGTGGACACCGGCGAGCGCGAGCTCCCCGGCCAGGGCGAGTCCGGTGGGTCCGGCCCCGACGACGATCACATCGGCCGAGTTCATGGCGGTTCCTCTTCTCGTTGTTCGGATGGACCCAGCCTGCGGGTCGGCGTACGTCGATCGAATCGGTGATGTCACCGGTCCCGTAGCATCGGCGGCATGCTGCACGGGCGGCGCGACGAGTGCACGCTCATCGATGGCCTGCTCGCCGCGGCCGCCGATGGGCAGAGCGGTTCGCTCGTCCTGCGCGGTGAGGCGGGCATCGGCAAGTCGGCCCTTCTCCGGTACGCCGAAGAGCAGGCCACCGGCATGCGCGTCCTGCGCGGCACCGGCATCGAGTCCGAGTCGGAGTTCCCGTTCGCCGCCGTCCACCAGGTGTTGCGGCCGGTCGCCGAGCTGATCGAGGTGATACCGGAACGGCTCGGCGCGGCCCTCCGCGGCGCGTTCGGCCTCGGCCCGGTGACCGGCCCGGACCGCTTCCTGGTCTCGCTCGCGGTGCTCAGCGTGCTGGCCGAGGCGGCCGAGGAACGCCCGCTGCTCTGCCTGGTCGACGACGCGCACTGGCTCGACGGCGCCTCGGCCGGCGCGCTGACCTTCGCCGCCCGGCGGCTCGGCTCGGAGGGCGTGGTGATCCTGTTCGCGGCCCGTGACCACTTCGACGCCGCCGGGCTGCCCTCACACACGCTCACCGGCCTCGACGAGCCGGCGGCCGGCGCGTTGCTCGGCGCCGGGCTCTCCGCCGCGGTCCGCGACCGCCTGGTGGCCAGCACCGCCGGGAACCCCCTGGCCCTGCTCGAGCTGCCCGGCTCGCTGTCGGCCGACCAGCTCTCCGGCCGCGAGTCGCTGCCCGAGCGTCTGCCGGTGGGCGCGGGGGTGGAGCAGGTCTTTCTCGATCGGGTACGCCGTGAGCACCCGTCCACGCAGACGCTGCTCCTGGTCGCGGCGGCCGAGGACAGCGGCGAGCTGGCGCCGGTCCTGCGCGCCGCCGACCGGCTCGGCGTCCCGTCCGGCGCGCTGGACGCCGCCGAGAAGGCGGGCCTGGTCCGGGTCGACGCCGGGACGGTCGTGTTCGGCCACCCGCTGGTCCGTTCGGCCGTCTACCGGGGCGCGACCTTCTGGCAGCGCCGCGACGCGCGGCTGGCCCTGGCCTCGGCGCTGGACGGCGACGAGAACGCCGACCGCCGGGCCTGGCACCTGGCCGCGGCCGCGCTCGGCCCGGACGACGAGGTCGCCGCCGAACTGCACCGCACCGCCGACCGGGCCCGCTCCCGGGGCGGGCACGCCGCCGCGGCGACGGCTCTCGAACGGGCGGCGACGTTGACCGCCGACGCGGCGCTGCGGGGCGAACGGCTGGTCCTCGCGGCCGCGTCGGCCTGGCAGGCGGGCGCCCCGGAACGCGCGACCGGGCTGCTCGACCGCGTGGTCGCCGCCTCGCCGGCCCTGCGGTGCCGGGCCGACCACCTGCGCGGGTCGATCGAGTCGGTCTGCGGCGAGCTGACCGCGGCGTACGCGATCCTGACCGGCGCCGCCGCCGATGCCGGCCCGGTGGCCGCCGCGCAGATGCTCACCGAGGCCGGGCAGGCGGCGTGGCTGGCCGGTGACGCCGCCGGACTGCGCGAGGCCGGTCGCCGGCTGGCCGCCCTGCCGATGCCGGACGCCGCGATCCCGCTCAGCGCCCAGCTCGTGCAGGGCTTGGACGGCCTGCTCAGCGGGGACACGGCGGCCGCCGCCCGGCACCTGCGCGCCGCCGCGGCCACCTTCTCCGGCTTTTCCGCACCCGCGCTGCCGGGCATTGTCACCGCGGCTCCTTCACCCGCGGCTCCTCAGCGCGCGGCTCCTCAGCTCGCGGCCGGCGGCGCGGATCTGCGGGCGATGATGATCACCGCGGCCGGGGCGATGTTCCTCGGGGATGACGCGGTGGCGGTCGGGTTGTTCACCTCCGCGGTGGCCCGGGCGCGGTCGGCCGGCGCCGCGTCGATGTTGCCCGCGCTGCTCGCGCCGCTGTCCTCGCTGGAAGGCTGGACCGGCCGGTTCGCCGCGGGCACGGCCGACGCCACCGAGGGCCTGCGTATCGCGACCGAGACCGGCCAGGACAACCCGGCCGCGCACCTGCGCGCGGTGCTGGCCTGGATCGACGCGGCGCACGGCCGGGATCGGGAGTGCCGGGACCACGCGGCGGCCGCCCTGACGCACGCGATCGGACATCGGCTCGGTCCCGCCGCGGGCATCGCGTCGTGGGCCCTGGGCCTGCTCGATCTCACCGCCGGCCGTCCCGGTCAGGCCCGCGACCGGCTGGTGGCGCTGGCCGTGGCCGGGCCGGGGGAGTCCCACCCGATGGTCGGCGTCTTCTCGGCCGCCGACCTGGTCGAGGCCGCCGTCCGCACCGGCGACCGGGCCACGGCCGAGGCCGCGCTGACCCGGCTGTCCACCTGGACCGCGGACACCGGGTCGGCGTGGGGCGCGGCGCTGGTGGCCCGCAGCCGGGGGCTGCTGTCCGACGACGACCGGGACTTCGCCGAGGCACTCGATCGGCACGCGACCGGCGGGCGGCCGTTCGACTCCGCGCGTACCCGGCTGCTCTTCGGCGAAGCCCTGCGCCGGCGCCGGAAGCGGACCGAGGCCCGCACCCACCTGCGGGCCGCACACGAATCGTTCGAGCGGCTCGGGCTGGCCGGGTGGGCCGAGCTGGCCGCGAACGAGCTGCGGGCCACCGGCGAGACCGCCCGCAAGCGCGACCCGAGCACCACCGGCGAGCTCACGCCGCAGGAGACGCAGATCGTCCGGATCGTGGGGGAGGGCGCGACCAACCGTGAGGTGGCGGCGCAGCTCTTCCTCAGTCCCCGTACCGTCGACTACCACCTGCGCAAGATCTTCACCAAGCTGGACGTGGCGTCCCGGGCCGAGCTGATCAGGCTGGCGGCGCGGCCGGACCGGTGACTTCGCTGATGCGATCGCCGCTGAACGCCAGGGTCATCATCGTGTGCCGGGCCACGCCGGTGATCGTGTCGCCGTCCACGGTGGCCTCACAGTCGAGCGTGGCCGGGAAGGGCGAGCTGATCCGGGCGCGGAACCGGAGCCGGCCGCCGTCGACACGGGCGCGGTCGAACGGGCGGCCGTCCAGCGAGCCGGTCAGCTCCTGGTCGACGGCCTGGAGGATCAGCTCGGCGGTACGCGTGCCGCCCGGGGTGTCGAACCTGAGCCGCCAGTCGCCGGTCGCCTCGCGGGCCAGCCGGTAGCGGTCGGCGCCCGCCCGATAGGCGCGGTGCGACTCGGCGTGGTCGGGCTCCGGCTGCTCGTCGGTGGCTGATGCCGCGGGGCCGGCTGATGCCTCGGCGGCGGCTGATGCCTCGGCGCCGGCGACGATGCCGAAGAAGCGCCGGGTGGCCAGGTTGGACGAGGCGGCGTACCCGGCCGCGCGGATCTGCATGGCGTGCTCGTAACGGCGTACCGCGTCGTCGAGGGTCTGCTCCTTGGCGAGGGCCCGGGCCAGTTCGGCCGCGTCGAGCAGGGCCAGATTGACGCCGTAGCCACCGAACGGTCCCATCGCGTGGGCGGCGTCGCCGAGCAGGGTCACGCCGGGCCGGTGCGGCCAGGTCATCGGCGTGGGCAGGAACCAGATGCCACGCTCGACGTAGTCGTCGCTGTCGGTGAGGAACGGTTGCAGGCCGGGCGACCAGGCCGCGTACCGCTCACGCAGGTAGGCGTGCAGGCCGGGACGATCATCCACGTGTACGCCGGCCCGCTGCGCCCAGTCGGCCTCGGTGCGCATGGCGAGGTACCCGCGGATCACGCCGTTGCTGTTGCGCTGGGCGATGATCGCGTTGCCGTCGTCGCCGCGGGCGAACATGTGGCCCTTGCCGCCCATCACGGCCGCGAGCGCCGGGTGGCGGCGGTCCGCGTCGTCGTACCGGACGTCGAGGAAGGTGACGCCCGAGTATTCCGGAACCACGTCGCTGACCAGCGGCCGCACCCGGGACCACACGCCGTCCGCCCCGATCACCAGGTCGGCGTCGGTGGTCGTGCCGTTCGCGAAGGCCAGGCGGTGCCGCCCGTCGCCGAGGGCCGTGGCGCCGGTCAGCCGGTGGCCCCAGCGGACGTTCTCCGGGCGCACATGCCCGGCGATGAGCGCGCGCAGCTGACCGCGGTCGATCTCGGGCGCCGCGGTGTCGTCCTCGTCGTGCTGGAACGAGCCCCGCTCGGCGCCGTGCATGTCGATCATGCGCTTGGACTGGTCCTCGGCCCGGGCCACGGTCATGAACTCGTCGAGCAGCCCCGCGTCGGCCAGCGCGATCTGGCCGGTGTCGGCGTGCAGGTCGAGCGAGCCGCCCGCGTCACGGGCGTCGGCCGAGGCGTCGGTGTCGTAGACGGTGGCGGCGATGCCGTGCTGTTGCAGCACCAGGGCGCAGAGCAGGCCGCCGGGCCCGGCGCCGACGATGGCGATGGTCATGGTCATGGAGGTTCCTCCCTCGTTACCAATCAATCGATTGATCGGTAGTACGGACCATAGCCAATCAAGCGATTGGTAATCAAGTAGGATGTGGCCCATGCCGCCCAGAGCCCGCCGCAGCGCCGCCGACACCCGCGCCGAGATCCACCGGGTCGCCCTGGAGCTGTTCACCGAGAAGGGCTTCGACGCCACCACGACCCGCGACATCGCCGCCGCCCTGGGCATGAACCAGTCGTCGCTCTACTACCACTTCGCGGGCAAGGAAGAGATCCTCCGCAGCCTGCTGGAGCAGCGCCGGCGCGACGTCGACACGTTCCTGGAGTGGCTCGAGACGCGGCCGCGGACGCCCGGCCTGCTGCGCGAGGCGGCGTTGCGCTGGCTCGACAACACCGGCGAGGAGCACGTGTACGCCCAACGCTTCGCCCTGGCCAACCAGGCCATCCAGCGGCGGCTGGGCGGCCCCGAGCTGAGCGTGCCGGCCGCCTTCGAACGGGTGGTCGCCCACTTCGCCGGCCCCGGCGCCCCCGCCGCCGACGTCCTCTACATCCGCGCCGTCTTCAACACGGTCGGCTCGGTGCTGGCCGCCACCTACGGCGCCGCCGACGTCAACCCCGCCGACGTCCTGGCCGCCGCCCGCCGCATGGTCCTAGCCTTGACCGCCTAGCGTTGGTCCTAGCCTTGACCGCCTAGCGTTTCGTCCTAGCCTTGACCGCCCAGCGTTCGTCCTGCCGATCGACCGAGCCCTAGACCGCGGCCGCCGCCGCGACCTTCCAGGTGCCGTCGGCGCGGCGCATGGTGAGCACGACCCGGTTCTGGTCGACCTTCTCCCCGCTGATCTTGGCGTTGCGCCGGTACTGGTTGAGGTAGACCAGCACGGTCACGGTGTCACCGCCGACCTCCTCGACCCCGATCGCCGACACCTGGGCCTGCACGATCGCCTTCTCGGTGGTGGCCAGGGGCTTGAGTCCGGCGGTCATCTTCACGTACTCGCCGGAGAAGCCGCCGGTCGTGTAGCGGCTGCCGTTGGCCACGCTCGCGTCCCAGCTCCGGTAGTCGTACGAGAAGATCGCCTGCGCCGCCGTGCTCGCGTCGGCCACCGAGGCCTTGGCCGCCGTGGCCCGCGCGGCTCCCGCGTCGCGCTGCCACCACAGCCAGCCCCCCGCCCCGCCGGCGACCGCAGTCACAACGGCCAGAACCAGCGCCACCCTCTTCCGCCGCGTCATCGCTTCACCTGCCGCACTCGCCTTCACCGGCCTTCACCTGCCGCACCCGCCTGCATCCGGTTTCACCCGACGAACTGGAGCTGGGAGACGAGCCAGCGGCCGCTGGCTCCGTCCTTGGCCAGTCCCACCCGAACCCGGTAGTGCGAGAGCCGCCCGTCCGGCGCCCCTTTGTTCTTCACGGTCGCATCCGCCGCCACCAGCACGACGGCGCTGCGAAGATCGCCCGACACCCATCCGGTACGCAGAACCGTGCCCTTGGAGTCGACCTTGTTCTCGAGCACCGCCTTCCGCACCTGCGCCGAGCCCCGGGTGAACTCCTCCCGGAAGTCGCCGGTGGCCCGGCCGCTGATCCGCTCGATATCGGCGTCCACAGTGGTGGCACTGATCGACATGAAGTCAACCGCCGCCTGCCGAGCCGCCGCGGTCGCCTGCTGATGCGCCTCCTCAGTCCGGCGCTGGTCATAAACGTCTCGCCCCACCAGCCCGCCGCCGACCAGCACGGCCGCCAGCAACACACAGAGCCCAACCACGACGTAGCGCCACCGGCGCGCCAGTGCTTCCGGATCCGCATCCGAGCCCGCGCCTGCGTCCGTGCCGTCCAAGGCCGTATCCGTACCCGCACCCGCGTCCGCAACTGCGCCCGAGCCCGAGCCCGCGTTGCCGCCCGAGCCGACACCCGCGCGCGAAGAAGTCGATCTTGAAGCTTCGCGCGCACCGCCACCGCCCCCACCCCTATGGGTGGGCGGGAATGTAGCAGCGGGCTGTGACGATTCTGCGACGTCATCCACAGGGTCGGAGATTGTGGACAACTCCGAGCCAGACGCGAGCGAAGGGTCAATCGGCGGGTCAGGGACGCGCGGCGTCACCGGCCGCACCCTCTGTGCCCGGGACACCTGGCGGCGCCGCACGCTGCGCGAAGGCTCGTTCACGGCGTCACTCCCGACAGAAGAAGCTGCTTCCAGGACTGCGCTCCGGCCACGGCTTCCTGCCCGCCGGTCCCGCCGAACCACATCGGCAGCCCGTCCGGCCCGACCACCAGCCCGCTCGCGGGGTCGTACCCGGCCACCGGAGGCGACGCCGCGGCCGGCGCCGCTCCACCATCCGGGGCGGGCGCGACCGTGCCTCGCCCGTCCGGCCGGGGCGCGTTGCGTTCGCTGCGGACCCCGGATCCGGCCGCGAGCTCGGCGTCGGTGCAGGTCTGCGCCCCGGTGTCGGTGTACTGGCAGGGCGGCGGGTCGTTGGCGTTGACCACGAGGCCGAAGTGGGCGGTGCCGTCGCCGGGTGCGACCGTGTAGCCGCCGGCGATGACCAGGGGGTACGTGACCAGGATCTGTTCGATGCCGGGGAGCCGGCGTACCGCGATGCCGTTGACCGTGATCAGGTTGCCGAGCAGGGTGCCGATGGCCGGGTCGAGGCCGCGCAGCAGCAGGGTCAGTTCGGTGGCCGCGGGCGGCCCGTTGGCCAGCAGCCGGCGCAGGTCGGGGTCGGCCTTGCGGAGGGTGCCGCTCAGCGAGGCCAGCCCGGCCGCCCACCGCCGCAGCGCCGCCGACTGGGACGCCTGTGTGGTGAGCACGACGGTGGCGTCGTCGATCAGCCGTTCGGTCTGCGGAAGGTAGGCGCCGCCGGTGTCCAGCAGGGTGTCCGACGAGTCGAGCAGCAGCTGGAGTGCGGCGGCGTTGCCTTCGAACGCGGTGCCCAGTTCGGTGATGACCACGGTGAGCTTGTCGCCGTCGACCGATCGGACCAGCTCGTCGAGGTTGGTCAGGAGCATCTCCACCGGCAGGGGGGTGCCTGTGCGGGATGAGGGAATCACCGACCCGTTGCCGAGGTACGGCCCTCCGGCGCGCTCGGGGCGCAGGTCGACGTACTGCTCGCCGACGGCCGACCGCAGCCCGATGACCGCGCGCAGGTCGGCGGGCACCTTCACGTCCCGCTCGAGGGACAGGTCGGCCCGGGCCCCGGACGGTGTGAGCCGCAGGGACGACACCCGCCCGACCGGCACCCCGCGGTACGTGACCGGCGCGTTCACGAAGATCCCGCCGCCGCGGGCGAGGTCCAGGTGCACCACGTAGTCCCGCCTCGCGATGCCCACGTACTCGAGCCCGACGTAGCTGACGCCGAGCGCGCTGATCACCAGGAACACCAGGACCTGGAGCTTGGCCATCCGGGTCAGGATCATGGCTGGTCACATCCGGTGAGCAGGCCGAGCGGCCCGCAGTCGCGGGTGGGCAACGGCAGCGGGAGCTGGGGCAGCTGGGGCAGCGTGGGCAGCGGGAGGCCGGGGACGCTGACCGAGATGCTGGGCAGGGGCACGTCCGGGAGCTCCGGCGCGCCGGGGACGACGGGAGTCTTCGACGGCTTGGGTGTGCGCCGCGGCGAAGAAGGAGAAGGGGCAGAAGAGGGGGGCGCCGGTGTGGATGGCTCCATCGCCGCGGTGTCCGGGTTGACGAGCAGGTTCGACAGGACGACGGCCGCGTCCAGATCCAGGGTGGCGTACAGGTTGACGAACCTGGCCTTGATCGCCCCGCGCACGTTCGGCGGGAACGGGTAGGTCAGCATGAAGTTGAGCGCGTGCGGCAGGTCGTCGCCGGCCTTGACCAGCTGGGACAGGATCGGACGCAGGTCGGCCAGGGTGGCCAGCGTCGCGTCCCGGCTCTCGTTGATCACCCGCGTGCCGACCGTCGACAGGTCGCTGAGCGAGGTCAGCGCCGAGGTGAGCTGCACCCGCTGGTCGGCGAGCACCTTCAGCCCGGGGTCGAGCGCGTCCAGCGCCGTCCCGATGGTCTCCTTCTCGTCGGCGAGCTTGCCGGAGAGCGCGTCGAGGGCGTCGATGGCCCGGGTGATGTCGGCCTTCTGCGCGTCCAGCCCGCCGATCAGCGTCTCGAGCTGCCCGAGCAGGTCGTTGACCGCGGGGGAGCGGCCCTTCAGGGCCTTGCCCAGTTCGGCGTTGATCGTGCGCAGCTGGGCCAGCCCGCCTCCGTTGAGCAGCAGGCCGAGCGCCGCGAGCACCTCCTCGACCTCGGCGGTGCGGCCGGTGCGCTCCAGCGGGATCAGGGCGCCGTCGGTGAGCGTGCCGGTGCCCGGTTCGCCGACCGGCGGCGACAGCGACACGAACTTCTCCCCGAGCAGGCTGCTCTGCCGCAGCTCGGCCGTGGCGTTGGCCGGCAGGCGTACCCCGTCGTCGATGGTCATCCGCACCCGGGCCTGCCAGCCGTCCAGCCAGACCTTGTCGACGCTGCCCACGGTCACGTCGTTGACCCGGACGGCCGAGCGCGGCACCAGGTCGAGCACGTCGGCGAACGCGGCGGTGACCACGTAGGTCGAGTCGGACCGGGAGCAGCCGGCGCCGGCGGCCACGACGACGAGCAGGAGCGACAGGAGGCGCTTCATCATCGCCTCCCAGGCAGCGGCAGAATGCCGGCGAGGGTGGGATCGCTACCGACCGAAGGGGGCGCGACCATGACCGGCTTCTTGACCGCGGGCGACGAAGGCGGCAGGCCGAGCAGCTTGCGCAGCGGGTCCGGCAGGGGGAGGCCGCGCTCCACCAGGTCCCGCGCGAGCGCCATGCACACGTCCGGCACCTGCGCGGCCGGCACCAGGTTGACCAGCAGCGAGCAGACGTAGGTGGCCGGGCCGTACGGGCCGAGCAGGTTGTCGCGGGTGTCCAGGGTGCCGGAGCGCGGGTTGTAGACCAGGTTCAGGTTGGCCAGCGCCAGCGGCGCCACGTCGAGCACCTCGATCAGCGCCTGCTGCTGCCGGACCAGCACGGTGGTGACGTCGGTGAGCGCGGCGACGTCCTGGCTCAGCAGCTCGCGGTTGTCCCGCACGAACGTCGCCACCTGGGCCAGCGCCACCGACAGGCTCCGCAGCGTGGCCTCCAGTTCGGGGCCCTCGCCGGCGAGTTGCTCGCTCGCGGTGGCCAGCCGGCCGTTGAACTGGCGGACCAGCCGTTCGCTCTTGGCCAGCATGGTGGTGAACTCCTGCAGGTCGGCGACCGTTCCGAAGAGGTCGTTGCGGCCGTCGGAGAGCGTCTTCAGCGTTGTGCTCGCGCCGTCGATGGTGTCGTGCAGGTTCTCGCCGTTGCCGTCGAGGTTGGCCGCGCCGGTGTCGACGAGGTCGCTCAGCGAGCCGTCCCGGTTGGCGCCGGTGGGGCCGAGCGCCCGGTTGAACTCGTCGAGCGCGCGATAGACCTCGTCGAGTTCGAGGGGCACCGCCGTGCGCGAGGTGGGCAGTTCGGCGTTGTCGTTCAGGACCGGGCCCTTGGTGTACGCGGGGGAGAGCTGCACGTACCGATCGCTGACCACACTGGGTGGGATGATCACGGCCATCGCGTCCGCCGGAACGGGCTGCTCAGCGTCGTACTCCATGACGACCCGCACCGTGTCACCCTGCGGGACCACCTCGGTGACCGTGCCGACCGCGACGCCCAGCACCCGCACGCTCGACCCGGGCGTGATCCCGACGGCGCTGGTGAAGTGGGCCACCAGCCGCCGGTCGTCCGAGCCGCCGCCGAACACGACGAACGCGGCCACCCCGGCCAGGACGACGACCAGCGCGCCGGCCGCGATGGTGAAGAGCCGGGCCCTCATCGGACCGGCCCCGGCTGGAACGGCTGGATCAGGCCGTCGAGGTACGAGTCGAACCAGCGCCCGTTGCCCAGCACGTTGGTGAACGCGTCCAGGAACGGCGCGAACGTCGCGATGGTGTCGCTCAAATTGTCCCGGTTGCGTTGCAGCACGGCCAGCGCCCTCCGCAGGTCGGTCAGCGCCGGCGCCAGCCGGGCCCGGTTGTCCTTGACCAGCCCGGACAGCTGACCGGCGAGCGCGGTCGTGGTGACCAGCAGCTGGTGGATCGCGTCCCGGCGCTTGATCACCTCGGCCAGCAGCAGGTCGCCGTCGGCGATCAGCTTCCGGAACTCCTCGTCCCGTTCGGCCAGCACGCTGCTCACCCCGTGCGCGTGTTCGAGCAGCTCCCGGAGCTGCGCGTCCCGGGACGACAGCGTGCGGGTGAGCCGGGACAGCCCGTCCAGCGAGGTGCGGACGCTGTCCGGGGTGTCCGCGAAGGCCGCCGACAGCGCGTCGAACGCGGTGGCGAGCTGCTTGGTGTCGATCTGCTGGAACCGGTCGGCCAGCCCGGTGACCGCCTGCACCACGTCGAACGGCGACGCCGTGCGGGACAGCGGGATCTCGCCGTCCTCGGCCAGCCGGCCGTCGCCGGCCGGGCCCAGCGCCAGGTACTTCTGCCCGAGCACGGTCTTGATCCGGATGGTGGCGCTGGTCGTGTCGCCCAGCCGTACCTCGTCGTCGTCGATCCCGAAGGACACCTTGACGTACGTCTGGCTCGCCGACGAGGCCAGCTCGACGCCGGTCACCTTGCCCACCTTGACGCCGGCGATGCGTACCTCGTTGCCCTCGGCCAGGCCGCTCGCGTCGCGGAAGGCGGCGTGATAGGTCGCCCCGCCGAACAGCCGGCCGAGGTCTTCCAGGTGGAACGCGCCGTACATGAGCAGGGCCGCGACCACGATGGCGAGGGCGCCGAGCTTCCTCATCGGTCACCGCCGGTCCGGCAGCGGGCCTGGTCCGAGCTGAACGGCCCCACCGGCGTCCGACCGGCGACCGGCAGCGCGATGTGCCCGTCGAAGTCGCACATGAAGAAGTTGAACCACGAGCCGTCGGACGCGGTGGTGGTCAGGTCGCGGTACTGGCCGGGCAGCCGGGACAGCGTCTGGTCGAGCACGCCGCCGTTGTCGGCCAGCGTGTCGCTGAGCCGGCCGAGCTGGTCGATGTCGGCGCGCAGGTCGGGGCGGGCGTCGCGGAGCAGTCCGGCGGTGGCGCTGGTGACGCCGGAGATGTTGGTGACCGCGTCGCCGATGGCCTCGCGGTCGGCGGCCAGCCCGGAGACGAACTGCTGTAACGCGGCCACGCTGCCGGAGAGCTGGTCGCGGTGCTCGTCCAGGGTGGCCAGCACGGTGTTCAGATTGTCGATGACCCGAGTGATCACGGCGTCGCGGTCGGCCAGCGTGGAGGTCAGCGAGGCGGTGTGCTCCAGCAGCCCGGAGACGGTGCCGGCCTCGCCCTGGAAGACCTGGATGATCTCGTACGCCAGGGTGTTGACGTCGTCGGGGCTCAGCGCCGTGAACAGCGGGCCGAAGCCGTTGAACAGCACCGTGAGATCGAGGGCGGGCGAGGTCTGGGCCAGCGGGATCAGCCCACCTTGACGCAGATTCTCCGACGCGCCCGGCTGGTTGGTCAGGGCCACGTAGCGCTGGCCGACCAGGTTGCGGTAGCGGACGGCGGCGTGCACGTTGGCCGGGATCGGGATCGCCTGGTCGACCGTGAGTGCGAGCTCGGCGGTGGCGCCGTCGATCAGGCGTACCTCGCTGACCTGCCCGACCTTGACCCCGGCGATGCGGACGTCGTCGCCGGGCAGCACCGAGGTGACGTCGGTGAATCGGGCGCGGTACTCGGTGCCGTCCGGCGCGAACGCGCCCAGCGACCCGGCGAGCAGGCCGGTCAGCACGAGCGTGATCGCGGCGAAGACAATCAGCTTGATCAGCGGCGGCGCGACGTTGCGGTTCATCCCCCGGACACCACCGTTCCACGCAGCACCGGGCCCCACAGCAGCGCGGCCGCGTCCGGGACCTGCTCGGGCGGCGTGCCGGTGGCCTGGCCGGCCAGCACGTCGATCACGCCGCGCTCCTCGGCCGTCCCCGAGTAGCCCATGGCCGCGGTCGTGGTGATCGGGATCGGCCCGCCCTGATCGCCCTCGGTGCCGTCGTCCAGGCCGGGCGGTTTCAGGGGCACCGGCGGGTCGGGCAGCCCGTAGCATTTCGGGCCGCCGCTCGCGTCGTACCGCGGATCGTCTCTGCCCTTGACGTATTTGCCCTGGTCACGGGTGGCCTCCAGGGTGATGTGCATCCGGCCGTCGCGGAACACCTGCTCGATGCGGGGCTGGAGGGTGACCAGGCCGTCGAGGACACAGGGGTATTCCGGCGCGTACGTGGCCAGCAGGCCGAGCAACGGCTCGCTGACCTTGCCGACCTGGATGATCCGGTCGCCGTGCCGGTCGAGGAAGCCGGTCGCGTACTCGGCGGCGTCGGTCGTGTCGGTCAGCAGCGCGGCCAGCTGCTGCCGTTGGTCGGCGATCGTGGTCATGGTGACCGTGGCGTTGCGCAGCAGGGTGAGCAGGTCGTCGGCGGCGCCGTGGTACGCCTCCAGGGTGTCCGCCAGCCGTTTGATGTCGGTGCGCAGGTTGGGCACGTGCGGGTTGAGCCGGACCAGGTAGTCGTCGAGCTGTTCCAGGTTGCCGCCGAGCTGGTCGCCGCGGCCCCGCAACGCCCCGGCCAGCACGCCGAGCGTGGTCGCGAGCTGCTCCGGGGCGATCGTGCGCAGCAGCGGCAGCACGTCGTCGAGCACCCGTTCCAGTTCCAGGGCGCTGCTGCTGCGGTCCTGGCCGATCACGGCGCCGTCCTTGATCGTGTCGTGCGGCGCGGCGGGGATCTCGAGGGACACGTACCGCTCCCCGAAGAGGGTCTTGGGCAGCAGCCGCGCGGTGACGTCGGCCGGGATCCAGGCGCTGTCCCCGGGCCGGAGCGCGAGCTTCATCCGCGCGGCCGTCCCGTCGGCGGTGATCGACCGCACCTCGCCGACGATCACGTCCCGCACCTTCACGTCGGCGCCCGAGTTCAGCTGGAGCCCGGTGTGGTCGGCCAGCAGGGTCACGGTGACGACCGGCGTGAACGCCTTCCGGTAGACGAGCACGCTCAGCGAGACCGCCGCCAGCAGCAGGACGACGAAGCTCGCGCCGATGAGTTTGAGCCTCATCCCGCGATCCTCACCGTGGTGGTGGCGCCCCAGATCGCCAGCGAGAGGAAGAAGTCGATGATGTTCACCGCGACGATCGCCGTCCGTACGGCCCGGCCCACCGCCACACCCACGCCGGCCGGTCCACCGCTGGCCGTGTAGCCGTAGTAGCAGTGCACCAGCACCACGACCACGCTGAAGACGAGCGTCTTGCCGAACGACCAGAGCACGTCGGACGGCGGCAGGAACAGGTGGAAGTAGTAGTCGTACGTGCCCGGGGACTGCCCGAAGTAGGCGGTGGCCATCGTCCGGGTGGCGAGATAGCTGGAGAGCAGCCCGATCACGTACAGCGGGATGACCGCGACAAAGCCGGCGATCATCCGGGTGGTGACCAGGAACGGCAGCGACGGCACGGCCATCACCTCGAGCGCGTCCACCTCGTCGCTGATCCGCATCGCGCCGAGCTGCGCGGTGAACCCACACCCGACGGTCGCCGAGAGCGCGATGGCGGCGACCAGCGGGGAGATCTCACGGGTGTTGAAGTACGCCGAGACGAAGCCGGTGAACGCGCTGCTGCCGAGCTGGTTGAGCGCCTGGTAGCCCTGCAGTCCCACCTCGGTGCCGGTGAAGAAGGTCATGAACGCGATCACGCCGACCGTGCCGCCGACCACGGCCAGGGCGCCCGACCCGAAGCTGACCTCGGCCAGCAGTCGCAGGACCTCCTTCTTGTAGTTCTTCAGGACCCGGGGCACGGCCGCGAACGTGCGGGCGTGGAAGGCCAGCTGGGCGCCGAGGTCGTCGAGAATCACCTCAGGTGCCCTTCTGGGGTACGACCTGGAAGTAGATCGCCGTGATCAGGAAATTCAGGGCGAACAGCAGCATGAAGGTGATCACCACGCTCTGGTTCACCGCGTCGCCCACGCCCTTCGGCCCGCCACCCGCGTTCAGCCCCTTGTACGACGCCACGAGCGCCGCCGCCGCACCGAACACCAGCGCCTTGAACTCGCCCGCGACCAGGTCGGGCAGCTGCCCCAGGGCCTGGAAGCTGGCGATGTACGCCCCCGTCGTACCCCCTTGCACCAGCACGTTGAACACGTAGCCGCCGGCCACCCCGACCACGCTGACCAGCCCGTTCAGCAGCACCGCGACCAGCATCGAGGCGATCACCCGGGGCACCACGAGCCGCTGCACCGGGTCGATGCCCAGCACCCGCATCGCGTCGATCTCCTCGCGGATCTTGCGCGCGCCCAGGTCGGCGCAGATCGCCGAGCCGCCCGCCCCGGCGATGATCAGCGCGGTCACGATCGGCCCCGACTCCCGCACCACGGCCAGCACCGACGCCGCGCCGGTGAACGACTGCGCGCCGAGCTGGCGGACCAGCGACCCGAGCTGCAGCGCGATCACCGCCCCGAACGGGATCGACACCAGCGCCGCCGGCAGGATCGACACCGAGCTGATGAACCACGCCTGCTGGATCAGCTCCCGCACCTGGAACGGCCGTCTCACCGTCTTCCGCGCCGTGTCCAGGCTGAACGCCACGAACTGGCCGGTGCTCTCCAGGACGTTCATGCCGCGAACGACCCGCTGGGCGGCGTGACGTTGTTCTCGTTGCACCACTGGCCGGGCGGGCGCTCGGCCTCCCGCGGCTTCTTGTCCGACGGCTGCAGCTGGATGGGGATCGGAGGCAACTGGCCCAGCTCCTCGCCCGACTCGGCCTCGGCGGCCAGATCGGCCTCGTCCTTCTCCTCGGACATCCCGATCGGCCCGACCCGCTGGGCGTTCAGGAACTGGCGCACCACCGGCTCGGTGCTCGACAGCAGCATCTCCCGCGGCCCGAACATGGCCAGATGCCCCTTGTGCAGCAGGCCGATGTTGTCGGGCACGGTCCGCGCGGTGTTGATGTCATGCGTGACGATCAGGAAGGTCGCCCCGGTCTGCTGGTTCAAATCAATGATCAACTGATTGAGGTACGCCGTACGCACCGGATCGAGCCCCGAATCCGGCTCGTCGAACAGAATGATCTCGGGGTCGAGCACCAGCGCCCGGGCCAGCCCGGCCCGCTTCCGCATGCCACCGGAGATCTCACCCGGCAGCTTCCGCTCGGCGCCGTTGAGCCCGACCATGTCCAGCTTCTCGCCGACGATCGCCCGCACCTCGGACTCCGACTTCCGGGTGTGCTCACGCAGCGGGAACGCCACGTTGTCGTAGATGTTCATCGAGCCGAAGAGCGCGCCGTCCTGGAAGAGCACCCCGAACAGCTTGCGTACGGCGTACAGCTGCCGCTCCTTCAACCGGGGCAGGTCCTGCCCGTCGATCCAGATCGACCCGCTGTCCGGCCGGAGCAGCCCGACCAGCGTCTTGAGGAACACCGACTTCCCGGTCCCGGACGGTCCGAGCAGGACCGAGATCTCCCCGGCGGGCAGGGTGAGGGTGACGTCCTCCCAGATCACCTGGCGACCGAACCGCTTGGATAGTCCCTCGACCGCCACCGCCACACCCACGAGTGCCTCCCCGACCCCCGGCGAACAGCCGGTTGCAGAGATATAACACGCATGAAGCGCCGTACGCATGTCCACTGTGCAGTTCGTTATCTGCGGACGCCCGTCATCAGGAGGTCGAGCAGGCGGGAGGCCAGGTCACGCTGGTGCTCCTCGGCGGCGATCAGGGTGATCCCGCCCAGCGACATCAGCAGGTCGTTCGGGTCGACGCCGGCCCTCACCCCGCCGGCCTCCTGCAGCGTCGCGATCGCAGCGCGGAGGCGGTCGCGGGTCTGCTGGATGTCCGCCTCCGAGGTCAGGACGGCCCGGAGCGTCTCGCCGAGCCCCCGCTTGGCCGCCATGAAGTCGACGAACATCTCCATCCAGGTGCGCAGCCCTTCGGCCCCCGGCTGGTCACGGGCCAGGTCGTCGGCGGCGGCGCAGAGGCGCTCGACCTCCTGGCGGTAGACCGCCTCGACCAGCGCCTCCCGGGTCGGGAAGCGGCGGTAGACGGTGCCGATGCCCACGCCGGCCTCGCGGGCGATCGCCTTCATCGAGGCGCCGGTGCCCTCGCGGGCGAAGGCTCGCGCCGCGACCTCGAGCACCCGGTCGTGGTTGTCGCGCGCGTCGGCCCGCATGTCGCTCACCTCACCTCCGCGATTCGTTGCTAACCGGACCACGGTCCGTTTAGTGTCGGCTTAAGCGGACCGTGGTCCGCTTATTCGACTCTAGCAAGGAGGGCGTCATGCCCGTTTCCTTCGGCCCCGTTTCCTTCGGCCCCGTTTCCTTCGGCGCCACGTCAACCGCCGCCCAGGTGATCAACGGTGTCGACCTGCGCGGCCGTCGAGCCGTCGTCACCGGGGGCGCCTCGGGCATCGGGGTCGCCACGGCCCGCACCCTGGCCCTCGCCGGCGCGTCGGTCACCCTGGCCGTCCGCGATCTCACGGCGGGCCATCGGGTCGCCACCGAGATCGGCCACGGCGTCGTGGTGGCGCCCCTCGACCTCGCCGACCAGGCGTCGGTGCGCCGTTTCGCCACGGATTGGACCGGCCCGCTGCACATCCTGGTCAACAACGCCGGCGTGATGGCCACCCCCGAGACCCGCACGCCACAGGGCTGGGAACTGCAGTTCGCCACCAACCACCTCGGCCACTTCACGCTGGCGCTCGGCCTGCACGACGCCCTGGCCGCCGCCGGAAACGCCCGCGTGGTCTCGGTCAGCTCCGTCGGCCACATCAACGGCGACGTCACCTTCGACGACCTGATGTTCAACCACCGTGCGTACGACCCGTGGGCCGCCTACAGCCAGTCGAAGACGGCCAACGTGCTCTTCGCCGTCGAGGCGGCCAAGCGCTGGGCCCCCGACCACATCGCGGTGAACGCGCTCAACCCCGGCCGGATCGCCTCCACCGCACTGGGCCGCCACCTGGCCGCGCCCCCGGCGTCGTTCGACCCGTCCGGCACGACCGGCGTGTCGGTCAAGGACATCGAGCAGGGCGCTGCCACATCCGTCCTGCTGGCGGCGTCCCCGCTGGTCGAGGGGGTGACCGGGCGCTACTTCGAGGACTGCCAGGAGGCTGTGCCCTACGTGCCCGGCGTCCGTCGCGGAGTGGCCGCATACGCCCTCGACCGGGAGCGGGCAGCCCGCCTCTGGCAGATCTCCACCGACCTGGTGACCGCGGCGTCCCGGCTGGGCTGAGCTGCTCACCCCGACGTCCCATGCCGCCGCCGTGGCCTCGGTTGCCGCCCGCCCGGCCGGAGCTGCCTCTCCTTCGGCCCGGCGGGCGTCCGGAAAAATCGGATGTCGGTCGATGGCTGCTCTCGTACGCTGGAAGACTTTGCTTCTTCTAGGAGGTTGACCTTGGCCGAGTATCCGCGTGAGGTGCTGGAACGTTCGCACGCCACGCCCGAACAGATGGCCGCCGGGCTGGTGGGGGAGTGGCCCCGCGGCGACCGGCCGATCGTCGTCCAGGAGTACGACCCGGCGTGGCCCGGCCGATACGAGGACTTCCGCGCCCGGATCGCGGGGGCGCTGGGGTCGCGGATCGTCGGGATCGAGCACGTCGGCTCCACATCGGTGCCCGGCCTGCCGGCCAAGCCGATCATCGACATCGACGTGCTCCTCGACGACACCGAGGACGAGTCGCGTTACCTGCCGCCGCTCGAGGCGCTGGGCTATCGCCTGATCCTGCGCGAGCCCTGGTGGCATGGACACCGCATGCTCATCGACGACGTCGAGGAGCTGCACCTGCACGTCTGGCCCCGCAACGCCCCGGAGCCGATCCGGCACCGCCTGTTCCGCGACTGGCTGCGCACCCATCCGGACGACCGGGCGCTCTACGCCCGTACCAAACTCGACCTGGCCCGATCGACCCGCGACAACCCCGGCGACTACAACCTCGCCAAGAACACCGTCATCGACCAGATCTTCGAGCGCGTCTTCGCGGCATAGGCCGCGCCCCGCACCTGGCTCATCCACGAGGGACCACCTAATCCTCCCCGACGATCGTGCCGGCGAGCATGGTGAGCTCGGCCCGCTGCCGGCTTGTCAGGTGTTCGGTCAGGGCCAGGACGCGGTCGCGGATCGCCACCTCGCCGGCCGCGGTCAGCTCGCGGCCGGCGGGCGTGAGCGACACCAGCACCACGCGGCCGTCGTGTGGCGAGGCCGAGCGCCGCACCAGCCCGCGCCTCTCGGCCCGGCTCACCAGCCCCGTGATCGACGACTTGTCGAGGCCCAGGTAGGCCCCGAGCTCCAGCATGCCCGGCTCGCGGTCGCGCAGGACGCCGAGCATGCGGATCTGGACGACCGACAGATCATGCTCGGCGCCCACGGTGGCCAGCGCACGCTGCACGACGAACGACAGCTGAACCAAGGCATCCACGGTGTTCAGGGGCATGCGGCCAGTTTAGTACGTGACGCAAACCATCTTGCAGTGGTACGTGCCACAAACTAAATTAGTACGTGTCACCAACCAACCGAGGAGGATCCATGCGAGTCGACGCGGCCGTGGTTCATTCGTTCAGCGAGGCGCCCCGCTACGAGGCGTTCGACATCCCCGATCCGGCCGGCGACGACCAGGTCGCGGCCGAGGTGCTGGTGGCCGGTCTCCATCCGCGAGTGCGCAGCGCCGCCGCCGGAAACCACTACACGAGCACGGGTGTCCTGCCCATGATCCCCGGCATCGACGGCGTCGCGCGCCTGGCCGACGGTCACATTGTCTACTTCGTGGCCGACGACCACCTGCCCGGCTCGCTGGCCAGCCACACGGTCCTCGATCCCCGCCGCACGGTCCCGATCCCGCCCGACGTCGATCTCGCCAAGATCGCCGCCGGCCTGAACCCCGCCATGTCCTCCTGGGTCGCGCTGCGCCGCCGCGTGCCCCTCGAGCCCGGCCAGTCCGTGCTGGTCCTGGGTGCGACGGGCAATGCCGGCCAGCTGGCCATCCAGGTCGCCAAGCGGCTGGGTGCGGCCCGGGTGGTCGCCGCCGGCCGCAACAGCGCCCGCCTGGCCACCTTGCCCGCCTTGGGCGCCGACACCACCGTGCCGCTGGACGGGTCTCCCTACGCCTTGGCCGAGGCCGCCGCCGAGGTCGACATCGTCCTCGACTACCTCTGGGGCCAGCCGGCGACCGACGCGATCATGGCCGTCCTGCGAGCCCGCCCCGACCGCAGCCGAGCCATGAACTGGATCCAGATCGGCTCCGTGGCCGGTCCCACCATCACCCTGCCCTCCGTGGCCCTGCGCTCAGCCAACTTCCGCCTCCAGGGCAACGGCCAGGGCGCCGTCTCAACCCGCGCCTACCTTGAGGAACTCCCCGCCCTGATCCAAGAGATCAACACCGGCGCCATCGAGGTCACCGCAGCCGAGAGCCGGCTGGCCGACATCGAGAAGCTCTGGTCAACTCCCGAAAAGCCCGGCACCCGAACCGTCCTCGTCCCATAGCCCCAGATCGACCCGGTTTGAAGCCGCCCCCACGCTCGCTAGGCCATGGAGCGCGGATATCGGGAACCTCAGCGCCGCTTCGCGATTCATGCTGACGCCCGACGTGCGAGCTGCGGCGTGCGAGCTGCGGCGTGCGAGGTGCGGCGTGCGAGGTGCGGCGTGCGAGGTGCGGCGTGCGAGGTGCGGCGTGCGAGGTGCGGCGTGCGACCTGCGACGCCCGGCGTGCGACGTGCGACGTGCGACCTGCGACGTGCGCGAACACTGCGACGGGCCTCGGCGGTGGTGATGGTGGCGGCGGTCTCCGAGCGGCGGTGTTTGGCTGCTGGAGGCTAGGTCGCCGGTTGGTTGATGCGGAGGAGGCGGCAGCCGTGGGCGGGGATGTCGGTGGTGAGGTCGGGTGGGGTGAGGGGCAGTGACTCGTTGGTCCAGAGGTCGGTGATCGACTCGGCCTGGCGGAAGCCGAGGTCGGCGGTTCGTACCCGGACGGTCGTGGGGTGGGAGGCGAGGTTGAAGAGGCCGGCGTAGCGGGCGTCGCGGTCGGTGGCCTCGGCGGTCCAGGCGATCAGGGCGCCGTCGCGGATCACCTGGCGGTTGCGGTGGCTGTTGCTGAGAAGGGTCAGGACGGGGTCGTTGGTGAGAAGGGAGATCGTGTCGGCGGGTGAGGTCGGCAGGTCGCCGCCCATCATCAGCGGGGAGCGCGCCAGGCACCACAGGGACATCAGGGTGCGTTGCTCGTCTGGGGTGAGGAGGGACATGCGGTCGGTGCCACGTTCGGCCCGGATGCCGATGTGGCCCAGGGGCAGCATGTCGGCGTCCGGCCATGCGCCGGGGCGGGCGTGCGGCGCCCAGGTGGCGAGCCGGGCGAATTGCGCCTCGACGTCCTCCCAGCGATCCCAGAGATCGTCGGAGATGCGCCACACGGAGGCGTTGGCCCGCAAGTGATCCAGACGTTCCAGCGACATGGCCTTGCCGGGCGAGAGGCTGAGCGCGATGTCCCGGCCTGAGCGGCGCAACGCCGTCGCGAACGACTCGGTCTCACGCTCGTGGTACGGCCACAGCATGTCGTCCGCCTTGACGAAGTCGACACCCCAGCCGGCGAACAGCGTGCCCAGCGAGTCGTAGTACTCCTGCGCCCCGGCACGGTCATGGTCCAGGCCGTAGTTGTCCGTGTTCCACGGGCACACCGCGTCCCGATCCGCGATGTCACCAAGCCCGGCCAAGCCGCCGCCCGATCGCCGCCCCCCGGTGGTCGTGGTGGGAGCGTCTGCTGCCAGCCGAGGAACGCCGCGCATGATGTGCAGGCCGAATTTCAGGCCCAGGGCGTGGATGCGGTCGGCCAAGGGGCGGAAACCCTCCCCGTTGGCGGCGGACGGGAAGCGGTTCACCGCGGGGTAGGGGCGGCCGCGGTCGTCGAGGTGTAGAGGGGCGGCGGGGTTGTAGCCGCCGGCGCGGGCCGTGGGGTCGTGCCACTGGATGTCGACGACGATGGTGTTCCAGCCGTGCGGCAGCAGGTGGCGGGCCATGAAGTCGGCGTTGGCCAGCACCTCGGCCTCGGTGACCGAGGTGCCGTAGCAGTCCCAGCTGTTCCAGCCCATCGGCGGTGTCGGTGCCAGGTTCATCGGTCCATCCTGATGCGTGCGGCCACGGGCAGCGCGGGGAACGGGAAGATCTCCTCACGGCAGGCCGACAATGCGGGCGATCAGGAGAAGCGACCTCGTGCGCCCTACACCGGGGTGAACTGAGCACGGGCCCGAAGAGCGACCACCCACGCAAAATGAAGGGCGCGCGGCTCCATCCTGGCCGCCCCCGGCCTTGGAGCCTTGATTGCGTTCACGGTCTGCCTCGTCACGCCTGAGTGGTCGGCCAGGTCGCCTGGTCAAGGATTCCCTGCACCGGGCGTCGGCCGGAAGTCGTCGTCGACCAGTCCGAGCCGATGGGCGACCACCGCCGCCTGAACCCGGTTGCGGAGATTCAGCTTGTCCATGACCGCCGAGACGTGGGTCTTCACGGTGGTGATGCCGAGATGCAGGCGTTCCGCGATCTCGGCGTTGGGGAGGCCCGCGCCCAGCAGGCTCAGCACCTCGCGCTCGCGGGCGGTCAGCTCGGGCGCCGGCGGATCCGCCGGCTCGACGGCCGAGGTGCGTGCCTCGACCGCGTCCGCGACCACCCGGCTCAGGATCCGCGGGTCGAGCATCGGCTCGCCCCGGGCGGCCCGCCGCACGGCGTCGATCAGCGCCGCCGGCTCGCTGTCCTTCACCAGGTATCCCACCGCGCCGGCCTGCAGAGCGCCGTAGACCTCGGCGTCGTCCGCGAACGTGGTCAGCATGACGATCCGGGTCGCCGGCACGTCACGCAGGATCCGCCGCGTCGCCTCGATGCCGTCCATCCGGGGCATCCGGATGTCCATCAGCACCACATCCGGTCGCACCTCCAGGGCCAGCCGCGTCGCGTCCCGGCCGTCCGCGGCCTCACCCACGACCTCGTGACCGGCGGTCCGCAACAACTGCGCGACCCCGGCCCGGACCAGAACCTGGTCATCAACCACCAGCACCCTGATCACGCCACGCTCCCGACCGAACCAGCGCCAGCCACGCCGGGACACCCATCGGAACGGTTGTCGGCGAACCCAAGGCTCGGAGGGGGAGAGGGGTGGTTCGCGCGGGCACCGGTACGGGGATGGGCCGGGCCGGGATCCGCGCGGGGAGAGGGGCGGGTGACGAGGGGGTTCGCCGGTAGAGGGAAGCGGGTCACGTGGGAACTCCCAAAGGGAGGGAGACGGCCAGGCGCCAGCCGCCGTACGGGGTCGGGCCCGCGGCCAGGGTGCCGCCCAATTCGTCCACGCGCTCGCGCATGCCGGCCAGGCCGTGCCCGGAAGACGGCAACGACGGCCGGTTGCCGACCGCGCCCGAGTCGGTGACGTCCACCCGAACGCAGGCGTCGTCGACCCGGACCACCGCGAGCACGTCGGCGCCGGGACCCGCGTGTTTCAGGGCGTTCGTCAGCGCCTCCTGCACCGCCCGCGCGGCGGCCATGCGGACCACCGGCGTCGTTCCGGCCGTACCCTCGTCGATCTTGGCCTCGACATGGAGGCCCGCCGAGCGGGTGCGGCGGACGGCCTCGACGATCATGGTCTCGGGGTCGGCGGCATCATTGTCGAGCGGGTCGCGAAGGACCCGCAGCAGCGCACGAAGCTCGCTCAGTGTCTGTATCGCATCGTCGCGGATCGTGCTCAGCGCCAGCACCGCCTCGTCGAGCCGCTGATCGCGATCGGCCGCCTGGGTGGCCGCGTAATGTCCGCTGCCCGCCTGCAACGCGATGGCCGAGACGTGGTGGGCGACGATGTCGTGCAGGTCGCCGGCGATGCGGGCGCGTTCGGCCAGGCGGGCGTGGCCCGCCTCGGCGCGGCGGCGGTGTTCGGCGTCGTCGGCGCGTTCGGTGGCCAGGCGCGCCGCCTCCCGGAGCCCGCGCAGGTAGCAGCCGAGGATCACCGGCGTGGCCGCGGTCATCGCCAGGACGATCGTGCGCAGCCCGCCGCCGGGGCCGTCGAGCAGCGCGTTGCTGGAGTGGGACAACACGACCAGCTGCAGCGCGAGGACCGCCGCCGCCGCCCCGGCCGCCACCTGCCATCGGTGCCGATACGCGACCAGGGTCAGCGCGACCAGGCCGAACAGCGCCGGCGACGCGGTCGCGGTCGGCACCCAGACGTAGCTGATCGTGAACATCGTGGCCTCGACGACCAGCGCCGGCAACGGAACGTGGCGGACGACGCCCACCGTCAGGACGGCGGCGACGAGGAGGATCCAGGACCAGGCCGGTCGGGGCAGGTCGATGCCGAGGACGGTGTCGGCGAACGCGAACAGGCCGGCCGCCACCACCGCGGCCGCGTCCCAGAGATGTCTGCGCGGCATTTCCACACCGTAGTGCGAGGTCGCGCGGGGCGGCTCCTTCTTGTGGCCGCCCGACGCGGCCCATGGCAGGATCCCGGCGCTGTTCCGCGTCCCTAGCGTCGACGGCATGATCAACGACAGCACCCGGTTCCTCGTCGAGTTCGCCCGTCACCCGCAGACGGTCGGGGCGGTCGCGCCCAGCGGGAACGCGCTGAGCCGCAGCATCATCGCGCCGGTTCCGCGTACCGGTGAACCCACCGTCCTCGAACTCGGTCCGGGCACCGGCGCGTTCACCGCGCACATCCAGCACCGGCTGAACGGCCGCGGCCGACATCTTGCGGTCGAGCTCAACGACCGGTTCGCGCGACAGATCGCGCAGCGCCACCACGCCGTCGACGTGGTCATCGGCGATGCCTCGGGCATTCGTGAGATCCTCCGCGAACGTGACCTGCCCGCGGCCGACGTGATCATCAGCGGGCTGCCGTGGGCACTGTTCACACCGGATCGTCAGGGTCGCATCCTCGACGCGGTCGCCGCCGGGCTCACCACGAACGGCGTGTTCACGACGTTCGCCTACCTGCACGCGTTGTGGAGCCCGCCGGCCCGCCGCCTCCGTGCCGCGCTGCACGCCCGCTTCGACGAGGTGGTGCGCGAGCGCGCGATCTGGGCGAACCTGCCGCCGGCCACGGTCTATCACTGCCGACGGCCGCATCCCCTTGGATCATGACGGCAGCCGACCCATCGCCGGATCAGCATCGTCGATAACCGCCGGGTCGCGGTCAGCCGAGGCGAAGAGCGGGGTCGGCGGCCGAGGTGGAGAACGGGTCGGCGGCCGAGGTGGTGAGGCGGTCGGCCGAGGTGGTGAGGCGGTCGGCCAGGGCGCGAACCAGGTCGCGGAGCTCGGCGGGACGCTCGATGGTGAACGGCAGGTCGAGCGAGGCGAGCACCCGCGGGATCCAGTCGAGGCTCTCGGCCCGGATGTCGACGCGGTGCCACGGGTCTCCCTCCGCGATGATGGCCACGCTGGCCGGGAGGCGGGTTCGGATCTCCGGGACGCTGCCCCGGATGTGCAGGGTCACCTCGTGGCGGTACGGCGCCGAGGCCAGGGAGTCGAGCACGCGCTGGGCCGGATCCAGGTCGGGCGGGGGCTCGAAGGTGCCGGGCAGCGTGCGGGCGTCGGCCATGCGGTCGAGGCGGAACGTGCGCTCCTCGCCGATGCCGGTGTCGAGGGCGATCACGTACCACTTGCCGGCGTGTGCGACCAGGCCGTACGGGTGCACCGTGCGGTGGCGGCCCTGGTAGCGGATCGTCACCGGGCGGTGGTGGCGGACGGCGTCGGAGATGGTGAGCAGAACCCCGGACGACGGTGCCGGGATCTCGGCGGGGGCGGCGGTGAAGGCGAGGGATTCGAGCAGGGCGTCGAGCCGCGAGGCGAGCCGTTGCGGCAGGACGCGCCGGATCTTCGCGGTGGCCGTCTCGGCGGCGGCCCCAGCGGCGAACAGACCGCGCCCGGCGATCAGGCCGAGCAGCACGGCGACCGCCTCGTCGTCGCCGAGCATGAGCGGCGGCAGCCGGTGACCGCCGGCCAGCCGGTAGCCCCCGTGCCGGCCGCGCACCGACTCGACCGGCACGTCGAGGTCGATCAGGTGGTCGATGTAGCGCCGCACGGTACGCGGGTCGACGCCGAGGCGGTCGGCCAGCTCGGTCATCGTCCGGAGGCCACCGGACTGGAGGAGTTCCAGCAGCGTGAGCACCTGTGCGGTCGGTCGCGACATGCTTCCGAACCTACCCGGAATACTGGACCGTAACTGTCCAGTATTGCTTCTAGCCTGCGGGTATGAATCTTGTTTCGATCCGCGTCATCACCGACGACATCGCCCGGCTGGTCGGCTTCTACGAGAAGGTCACCGGGGTGGCAGCCGTTTGGTTCACCGACGACTTCGCCGAGCTGGGTACGCCGAACGGCACCCTGGCCATCGGCAGCACCCGGACGCTCGGGCTGTTCCAGGATTCCGGCATCGAGCCGGCGTCGAACCGCAGCGTGATCATCGAGTTCCTGGTCGACGACGTCGACGCCGTCCACCGCGACCTGGGGCTGGCCGAGGAGCCCGTCACGATGCCGTGGGGCAACCGCTCGCTGCTGTTCCGCGACCCGGACGGCAACCTGGTCAACTTCTTCACCCCCGTCACCGAGGCGGCGAGGGCGAAGTTCGGGCTGAAGTCTTAGCCGCCGATCTCGTCGATCTGCACGTTCGGCCGGTCGACGTTCCAGACCGCGTGAATGATGAAGCTGTGGTTGGTCTCGTTGAAGTAGACCGCCAGATCCTCCGGCCGGTTCTGGACGACCGCCACCTCGAAGCCGTTGTTCGGGGTGGCGCTGACCAGCTGGACCCTGCCGCCGCGGATGCGGACCACGGCCTGCCCGCCGTCGACCCGGAACGCCTGCACGTACGTGTCGACGCCACCGCTGTCGGTGGTCACCGTCCAGCCGTCCACCACCCGCGAGGGAGTGGTGGGCTTGGTGGCCGGCGGCTTCGAGGACGGTTTCGAGGCCGGCGGGGTGGTCGTCGGCGGCGACTCCGGCTCCTCCTCGTCGTCGGCCGGGTCGTCCGGCGTCGCGCGCGGCGAGGGCGTGGTCGCGGCGGGTGCGGGAGAAGACGGCGAGGCTGAGGGTACGGAGGGGAGCGGCAGCGGGGCGCGGTCGCCCGAGCGGCGCAACTGGTCGGCCGAGATCAGGCCGCCGTCGTCGCCGGTCGCGGTCCGCAGCACCGGCAGCATGGCCACCGACGCCAGCACGATGCTGCTCAGCGTCGCGGCCAGCCAGCCGAGCAGCGGGAACCAGCTCCGGGGACTACGCACCGCGCAATGATCGCACGACGGCCGGCGACTCCCGCCGGGCGTCGATCTAGGGTGTGTAGCCATGGCGCTGATCCTGTTGGTCGAGGACGACCGGTACATCACGGCCGCGCTCGTCCGGGCGCTGGGCGACGCCGGCCATGTCGTGCGCCCGGTCGCCCAGGCCGGCGCGGCGTTGAAGATCCTCACCGAGGACCAGCCCGATCTGGTCATCCTCGACCTGGGGCTGCCGGACATCGACGGCGCCGACGCGCTGCGGATGATGCGGCAGGTGTCCTCCGTACCCGTCATCATCGCCACCGCGCGGCGCTCCGAGCAGAACATCATCACCCTGCTGGAGGCCGGCGCCGACGACTACGTGACCAAGCCGTTCTCGGCCGGCCACATCCTGGCCCGCATCTCCGCGGTCCTCCGCCGAGCACGCACCGCGCCCGAGTCGACACCGAACGTGATCTCGGTCGGCGGTCTGGAGATCAGCCCGCGGCAGCGTCAGGTCGTCCTCGACGGCAACCCGCTCCATCTCACCCGGCGCGAGTTCGACGTGCTCACCTATCTGGCCGAGCGGGTCGGCGTGGTGGTCAGCCGCCGGGAACTGCTGGCCGAGGTGTGGGACCAGGCCCGGGTCGGCGAGGAGCAGACGATCGACGTCCACATCTCCTGGCTGAGGCGCAAGCTGGGCGAGACGGCGGCGGCGCCGCGCTACCTGCACACGGTGCGCGGGGTCGGCGTGATGATGCAGGCCCCGAAGTGAGGCGTACGGGCCACGAGGCCGGCCAGGACGGCCAGGCGGAGGACAACCAAGCGGTGAGGGCGGCACCGAGGTGAGGCGCACGCTGAACTGGCTGGCCCTGGCCATCACGGCGATGGTGGCGCTGGCCTTCCTGGTGCCGCTGACCGTGGTGACCCGGCAGATCGCCCACGACCGGGCCATCGGCGAGGCCCGCCAGCAGGCCTCGGCCATGGTCGCCGCGCTGGCCGTGCAGTCCGACCCGGGTCTGCTCACGGTGGCCGTCGCCAGCACCCCCGCGGGCAGCGCCGGCCGGCTGGCCGTACACCTGCCTGGTCAGTCACCCATCGGGACCACCCACGTGGCCGCGGCCGACGTCTCGCTGGCCGACCGCGCGCGCCGGCCGATCACCGCCACGGCCCTGGGCGGCGTCGCCTACCTGCAGCCCAGCGTGCTCAGCGACGGCAGCGCGGTGGTGATCGAGGTGTACGTGCCGGACGGCGAGATGACCCGCGGCGTGTGGCCGGCCTGGCTGGCGCTGACCGGGCTCGCCCTCGTGCTGGTGGCCGGGTCGCTGCTGCTGTTCGACCGGATGGGCGGGCGGCTGGTGCGCGCCACCCGTGAGCTGTCCGAGTCGAGCCGCAAGCTGGGCGCCGGTGACCTGTCGGTGCGCGTGGAGCCGTCCGGGCCGCCGGAGTTCCAGGACGCGGCGCTGGCCTTCAACTCGATGGCCGGCGACCTGAAGCGCCTGCTCGACAACGAGCGCGAGCTGGCCGCCGACCTGTCACACCGGTTGCGTACGCCGCTGACCGCACTGCGCCTGGACGCCGACTCGATGCCGCCGGGGCCGGTGGCCGACCGGATGCGTCAGGCCTGCGACATGCTCGACGACGAGCTGGAGCAGATCATCTCGACGGCCCGGGCGGGGACCGCGGCACGGACCACCAGGGCCGAGCACACCGACCTGGTCGAGGTGCTGGCCGACCGGCTGGCGTTCTGGTCGGCGCTGGCCGAGGACCAGGGCCGGCGGTACGACGTGCGCGGCGGCGAGCGTCCGGTGTGGGTGCCGGTGGCCCGCAGCGAGCTCATCCTGGCCGTGGACGCCATGCTGGGCAACGTGTTCGCGCACACGCCGGAGGGCACCGCGTTCCGGCTCAGCGTGTCACCGGGCGGCGTCTACCTCGACGACGCCGGGCCGGGCATCGCCGACCCGGGCCGGTCCGCGCAACGTGGGGTCAGCGGCGCCGGGTCGAGCGGCCTGGGCCTGGACATCGTGCGGCGGGTGGCCGAGCAGACCGGCGGCCGGCTGGCGATCGGCCGCAGCCCCCTGGGCGGCGCCCGCGTCGCGATGCTGTTGGGTAGTTCATGAGCCTTTAAGGCTGCGTTATGGGAAGGTCCCCTACGTTCTGTTTCGTCAGCACGGGACGAACGTCAGGAGAACCCAGCAATGCGCAGAGCGATCACCTATCCGTTGGTGGCACTCGGGGCCGCCGCCGCCTCGACCATCGTGGTCGCGTCGCCCGCTCTCGCGCACGGCTACGTGTCGTCCCCGCCCAGCCGGCAGTCCCTGTGCGCCACCGGCCAGGTCAAGGACTGTGGACCGATCCAGTTCGAACCGCAGAGCGTCGAGGGCGCCAAGGGCCAGAAGAGCTGCAACGGCGGGCTCGGCCAGTTCTCGGTGCTGAACGACGACAGCCGCACCTGGCCCGCCAAGTCGGTGGCCGGCCAGGTCACCTTCACCTGGGTGATGACCGCGCGGCACCGCACCAGCAACTGGGAATACTTCATCGGGGGCAAGAAGATCGCCACTGTGGACGGCGGGAATGCGCAGCCGGACGCGGTGGTCAACCACACGGTCGACGTCAGCGCCTTCCCCGGGCGCCAGAAGTTGCTGGCCGTGTGGAACATCGGCGACACACCTATGGCGTTCTACAGCTGTGTCGACCTGAACGTCGGAGGCGGCGGGGGGACGGTTCCTTCCACCCCGTCCTCCCCGCCGCCTGCGACGGACACCCCGACCAAGCCGCCCGCGACGCCGCCCGCCCAGGAGCCGACGAAGCCGGCCGAGCCCGCCGAGCCGCCGAAGCCGGCCAAGGGTGACTGGGCCGCCGACGTCACCTACAAGACCGGTGACAAGGTCAAGTTCAAGGGGAAGACGTACGAGTGCCGGCAGGGCCACACCTCGCTGAGCAGCTGGGAGCCGTCGATCTTCACCCTCGCGCTGTGGCTGCCGCTGTGAAGTTCCGGGTTCTGATCGTGGTGGCGGCGCTCGCCCTCGGCGGCTGCGGCACCGACGCCGGTGCGGACGACGACACCAAGGTGACCGCCGCCGTCCAGGCCGGGGCGACGTTCAACGACACGGATGTCATGTACCTGCAGATGATGGTCGCCCATCACGAGCAGGGCCTGGAGATGGTCCGCATCGCCGAGGGCCAGGCCACCAAGCCCGAGCTGGTCACCCTGGTCAAGGCGGTCGACGTCACCCAGGCCGACGAGGTCACCCTGATGAAGGGCTGGCTCGACGGCTGGGCCAAGCCGGTCACCGTCGACCACGCGCCCAGCGCGCACGCCGACCACGGCGGCCTGCCGGCGACCGGTCCCGAGGAGATGAAGGCGCTGCGCGAGGCCAAGGGCAGCGCGTTCGAAAGCACGTTCATCAACCTGTTCGTCGCCCACCAGCACAACGCGGTCGAGATGGCGAACATGGAACGCGCCGGCGGCGCCAACGACGAGACCAAGGCGTTCGCCGAACGGGTCCGGGAGTCGCGCACCGATCAGGTCAAGCAGCTCCTGACGATGCTGAACGGCTGAACGGCTGAACGGCTTCAGCTCAGCCTTCAGTCGGATATGGGCGGGGGCGGGGGCTGAGTACGGCGGGTTCGTCCTTTCCATCCCCAAGGACGAACCTGCTCTTTCTACGCGCAGACCCGGTTGCGGCCGCCGTGCTTGGCGCAGTAGAGGTTGCGGTCGGCCAGGGTGAGCAGCGCGGGTACGTCGGGCACGTCGCCGGCGTGAGCGACCCCGACGCTGATCGTGATCGCGAGCCCGTCGGCGACCGTACCCCAGTCGTAGGTCTCCACCGCCGAGCGCAACCGCTCGGCCGTGTCCCGGGCCGCCTCCCGGTCCATCTGCTCCAGCACCACCGCAAACTCTTCGCCGCCGAACCGCGCCGGGGTGTCCGACGCCCGGCAGGCGATGCCCAGCAGCATCCCGAGGCGGCGCAGCACCTCGTCGCCCATCATGTGCGAGAACGTGTCGTTGACCTGCTTGAACCGGTCGACGTCGACCAGCAGCACGGCCCGCTCGGTGGTCCACGCGGCGAGGACCTCGTCCAGCGAGCGGCGGTTGGCCAGCCCGGTCAGCGAGTCGTGCCGGCTCTCCCGGCGCAGCTGGGCGGTCTCGAAGCGGACGGCGGCCACGTTCGCGTTGCGCTGGGCGGCGTCCGAGGCGATCCGCTCGAACAGCGCCCGCCACTCCCTGAAGTGGTCCAGGGCCTTACGCAGGTCACCCGCCTTCTCGTACGCCTGGGCGAGGTGGTCGTGCGAGATCATGGCGGCCGTGTCGCCCTCGGCCAGGGCAACCGCCTCGGCGAACAGGGCGATGGCCTCGTCGTAGCGGCCCAGCGTCAGGTAGATCCAGCCCCGGCTGTCCAGGTGGTGGGTCACCACGGCGCGGGCGTCCTGCCCGGGGTCGAGGAAGAACCCCTCCAGCAGCTCCAGCGCTTCCTCCGGCCGCCCGGCCAGGGCCACGCCTTCGGCCAGGTTGGCGACCGCGACGGCCTCGTGGCGCCGATGCCCGTTCTTCCGGGCCATCCGCATCGCCTCGGACGACAGCTCACCGGCCCGCCGCAGCTCGGCCTGGGCCGTCCCCTCGTCCTTGGCCGCCCGAGCGTGCTCGGCCAGCCCGATGTGCCCGCAGGCCATGGTGTCCAGCAGCGCCCCGACGGCGATGTCGTCGGAGAAGCCGCGGGCCAGGTCGAGCCCGCGCAGGCAGTGTTCGACGCTCAGCTCGAACTGCTGGATCCCGACACACACCGCGCCCAGGGTGGTCCGCGCCCGGATCCGGGCGGCCCGGTCGCCGGCCTGGTCGGCGGTCACCAGGGCCCGGTCGGCCTCCGCGATCGCCTCATCACCCTGGCCCACCGCCACCAGCACCCGCGCCGCGACACACCGCACGAACGCCTCGCCGGCCAGGTCACCGATCCGCTGCCAGATCTCCAGCGCCTCCAGGGCGGCCTTCATACTCTCCGGGTATTCGTCCTGCCCCCGGCGCGCGCCGGCCACCACGGTGAGCGCGCGAGCCAGCACCGCCTCGGGATGCCGTCCCGTCCGCGCCTCGGCCACGATCCGCTCGGCCACAGCCAGGGCGGCCGTGGTGTCGAACCAGTCCAGCCGCTCCTGGGCGTAGTCCAGCGCATCACTCACGCCAACCTCGACCACAGCCACCACGGTCCAGGTAATCGGCCATCGGCGACGTGATCTTAGCCGGACCCGGCCACCGGTCCTGCCGGCTTCAGCCGCAGGAGCGGACCGGGGCGGCTTGCTGGCGGCTGTCAAGAGGCGGAGTCATCGATGACCAGTCGGTAATTGGGCACGACCTCGAATCCGCGGAGGACCCGTTCGCCCCCGTCCGGCAGGGGCGCCCGGAGCGGCGGGAGACCGTGCAGGCATGACTCACACCAGAAGATTGCGGTGCCCCATTCCGCGTCCGCTGTCTCGATCCGGAAGATCAGGCGCAGCGATTTCTCTCCGCAGGACGGGCAAGACATTGTCGGGACTGAGGACGGGCTATGCCAGGCTTCTTCGTAGCGGTTGATCCACGCCTCGTACGCGGTATGTGGATCACTCACTGCATGTGCCTCCCCGTCGTGTCCCACCACTCGTCCTCGTGACTTTGAGCCGCAGTCTCCCAAGCATTGTAGGTATCGTATTTTTCCGGATAACCCATTCCCGATCGAAGCTGATCGACGTGGAACCGTTCGTGCTTGAGTGTACGGGCGAGCTGTTCCTCGTTCCGGAATGCGGCGCGCGTCAGGGTGACTCGCTGGTTGGGAGCCGTCGAGCCGCCGTATCCGTCCCTGGATTTGTCGATCTTGATCTTGACGCCCGAGAGGTCGATGTCGTACTTCTCGGCGATCTTGCACACACATTCCATCGTCATCGGCAACTTCTTGCCGGAGCCGGACGGATCCTTCTTGAGGAGCGTGTCGTCAGCGCCAGGGGCGGATGACTCCGGTTCGAGTTTCTTGCCGGCCGGGGCCCTTGGGGCGGGAACGCCCTTGCCGGTGGACGGCTTGCTCACCTTGTCCGGGGCCGTCCGAGGCGCCGAGGCGTCGGCGGCCTTGGGCGGCGCCGGGCTGCTGGGGCCGGCCGCCGAGGTCTTGTCGGGGGTCGGGCCCTTGCTCGACTTGCCGCCCTTGCCGATGCGGGTGGGCATCGGGATCAGGCTGTCGGTGGCCGCGGAGACCAAGGTCTGGGTCCAGTTGACCTCGCCGGTGGTCAGGTACTGGTTGACCGCGTCCTCGACGCCGGAGGAGACGGCGTCGCCGGCCTTGTCGAATACGGTGCGGGTGAAGGCCGAGCTGGTCCGGCTGACCAGGGGCGCGGTCAGCTTGCCGACGATCTTGCCGGCCACCGGACCGCCGAGCAGGCCGGTCAGCGCGCCCGAGCCGAGGGATTGGGCCGCGTCGCCGAAGTTCTTGATGTCGCCCTGGGCCGCGTCCTTGGCCAGGTTGATGATCGCCGCCGTGCCGACCAGGCAGGCCACCGCGGCCGCCCCGAGGGTCGCCGCCGTGCAGGCCAGGCCGGCCAGGATCGCGCCGCCGAAGGCCGCGATCTCGATCAGGGCGTCCTTGTGTTTCTTGATGAACGCCTTGGCGTCGCGGATCGCCCCGGCCGGATTGGTCACCGCCTTCGTGGCGGCCTTGGCGACGGCCTTGCCCTTCTGTTTGACGTAGTTGACGCCCTGGTCGTACGCCTTCTTGGACTGGGCCGCCTTCTCGCCGACCCATTTCTTGCCGTCCTCGTAGCTCTTCTTGAGGTTGTTCTTCGCGTCCTGGTAGGTCTTGGCCAGGTCGATCTTCTTGGTGCGCTCGACGAGCGGCTTGCTCGCCTGGATGGTGAGCTTCACGACCGGGATCTGCTTGACCGCGTTGACCGTGCTCCGGAAGGCGCCCGAGGCCTTCTTCCGGATGCCGTCCAGGAAGTGCCCGGTGGTGTCGGTGCCCATCAGCGGCGAGTTGTCGGCGTAGGCGAAGCGGTTGGCGCTGACCGGGTCGGGGACCGGGTTGTTGGACACCGAGTCGCGTGAGTCGAACTGGCCGGTGTCCGGGTTGTACCAGCGGGCGTGCATGTTGACCCGGCCGGTGGCGGTGTCCGTCCACTCCTGCTGGAAGCCCAGCGAACCGGCCATCCCGGCGGAGCGCAGCGGCTTGCCCAGCGGGTCGAAGGTGTTCGAGCCGGTCAGTGTGGTCCCGGCGCCGGTGAACTGCCCGACGTGGTCGCTGTGCTCGTCGGCCCACGAGTAGAGGCCGGTGCTGCCGTTCAGGGTGCCGAACAGGTCGTCGGCGATGTCGCGGACGTACCCGGTGGTGCCGTCCGAGGCCAGGTTGTTGCCGAGCCCGGTGTAGCTGAAGCCGGCGCGCAGGACACGGCCGAGACCGTCGTACGCGTACGTCTGCGTCGCCCCGCCGTTGGGCGCCTGCTGGCTGATCGTCTGCCCGAACGCGTCGCTGCGGGTCAGCGTGGTGGTGCCGTTGACCACCGCCTGGGCCAGGGTGCCACGGGCGGTGTACGCGTACTGGGTCCCGTCGCTCGCCGACATCAGCTGGTCACGGGCGTCGTAGGTGAGGGTCTTGGCCCCGACCTTCGTCCGGTTGCCGGCCGGGTCGTACTCGTAGCCGACCGTGGTGACCCCGTTGTTCCAGGAGGTGAGCTGGTCGGCGAGGTCGTACGTGTAGGTGTTCTCGGTCGTGCCGCCGAAGCCGGTGGTGGTCTTGTCGGTCAGGTTGCCCTTGACGTCGTACTGGTAGTCGATCGCGGCCACCTCGGCGCCGGTGCGCGTGTGCAGCTGGTCGCGTGACGGCCGCCGGAACTCGTCGTACTCGAAGGTCCGGGTGTTGCCGCCGGCGTAGGCGATCGACGTCGGCTGGGACAGCTCGTTGTAGCCGTAGGTGGCGGACAGGCCGGCCGCCTGGTTGTTCAGCGTGCGCAGGCGCCCGGCGTTGTCGTAGGTGTAGGCGGTCGTGCCCGCGGCGTCGGACCGGGAGGCGACCCGGCTGTCCGCGGTGTAGGTGAAGGTGGACGCGCCGGACGGGCCGGTGGTGCCGCGGAGCATGTCCCGGTCGTCGTAGCTGAACGTGTCGGTGCCGCCGGGCGCGGACACCGAGGTCATCCGGCCGGCGGCGTCGTAGCCGAAGACCCGGTCGGTGGTGGCCACCTCGGCCCCGGCGCCGGTCTGGCGGGCCAGGTTGCCGCGGGCGTCGTACTCGTAGCCGACCACGACCCCGCCGGGGGAGCGGTCCGCGACGATCTGCCCCGCGGCGTCGTACACCCGGGTGAAGGTGCGGTCGGCGGGCGCGGGGTGGCGCGCCGTCGCCGGCTCGATCACCGACTCGGGCAGATTCTGGCTGTTGTACGTGGTGAGGAACGCGTTGCCCCGGCCGTTGGTGTAGCGCGTCCGGTTGCCCAGCGCGTCGTACCCGAAACTGGTCTGGATCGAGCGGGTCGCCGAGACCGGCTGGTTCTCCGAGGTCAGCAGCCCGGTGGCGTCGTAGGTGAACGTCGTCCGGCTGCCCCGCTCGTCGATCGAGGCGGTGGTCTTGCCCTCCAGGTCGTACTCGCTGAACGTGCCGGCCAGGTAGTCGCCGCCGGGCGCGAGCTCCCAGGTCTCGACCGGCCGACCGGCCTTGTCGAAGGCGACGCCCTTCTCGGTGTCGTTGGGCAGGATCGTGACGTTCTGCCGGCCCAGCCCGTCGTAGAAGAGCTTGGTGGTGCTGCCGGCCTCGTCGGTGCTGGTGACCGGCTGGCCGGTCGCGTTGTGGGTCTGCGACCGGGTGACCCCGCCCGGCGAGGTGGTCGACCCGAGCCAGCCGCCGCTGTTGTAGCCGTACCGGGTGGTGTGGCCGGTGTTGTCCTGGCGGACCACGGCGGTGCTGGTGAGGACGCGGCCGAGGTAGTCGTAGGTCGCCGTGTCGACCGCGCCGGTCGGGTCGGTGGTGGAGAGCCGGTCGCCGATCAGGTCGTAGGTGTGCTTGGTGACCGTGCCGCCCGGGCCGGTCGTCGCCGCCACCCGGCCGAGTTGGTCGTAGGTGTAGGTGGTGGCCCGGCCCAGCGCGTCGGTGACGGTGGTCAGCTGGCCCAGCGCGTCGTAGGCGCGGGTGGACCGCGGCGTCACCGGGCTGCCGCCGGGCGGGGTGTACGGCGGCAGGATGGTCTCGACCGGCCGGTCGCCGGCGTCGTAGCGGGTCTCGGTGACGTGGCCGGCCGCGTTCCGGACCTCGACCGCGTTGCCGAAGGTGTTGAAGCCGGTCGTGGTCACCGCGCGGGTGACCAGCGGCGCGCCGCCGGTGGACTCGATCGGCACGGCCGGCGCGGTCACCACGGACATCCGGGCGGCCTCGTCGTACCCGTAGTCGGTGGTGTCGCCGTTCGGGTCGGTCGAGGCGAGCACCAGGCCGTCCTCGTCGACCCGGTACGACGTACGGATCACCCGCGCGTCGCCACCCGGACCACCACCGTCGCGGACCGCGGTGACCTCGGACGTGCTCAGCGCCTTCTGGTAGAGCTGGACGTCGTCGATCTGCCCCGACCAGAAGTCGGTCACCCCACCGTTCCACCGGCCGGCGCCGACCGTGATCCCGCCGGAGGACGGGAACGGGCGGGCGCCGGTGTCGGTGTCCTGCAGCGAGCCGTTCACGTAGAGCCGCATGGTCTGTGCGTCGGCGTCGTACACCCCGGCCAGGTGGGTCCAGGCGCCGGCCGAGGGCACCGACGTGGAGGTCGAGCCGACCGCGCCGGGCGTGCCGGAGTCGGACTGGTTGGTGATGAACTGCCACCGGTTGCTGGGCCCGTCGTAGCGGAGCTGGAACGGGCTCTGCTTGATGCCGTCGGCGCTCACCGCCTGGCGGGTCGCCCCGGTCGCGCCGAGCTTCACCCAGGTCGCCACGGTGAAGCTGCGGGTGGTGTCGACCGGGGTGGCCGAGCTGGTCAGGCGGCCGTCGGTGCCGTTGAGGACGGCCGCGCCGCCGCGTTCGGCCGAGAACGTGACGCCGGCCGAGGCCGGGGTCAGCTTGCCGTTGCCGACCTCGTCGGCCGCCGAGCCGCCGGTCAGGCCGTCCAGCTTCCACCGGGCGGTGCGGTCGGCGCCGGTCAGCCAGAGCCACTCGGAGGTCTGTTTGCCGCCCGCGTCGTACGCGTAGTTCATCCGCTCCAGGACCGAGCCGGACCCGGCCCGCCGGTTGGTCGCCACCAGCGCGTCGTCGGTGTTGTACTCGTACTCGGTCACCCGGTTGACCCCGTCCGGGTCCAGGGCGGACGAGCTGTTCCGGCCGGCCGCGTCCACCGCGTACGTGGTGGTGGTGATGCCGTTGTTGGTCTTGCGGCTGGTCAGGTTGCCGTCGCCGTCGTAGCCGTTCTGCTCGGTGACGAACGAGGCGCCGGTGGCCGGGTCGCGGCGGGTGATCGTCGCGGTCAGATCGTTGTCGGTGTACGTGTACGCGGTCACCCAGTTCATCGCGTCGGCCTCGGTGGCCACCCGCCCGGCCGGGTCGTACGTCTTGGCCGAGACGGTGAGGTCGCGGGCGGGCGACGGGTTGTTCGGGTCGCCCGTCCAGTCCTCCAGCACCGTGGCGGTCAGCTGCCCGTTGAGGTCGTAGGTGTTGTGGACGACGTCGCCGTCCGGCTCGGTCTCGGTGACCACGTTGCCGAGCACGTCGTAGGTGTAGGAGGTCTCGTGCCCGGTCGAGTCGGTGGCGACGGCCTGCTGCCCGTGGTCGTTGTAGTGGTAGAAGACGGTGCGGGCCGCGTCGCCGCCGGTGGTGTCCTGGACGTGCTGCTCGACCAGGAAACCGTCGTTGTCGTAGGCCATCGACGTGCTCGCCGTGTGCGTGGCGCCGGTGACCCGGTCGGTGACCCGCGGCTCGACCTTCCAGATCATCCGGCTGAGCTCGTCGTACCCGTAGGAGGTGGTGCGGCCGCCCGGGAAGGTCGAGGTCGTGATGGTCTCGTCGGTGACCCGGCCGGCCAGGTCGTACACGTAGGACGTGGTCCGGCCGGACAGCTCGGTCTTGGTGGCGACGTCGCCGTTGCGGTAGTAGCCGACGGTCTGCCGGGCGCCGGCCGGCGTGGTCATCTGGACGGGCAGCCCGGCCGGGACGAGCCCGCCGCCGGTCGCCGCGCCGGCGCCGTCGGAGTACACGGTGCGGGTGACCCGGCCGAGCGGGTCGGTGGCCGCGGTCCGGTTGCCCTTGGCGTCGTAGCTGAAGGTGGTCAGGTACCGGTTGTCGCCGGCCGACGACGAGCGCCCGTCGCGCATGGTGAGCAGGACGTCGTTGCGCGGGTCGGGGGTGAGCTGGGCCGAGGTCGCGTCCGGGTAGTAGGTGTAGTAGACCGTCGAGCAGCGTCCGGCGGACTGGTCCTGGCAGGTCGTGGACGACACCACGTTGCCGCGGACGTCGTGCTCCTCGGTGGTTGTGCTGCCGTTCGGGTCGGTGGTGGTGCGCAGGAAGCCGGCCGTGTCGTACCCGTACCTGGTGGTCTTGCCCAGCGCGTCGGTGGACGAGACCTTGCGGTCGCTGGGCAGCTCGTAGGTGTCGGTCAGCCACTTGCCGTTCGGGTCGACGGTGATGACCTGCTTGACCGGCTTTCCGGAGGTGCGGGCCCGCGCGTCGAACTGCGCCTTGACCTGGGCCGCGGACAGTTGCGAGCGGTAGTAGGCGAACTCGGCGAGGTGCCCGGGGAAGAAGCCGTTGGTGGTGTCGGTGGCCGCCGACGGCCAGTTCAGGGTGGTGCCCGCACCCACGTACGGGTTCCAGGCGCCGGACGGCTCGATCGCCCGGTTGACCGTGCCGGCCGAGGCGCCGTCCAGGTAGAGCGTCTGGCTTCCGGTGCCGGCGGCCAGCGCGACGTGGTGCCACTGGCCGTCGTTGACGGTGCCGGACGTGGTGGTCGGCGTGGCGCCGTCGCAGTAGCAGAACTGGCCGCGCAGCTTGCCGTCGCGCCCGACGTAGAGGGCCGGGATCCAGCTGTCGGCCGCCTCGTCCGGGTCGTTCCAGATCTCGTGGGACTGGAACGAGTAGAGCACGCCGCCGGTGGCCGACCCGGCGTCCATCTTGAACCAGAGGCTGACCGAGGCCGGCCCGGCCTGTGGCACGTTGGCGTCGCTGAGCCCGACGTGTGACGCCTCGCCGTCGAAGGAGGCGACCTTGTCGTCCTCGAACGGGCCGCCGGTGCGGCCCAGGCCGACGTCGCTGTACGAGGCGTCGTTGCCGATCACCTGGTTGACCGCGTGCCAGGTGCCGGACTCGCTGAACCGCCAGTAGTCCTGCGGCCGGGCGGCGAGCACCGCGGCCTGGTAGACCTTGCTCGAGCCGGAGACGGTCGGCTTGTTCAGCCGCCAGACCCCGCCGTTGATGTCGGTGACCGCGCTGACCGTGCCGTCGCCGCGGTCGTAGTCGATGGCCGCCGTGGTGCTGCCGGAGGGCCGGAGGATCTTGATCACCGGGTGCGAGTCGGTGGTGCCCGACCGGTGCAGGGTGGCGATCTCGTCGGCGGCGAGCGGCCGGTCGAAGTGGGCCGCCTCGGCCAGCGCGCCCTTGAAGAAGCTCGGCGCGACCGTGCCCGACGACTGGTCCGGCCAGCCGCCGCCGTTGAAGCCGGCCCCGAGGTAGCGGCGGTTCTTGGCGCTCAGGGCGGAGATGGCCACCGCGCCGGTCTTGCTCCCCGCCTCGGCCCCGTCCAGGTAGAGCCACTGCCGGCTGGCCCCGGCGACGAGCACCACGTGGTGCCACCGGTCGTCGTTGACCGCCGCGGCGGTGGCGATCGTGGTCCGCGAGCCGTCCCAGAGGCCGCCGTGCAGCTTCCCGCTGGCCCCGATGTAGAGCGCCGGGGTGAAGTGGGCGCTGGTCGTGCTCCTGGTGACCGGATCGGCGGAGTAGCCGTAGAGCACGCCGCGGTCGCCGGGGGCCGCCTTGAACCACAGGGAGAGGGACTGCACGCCGGCCGCGTCGGCCAGCTGCGCCGGCAGCTCGACCCGCGACGAGGTCCCGTTGAAGCCGGCCGCCGTGGCGCTGGCGCCGGTCAGCGGTCCCGGCTGCCCCAGCGCCACGTCGACGTAGCCGGCGGCGTCGACGCCCTGGTTGGTGACGACCGCGCTGGCCGCGGCGGCGCCGGTGGTCTCGGTGAGCCGCCAGTACCCGTCCGGCCCGGCGTTGCCGACGATCGACGGGTGCTGCGAGGCCGAGGTGTGCTGGTATCCGGTGCAGGTGCCGTCGTTGCCGGGCGGGCAGACCCGGGTCAGCTCGTCGTCCGGGCCGTAGCGGTACTCGTGGGTGTAGCTGGTCTCCGGGTCGTCCGGGTCGAGGCGCTCGGTGCTGACGTACCGCACGTGCCAGCGGCCGGAGCCGGTGGCCATCCAGTCGATCCACAGCCGCCGGCCGGACGCGGCGGTCACCGACTCGGTGCGCCCGTCGGCGTACGCGAAGGTCAGGGCCCGGTTCTGGACGTCGGTGATGGAGGTGACCCGGTAGCGGCCGGTGCCGGCGGCGACCGTGAACACGTACGCGGTGCCGTCCTTGTCGACCAGCCGGTACCCGCCGCTGACCGCGGTGAAGGTGGCGAACCGGCCGCTCGGCGGCACGTAGGACCCGTCGGCGTTGCGGCCGAAGCCGATCTCCTGCCCGTTCGGGTAGGTGACCACGACGCCCTGCAGCGTTCCGGCCCGATCGCGGGTCTCGGTGGCCCTGGCGTCCAGGATGCTCGACCAGCCGGCCCCGAACGCGGTGTCGCGCCGCACGTCGAGGGTGTTGTAGAAGCGTTCCATGGCCAGGGCCGGGCCGACCGTCGGCACGGTGACGTCGGTGACCGTGGTGGTGTAGTTGCGGGTGTTCGGGTCGAAGCCGCGGTCGCCGTTCTGCGACAGGCCGCTGCCGACCAGCGGCTGCGGGAACCGGGGGAGCAGGGCGTTGCTCTCCTGGGAGGTGCTGACGGCCGAACCGTCGCTCGCGGTCACCGTCCAGGCGTAGGTCTGACCCCAGCGGAGCACCCCGGACGGGACGGTCCAGCTGCGCGCGGACCGGGCGCCGGACTGGGCCACCGCGGTTCCGGCCGCGTTGGTGACGACGAACGAGTAGGTGAGCGAGCCGCCGTCCGGGTCGTGCCCCGCGGCCAGCAGTTCCGGGGTCAGCGTCGGCACCGGGGCGCCGGTGGCCGGATATTGCGCGTCGATCTGTGGCGGAACATTGGCGACCAGGGCGCGGCCGGCCACCGTGCGTGGGGTGGTCGATTCCTCGACCACCCGCCGCGGCGAGCTCTCCGGGGGCAACGCGCCCAGGCCCTTGCCCGGTTTGCGGCCGGCGCCGCCGTTGGCCCGGGTGTCCTGGGTGACCTTGGCCTTGCCGCCGTCGGCCTGTTTCGGCAGCTTGCGGAACGCGTCGTCTGATGGATCGCGCATCGCGAACCCGTACGCCGCCCGGACCGACGCGAGCACCTCGCCGATCGGGGCCGGATGTTCGAGCGTTCCGGCGAGTTGCAGCGGCACTGCCCCGCTGATCGCGAGGGACACCGCCGCCGCACTCGACACCGCGCGCATCAACGCCATGGCCCGTCCCCCCGTAACCGAGTCACCGTCCCCGGTTTATACACGGAAGCCATAGACGTACGACGATCAATAAAGACCTTTATGCACTACGCGTAATTCACCCTCCACTGTGGGTGATCGATTTCACCAGGCCGGGGCTGGCGCCGGGGCGTAGTTGGCCTGTAAGGGCTGCGGGTTGATGGTCTTCTCGATGAAGATGGCGTGCCACAGGCAGAACATCGCCACCGTCCACACCTTGCGGGAGTTGTCGGCCTCGCCGGCCCGGTGCGCGGTGAGCAGCTGCTGGGCATAGTTGAGGTCGAGCAGGTAGCCGGCCTGGGAGGTGGAGAACAGCCAGCTCACCCAGTCGCCGATCTTGCCCTTGAGCCACACCCGGGTCGGGGTCGGGAAGCCCAGCTTGCGGCGGTCCCGCACCGACTCGGGCACGATGCCGCGCATCGCCTCGCGCAGGGCGTGCTTGGTCTCCCGGCTGTGCGCGGGCAGCTTGAGCTCGGTCGGCAGGCCGGCCGCGGCGGCGTAGACGGCCTGGTCCAGGAACGGCACCCGCAGCTCCAGCGAGTGGGCCATCGACATCCGGTCGGCCTTGGCCAGGATGTTGCCGGGCAGCCAGGTGTGCAGGTCGACGTACTGCATCGAGGCCACGTCGTCGACGTCGGCGGTCTCCGCGTACAGGTGCTGGGTGACCGTGGTGTGCGGCGGCGCGGTGAAGCGCATCAGCGCCGGCTTCTCGGCCGGCGAGAAGATGCGCGCGTTGCCGTAGTAGCGCTCCTCGATCGGGGTGGTCCCGCGGTCCAGGAAGCTGCGGCCCCGCATGCCCTCGGGCATCGCGTGCGAAAGCGTACGCAGACCCTTCTTCATCCGGTCCGGCAGCTGATCGATGCGCGACAGCGAGGCCGGCTCGCGATAGATGGTGTAGCCGCCGAACAGCTCGTCCGCGCCCTCGCCGGAGAGCACCACGGTCACGTTCCGCGAGGCGGTCTGCGCGAGGAAATACAGGGGTACGAGCGACGGGTCGGCCACCGGGTCGTCGAGCAGGTGCACGATCCGGGGCAGCTCCCGCAGCACGTCGTCCTCGGTGACCACGGTCGGGGTCAGGCGCACGCCGAGCTGGGCCGCCGTGTCCGTGGCGATCTCGATCTCCGAGTAGGCCGCGTCGTCGAAGCCGGCGGTGAACACCTGCAGGTCGGGCTTGACCTCGCGGGCCAGCGCGACCACGGCCGACGAGTCGACCCCGCTGGACAGGAAGGCGCCGACCGGAACGTCGGCGTTCAGGTGCTTTCGTACGCTGTCGCGCAGCGCGTCCTGAATCGCGTGGTATGCCGCTTCCGGCTGCACGTTCAGCGGCCGCAGGGACGGCTGGAAGTAGCGCTCGATGCGCTGGCCACCGGCGGCGGTCCAGGTCACCCGGTGGCCGGGCGCGAGCCGCTTGATGTGCCGGTGCAGCGTCCCCGGCTCGGGCACGAACTGGAAGGTCAGGTAGTGGGCCAGCGACTCGGTGTCCAGCGCCGCCCCGGGGTCACCGGCGAACGGCTCGAGGGCCTTGCGCTCGCTGGCCAGGTACAGGCCGTTGGTGGTCTCCAGCACGTACAGCGGCTTGATGCCGAACTGGTCCCGGGCCGCGTGCACCGTCCCGGTATGGGTGTCGTAGGCGACGAACGCGAACATGCCGCGCAGCCGGGGGAGGGCGGCCACGCCCCAGTGGTGGAACGCCGCCGCCAGCACCTCGCTGTCACCCTCGGTGGCGAACTGGGCGCCGTGCGCCTGGGTCAGCTCGGCGCGCAGCTCCTTGTAGTTGTAGATCTCGCCGTTGAACACCACGGTCCAGCGGTCGCCGTAGTGCACCGGCTGGACGCTCTCGTCGCGGTCGACGATGGCCAGCCGCTTGAAGCCGAAGGCGAGCCCGTCCGCGAACTCGACGCGGGTGTCGTCCGGCCCCCGGTGGTGCATGGTCTCCAGCGCGCCGGCGAACGCCGCGGCGGTCGCCGGGTCGGGCGGGCCGGCGCCGGGGCGACTGCTCACAAAGACGCTGAGGCCACACATGGGGGTCACTCCTGTCGGGTAGCGGAGAGGTGCGAGCGGAACACTAAGGCCGTCGATGTGAAGAACCTGTGTGGAAACGTGGGAGATCTCGACCTTCATCGGAATCGGTCTGTTTCTTCACAGGAATCCAGCATTTCTTGGCCGGGTTTGCGTCCGTGAGCGAGAATCGCGGTCGTGACCGCACGTGTTCTGGTAGCTGACGACGATCCGAAGCATGCCCAGCTCATCCGCTTGTATCTGGAGCGGGAGGGACATCAGGTGATGACTGTCGGTGATGGCCGGGCGGCTCTGGAGGTGGCCCGGTCCCGGCGCCCCGACCTGATCGTGCTCGATGTCATGATGCCGCTGGTCGACGGGCTGGACGTGTGCCGGATCCTGCGCGCCGAGTCCAACGTCGCGATCCTGCTGGTCACCGCCCGGTCCTCGGAGAACGACATGCTGCTCGGGCTGGACATCGGCGCCGACGACTACCTGGCCAAGCCGGTGAGCCCGCGGGAGCTGACGGCCCGGGTCCGCGCCCTGCTCCGCCGGGTCCGGGCCGGTGAGGAGCCGTCGTCGATCGTCCTGGTCGGCGACCTGGAGGTGGACACCGGCCGCTTCGAGGTGCGGGTGGGCGGCGACCCGATCAACCTGACCGCCAAGGAGTTCGGCATCCTCGAACTGCTGGCCCGCGAGCCGGGCCGGGTCTTCACCCGCGGTCAGATCATCGACAAGACGTTCGGCTTCGAGCACGACGTCTCCGAGCGCACGGTCGACGCCCACGTGGTCAACCTGCGTCGCAAGATCGAGGCCAACCCGGCCGCGCCCAAGTACGTACAGACCGTGTACGGCCGGGGCTACCGCATGGCCGAGCAGTGAGCTTCCGCCTGCGCATCTTCGCGCTGGTGGTGCTCGTGGCGGTGAGCGCGATCGTGGCCACCGCCTGGCTCACGCTCAGCCTGACCACCCGCGAGGTGACCCGCTCGCAGGCGGCCGAAGCTCAGCACCAGGACCGGATCGTGCAGGAGATCCGCGAGTACGGCCTGCGCCACGGCCGCTGGCCCGGCGTCGACCAGGTGGTCCGGGGCCTGGCCGAGTCGACCGGCCTGCACATCCAGCTGCGCACCCCGGACGGCACGGTGCTGACCGACTCGGACACGCTCGAGGGCAACACGTCCGGCCCGGTCCGCGGCGCCGCCCTCACCATCGACCCGCTGCCGGCGCTCGATCCGACCGTCCGGCCGGGCGAGCCGATCCCGGTCCGGGTCGGCCGGCCGTTCGCGCTTCCGGCCGACCTCTTCGGCTCCGGGCCCAGTCCCGGCGCCGGTCCCGCCGAGAGGGCGTTGCGGCAGGCCGCGCAGTATCGGGCCGCCCTGCTCGCGGTGCGGTGCATGTCCGACAACGGCACGGCCGAGCCGGTGCTGCAGGCGAGCCGGGCGCCCTACCTGACCCGGCAGCAGATCCAGGACTCCCCGAAGTGTGTGACATTCGGGACGGACAAGGTCAACCGCGACAAGGTGTGGCTGACCGAGATGGTCGAGATGCTCTCGCCGTGCGTACCCGGCCGCAACGACCGCGAGCGCATCGAGAGCTGCCTCCAGCAGTCCTTCAACCGGGGCCTCAGCGGGTTCGCGGCCACGCCCCTGCGGCTCTTCCTGGGCTTCCGCAACACCACCTCGATCATCGACCTCAGCCGGCCGGCCCTGATCGGGGTGGCCGGCCTGATCGTGGTGGCGCTGATCGGCACCGCGGTGATCGCGCGCCGGGTGAGCCGGCCGGTGTGGCTGCTCACCGAGGCGTCCCTGCGGCTGGCCGACGGCAAGCTCGACGTGCGGGTGCCGATCAGGGGCCGCGGGGAGCTGGCGTTGCTGTCCGCGTCGTTCAACGCCATGGCCGAGGCGGTGCAGAGCAGCGAGGAGCGCCAGCGCCGGCTGATCGCCGACATCGCCCATGAGATGCGTACGCCGCTGTCGAACCTCCGCGGCTATCTCGAAGGCCTCTCCGACGGGGTGGTCGACCCCAGCCGCGAGCTGTTCGTGTCGCTGCACGAGGAGACCCTGCTCCAGCGCCGCATCCTCGACGACCTCCAGGAGCTGGCGCTGGCCGAGGCGGGCGACCTGACCTACACCCGGACCTCGTTCGACCTGGCCGAGCTGGCCTCGACCAGCGGCACCGCGCACCGGGCGGTGGCCGCCGAGGCGGGCGTGGAGCTGGAGGTGGACGCCCCCGGCGGGACCTGGGTGCGCGCCGACCCCGACCGGATGCGCCAGGTCATCGGCAACCTGCTGACCAACGCGATCCGCTACACCGACGACGGCGGCCATGTGACGCTGACCGTGCGCCGGGACAAGTTCGAGGCGGTGCTGATCGTGCGCGACACCGGGGTGGGCATCGCGCTCGAGGATCAGCCGCGGGTCTTCGACCGGTTCTGGCGCGCCGACCCGGCCCGGCAGCGGGCGACCGGCGGCAGCGGCCTCGGCCTGACCATCGCCCACCGCATCGTCACCGACCACGGCGGCCGCATCGAGGTGACCAGCACGCCGGGCTCGGGCTCGACCTTCACCGTCCGCCTGCCGCTGGACCCGTGGGGCGGGTCGTGACCGCCTTCGCCTGGATCCCCGGGGCGGATCGTGACACCGTGGCCTGGTGACCACGTCGGAGGAGGAACCGATCCGCATCGGGCTCGCGCTGGGTGGCGGCGCGGTGCGTGGAACCGCACACATCGGCGTGCTCGAGGTGCTCGAGAAGGCCGGCCTGGAACCGGCGATCCTCACCGGCACCAGCGCCGGGGCCCTGGTCGGGGCGCTGTACGCGGCCGGGATGAGCGCCGCCGAGATCAGCGCCCAGGCGCATTCGCTGCGCTGGGCCCGGCTGGTCCGCCCGGCCCGCACCCGCAAGGCCCTGTTCGACACCCGGCACCTCGGGGCCTACCTCGACGAGCTGCTCGGCGGGCGTGCGTTCACCGAGCTCAGCCGCCCGTTCGCCGCGGTCGCCTGCGACCTGACCACGGGTGACCGGGTGGTCATGCGGGACGGCCCGGTGTCCACCGCGGTCCTGGCCAGCGCGGCCATCCCCGGGGTCTTCCCGCCGGTCGACCGGGACGGCCGGATGCTGGTCGACGGCGGCCTGGTCGACATGGTCCCGGCCCGGCTGGCCCGCGAGCTGGGCGCCGACATCGTGGTCGCGGTCGACGTCTCCGGCCCGCTGCCCCGCCGCCCGCCGACCACCCTGGTGCACGTCATGGTCGCGGTCGCCGCCCTGCAGCCGGGCGGCACCCACCGGCTGTCCGAGGACGCCGACCTGGTCCTCGCGCCCGAGGTCGACGGGTACGCCTTCTGGGAGCTGTCCCGGGTCACCGAGTTCGAGCAGGCCGGCCGCTCCGCCGCCGAGCAGGCGCTGCCCCTGCTGTCCGCCCTGACCACCACCGCCGCGGCCCGCCGGGAGTGGGAACGAGCCCAACCTGGAGGTCCGCATGTCTGACCAGCTCGCCGCGAGGCTGCACGGCGCCGGTGACGTCCGGGTCGGGCGCGAGGCGGCGCCGGCCCCGGGCCAGGGGGAGTCGCTGGTCGAGGTGACCTCGGTCGGGCTGTGCGGATCCGACCTGCACTGGTTCACCGAGGGTGGCATCGGCGACGCCACGGTGTCCCGGCCGCTGGTGCTGGGTCATGAGATGGCCGGGATCATCCGGGGCGGGCCCGACGACGGCCGGCGGGTGGCGATCGATCCGGCCGTACCCTGCGAAGCCTGCCCCGAATGCGCGAGGGGCGACGTCAACCTCTGCCGGAACATCGTCTTCGCCGGGCACGGCGCGACCGACGGCGGCCTCCGGCAGCTGATGGCCTGGCCCAGCCACCGGCTCGTGCCGCTGCCCGACGCGCTCTCCGACGACGACGGCGCGTTGCTCGAACCGCTCGGCGTGGCCGTGCACGCGCTCGACTTCGGTCACCTGCGCGTGGCCGGCACGGTCGGCGTGGTCGGCTGCGGGCCGATCGGGCTGTTCCTGGTGCAGCTGGCCCGGCTGGCCGGCGCGACCCGGGTGCTGGCCGTCGACCCGCTGCCACACCGTCTGGCGGCGGCCGTGACGTTCGGCGCGTCGCCGGCTTCACCTGACGATGACGGCACGGCCGACGTGGTGTTCGAGGTCGGTGGGAACGACAAATCGGTGGACGCTTCGTTGCGGCTGGCCCGGGCCGGCGCGCGGGTGGTGCTGGTCGGCATCCCCGACGGCGACCGCACCTCGTTCTCCGCCTCGATCGCCCGCCGCAAGGGCCTGACCCTGGTCATGTCCCGCCGGATGGGCGAGGTCTACCCGCGCGCCATCGCCCTGGCCACCAGCGGCCGCCTCGACCTGCCGTCGCTGGTCACCGGCGCGTACCCGCTCACCGAGATGGACGCCGCGCTCAAGACCGCGGTCGCCCGCACCGGCCTCAAGACGGTCATCCACCCCCAGGGCTGAGGGCGATCCACCGGTACGCCTCCAGCACCAGGCCGTGGAAGTGGTGCACGCCGTGCTCGGACAGGCCGGAGCCCGCCGGGTCGTAGACGATGCGGCCCTGGGTGAAGGCGGGCGTACGCATGCCGCGCTGCACGCTCTCGACGATGGTGATGTCCTGCGGCTGGAGGACCTCGTCGATGTACCGCACCGACTGCGCCTCGGCCTCCTGCAACTCGGGCGTCTCGAAGTAGAAGTCCCAGGTCTCCAGGGTGCGGTCGACGCCGGCGGGCAGGATCTGCAGCACCATGAAGTTGCCGCGGCCGGGGTAGCGCAACAGGCAGGTGTTGGGCCACAGCCACCAGACCGCGTGCTCCTTGACGGTCGCGTCCGACACGTCGTAGGCCGCATTGGGCTGGGTGCCCGCCGACGCGAAGTGGCTCGACCAGATGCCGTGCGTCCGCACCTCGTACGTGCTCATGTCCACGAGGTCGACGAACTCCGGGTGGGCGACGTGGCAGTGGTAGCACTCGAGGAAGTTGTCGACGACGTTCTTCCAGTTGCTCCGGATGTCGTAGGTCAGCCGCTTGGCATGGGTCAGCCTCTCGACGTCCGGCGCCCAGTGCCGGATCTCGCCGAGCAGGTCGCCCGCCTGATCGGCCATGGATGCCGCGCCCGGGTCGAGGTTGACGTAGACGAACCCGCCGAACTCCTCCACCTTGATCCGGTCGAGGCAGACCTGCGACTTGTCGAAGGTCTCCATCCGGTCGGCGCGGCGGGCGCCGGTGAGCCGGCCGGTCAGGTCGTACACCCAGGCGTGGTAGGGGCAGACGATGTTCGTGGCCGTCCCGGACCCGGAAAGCAGCTCGTGCGCCCGGTGCTTGCAGACGTTGTAGAAGGCGCGCAGCTCACCGGCCCGGTCGCGGACGACCACGATCGGCATCCCGGCCACCGTCGCCGAGACGTAGCTGCCGGGCGCGGCGAGCTTTTCGACATGACAGACCCATTGCCAGGTACGGGCGAAGATGCCGGTCAGGTCGGCCTGGTGCCAGCGGTCATCGGTGTAGGCGTCGGCGTTCAGGGACAGGGACCGGGCGGGGTCGGCGTGGTACCCCGCGGCAACGGCGCGGACCTCTGCGGCGGTGACGGGAGCCATGCCGGCACCGTAACCGGAGAGTTGGACGAGCGTTCAATATCACGGTCGTCTATGGCGTAACCGCCGTCATAGTCTTAACCTTCGTGAAACACCTTCGTGTTCTGCGAGGTCCCCATGGTCAGACGCGCGCTCCTCGTCCTCCTCCTCGTACCCTCCCTCCTCGTCCCGTTGCCCGCGGAACCGGCCGCCGCCGCGTTCTCCCCCGGCGACTACTGCCTCGGCGAGTGCTCGGACATCCTGCCGCCGGGCCAGAACGGTGACGCCGATCTCGCCCAGATCCTCGCCAACCAGGCGTTCGGCACCATGCCGCCGCACTCCGACGACCAGCTCACGCCGTACGCCGACCTGGGCTACCGATACACCGGCCTGACCGGCGACCAGATCAACTCGTTCTTCAACGACGGGTCCTTCGGTGTCGCGGCCGGGGACGTCGAACGGACCATCACGCCACGCTCCGACGTCACGATCGTCCGCGACCGGAAGGCCGGCATCCCGCACATCACCGGCACCACCCGGGCCGGGACCATGTTCGGCGCCGGCTATGCGGGCGCCCAGGACCGGCTGTTCCTGATGGACCTGATGCGGCACGTCGGGCGGGGCACGCTCACCCCGTTCGCCGGTGGCGCCGACGGCAACCGCGAGCTCGAGCAGAGCGTCTGGCGTACCTCGCCCTACCTGGAGAGCGACCTGACCACCCAGATCAACACCCTTCGCAACACGGGTACGCGCGGCGCGCAGCTCTACGACGACGTGCAGAGCTACCTGGCCGGCATCAACGAGTACATCGCCGACTGCATGGCCGCCCGGGACTGCCCGGGGGAGTACGTGCTGACCGGGCACCTCGACGCGATCACCAACGAGGGCGGGCCGGAACCGTTCGTGCCCGAGGACCTGATCGCGATCGGCGGCGTCATCGGCGGGCTCTTCGGTGGCGGCGGCGGGCACGAGATGCAGTCGGCGCTGGTGCGGATCGCCGCGCGGGCCAAGTACGGCCCCACCGCCGGCGATCAGGTGTGGCAGCAGTTCCGGTCGCAGAACGACCCCGAGACCGTGCTCACCCTGCACAACGGGCAGTCCTTCCCGTACGGCGGGGGCGACCCGGACGCGGCCGGGGTCGCGATGCCGGACGCCGGGACCGCGACGCCCGCCCCGATCGTGTTCGACCGGACCGGGTCGGCGGCCACCGGCGCCTCCGGAGCCTCGGCGATCGCGGACTCCCTGCGTACCCTCAGCCTTGATTCTCATAAAGGCATGTCCAACGCGGCGATCGTCTCCGCCGCACACAGCGCGACCGGGCACCCGGTCGCGGTCTTCGGACCACAGACCGGCTACTTCGCGCCGCAACTGCTCATGCTCCAGGAGCTGAACGGGCCGGGCATCCGCACCCGGGGCATCGCGTTCAGCGGCCTCAACCTCTACACGCTGATCGGCCGCGGAACCGATTACGCGTGGAGCGCCACCTCGTCCATCCAGGACATCACGGACACATTCGCGGTGACCCTGTGCGAGGCCAACGGCTCGGCGCCCACGGTCAACTCGACGAGCTACCTCTACCACGGCCAGTGCCTGCCGATGGAGAACCTGACCCGCACCAACTCCTGGAAGCCGACCACCGCCGACGGCACCGCGGCCGGCTCCTACCGGCTGACCGTGCAACGCACCCGGTACGGCCTCGTCTCGTGGCGCGGGCTGGTCGGCGGGGCGCCCACCGCGTTCACCCAGCTCCGGTCGACCTACCGGCACGAGGCCGACTCCGCGATCGGGTTCCAGATGTTCAACGAGACCGACCAGATGGGTACGCCCGCCGCGTTCCGGAACAGCGCCTCGGCCATCTCGTTCGCCTTCAACTGGTTCTACGTGAACTCGTCCGACGCGGCGATGTTCACCTCCGGCGCCCAGCCGGTGCGGGCCACCGGGGCCGATCCGAACCTGCCGACCCGGGCTGTTCCCTTGTTCGAGTGGCAAGGTTGGGATCCGGCCCTCAACACCGCTTCCTATGTGCCGGACGCCGCGCATCCGCAGGCCGTGAACCAGGACTACTTCGTCAGCTGGAACAACAAGCAGGCTCTGGGATACTCGGCGGCGGACGGCAACTTCAGCTTCGGCTCCGTGCACCGGGGCGACCTGCTGGACGCGCCGCTGGCGGCCGGGATCGCCGCCGGGCAGCGCTACGACCGGGCGGCGCTTCTTCGCCTCGTGCAATCCGCCGCGACCGTCGACCTGCGGGGGTCCTCCGTGCTGCCGGTGCTGCTGCGGGTGATCGACACGGCGCCGGTCACCGACCCGGCCCAGGCCGCCGCCCTCACCACACTGCGGGCCTGGCTGGCCGCCGGGGCCCATCGGCAGGAGACCGGGACCGGCTCTCGCGTCTATCGCGACGCGGAGGCGATCCGGCTCTTCGACGCCTGGTGGCCGCGGCTGGTGGTGGCCGCGTTCCAGGCGCCGCTCGGCTCCCCGCTGTTCACCTCGCTGGTGGACACGTTGCAGATCAACGAGTCGCCGTCGGGCGGGCAGACCGGGCCGGTGTCGACGCTGCCCACCTCGGCCAACGAGTCGCAGGGGCACAAGGGATCCTCGTTCCAGTACGGCTGGTGGAGCTGGGTCGACAAGGACCTGCGGTCGGTGCTGGGCGACGCGGTGCCCGGCTGGCCGACGTCCTTCTGCGGCGGCGGGGCCGTGCCGGCCTGCCGGGCGGGGCTGCTGTCGAGCCTGTCCGGGGCGCTCGCCGAGCCGGCCGCCACCACCTACCCGGCCGACTCGTTCTGCGCGGCCGGCGACCAGTGGTGCGCCGACGCGATCGTGCAGTCGCCGCTCGGCGGCATCAAGCACCGGATGATCGCCTGGCAGAACCGTCCCACCTACCAGCAGGTCATCTCGTTCCCGGCCGGACGCGGCGACGACATCACGAACCTGGCCGTCGGCCGCCCGGCGACCGCGTCGAGCACGCAGCTCGGCAATCCCGCGGCCAACGCGGTCGACGGCAACCCCGGCTCGCGGTGGGCCAGCTCGTGGGCGGACAACCAGTGGCTGCGCGTCGACCTGGGCGCGTCCCGCACGGTGGCCAGGACGTTGATCCGGTGGGAGTCGGCGTACGCGTCCACGTACCGCATCGAAACCTCAACCGACGGCACGACCTGGACCACCGCGGCCACGGTGACCGCCGGCGACGGCGGCCTGGACACCGTCACGTTCCGCGCCCGAACGGCCCGCTACCTGCGGGCGTTCGGCCAGACCCGCGCGACGTCCTACGGCTTCTCCATCTACGAAGTGGAGGCCTACGGCCGGTAGGCCTGACCGCTGCCGCCTTCGCCCTTCGCCCTTCCCTCTTCGCCTACCGCTTTCGCCCTTCCGCCTCCGCCTTCTGTCCTCGCCCTTTGCCCCCACCGCCGGCTCTACCCGTGGCCCTGCCGCCGGCCTCTATCGGCGGTAGATCAGGATCGAGTGGCCGACATCGCCGACCGGGGTGCTGGTGTCGATCAGGACGCGGAGCTCAGGCTTCGCGTCCGGCAGGAATCGAGCCGGCACCACCAGCAGACCGCGGACCTCACCGGGCGGGACCTTCATCGGGTCCCGCGCGGTGATCCCGTAGTAGCCGGGGTCCCCGCTACCCCGATAGACCAGCCACACCGGCTCCCCGGGATAGTCACGCCGCAGCCTCTCGCCGAGCCGCCCCAGATCCTGCCCCCAATCGACGTTGGAGTCGGTCAGTCGCAGATAGGTCTTCGCCGGCCCGCCGAACGCCTCATTCGAGTACGGCAGGTAATACGGAAACGCCCGGACCGTGCTGACCACGACCGACAACACGATCACCGAAATCAGCACCGCCCTCACCTTGACCAGGGCTCCTCTCCTGGCCTTGACCAGCGCCTCCTTCCCGGCCGGGGTGTCCAGCTCCGCCGGTTCCGCGTTGGTCGGTGCTTCGTTTCTGGCCGGCCTCGCCGTGGTCGGCTTTTCCTTCCTGGTCGGCGCTTCGGGGGGCTTGCGCCGGAAGAGGCCGGCCGCGGCGACGGCGAACAGGATGGGCACGACGATCGCGTAGCGGACGCCCCAGTCCCGCGTGCCCGTCATCGCCGCGCCGAGCAGGACCACCGCCGGAACCAGCGCGACCCATCCCCGCCGGCTGAACACCGCCGCCAGACCCAGGCCCAGCAACCCCAGCGGTTCCTTGATCAGCAGCGCGGCCGGAAGGTAGTACCACCGATGACCGCTGTACCACTCGCCCAGCAGGAATCCGCTGAAGTCCCGGCTCTCCAGGCTCAGCTGATAGTTCATGCCGTCCAGGAACGGCCGCGGGAACGGCAACATCGCCACCAGCGGATCGCTCAGCCCCTTGACGAAGATCGGGTTCCACCGCAGCGCCGGATCGACGGCGTAGTAACACAGCCAGACGACCCCGACCGCGACGGCCACCACGCCGATCGCTCCGGCCATGCCGCCGAGAATCGCGGTCCACCATCGTCCCCGGCGCCGTTCCACCAGCCACCCGGCCCACCAGATCACCACCAGCGGCACCGCCGCCAACGCGTTCATCTTGGTGGCGATGGCCGCGCCCAGCGCCACCCCGGCCAGCGGCAGACAGACGTACGGCCGGAGCCGCGCCCGCCACAGCAACCAGACCGTGGTCAGCAGAAACCCGGCCACCGGCAGGTCGAGTCCGACCAGCGACCCGTGAGCCAGCACGTCCGGCGTGAAGGCGTAGAGCGTCAGCGCCACCACCCCACCCCAGAACCCGCCGAGGTCGCGCCCGAAGTGGAACACCACCAGCCCGAACAGCATGGTCAGCACGATGATCGGCAGCCGCGCCAGGAACAGCACCCGCTCGGCGCCGTATCCCTGGCCATAGATGACCGAGCGCCCGAGCACCCATTGGTTCCCGTCCGGGTTCGCCGGCGCGTGGATGTCGTTGTCGGCCAGGACGAGCCCGACGATCAGCTTGGCCAGCGGCGGATGCTCGAAGTTGTAGGCCAGGCTGTGCCGCTCGACCTGGACGACCGCCGCCCCGACATAGACCGGCTCGTCCGAGGACGGCGACTGCTCCCGCGCGGCCGTGACCATCGCGAAGGCCATCCAGCCGAACACGGCGACCAGGAAGGCGACGACGGCGAAGAGCGACACGATCCGCCGGTCCCAGCCCGGCCGCTGCTCGGCCCACGACTCGGTCGCCGAGGGCATCGTCCCCGCGGGGATCGTGCTGACCATGAAGGACCGTCCTGAGGCGACAGAAGAGGTGCGCCCGTGCGCATCTCGGTTACATCGCCACGGAACAGTACACAGTGCACACTCGTCTGATCGGCATCGCCCGAACGGCGCTCATAGTCGGCCGGGCCGCCCGTTCCCGGCCTCGTCCGTCCAGACCTCCGGCCGCCGCGCAACGCGCGGCCGGCCCAACGCGTTGCGCCGGCTCGACTCCCGGCCGACAAGGCGGGCGGCTCAGGCCATGATGCCGGCGTGGCTCCGGCCGGCGCGTGGGGCGGCTCAGGCCCGCTACGCCGGCGTGACTCCGAACCACGCGCCGGGCGGCTGAGGCCGTTACGCCGGTCCTGACTCCGGCGTAACGCGCAGCCGACTCCGCGCGTTACGCCGGCTTTCGCGCGGCCAGGGCGGTGCGCAGCCAGCGGAAGGAGTCCTTCGGAGTGCGCTCCTGGGTCTCGAAGTCGACGCGGACCAGGCCGAACCGCTGGCTGTAGCCCTCGGACCACTCGAAGTTGTCCATCAGCGACCAGATGAAGTACCCGCGCACGTCCACGCCGGCGTCGATGGCGCTCTTCAGGGCGTCGAGGTGGCCGCGCAGGTAGTCGATGCGGAAGGCGTCGTCGGTGCCGTCGGCGGTCGAGCAGCCGTTCTCGGTGATGTAGATCGGCGGTAGCGCCTCACCGTAGGTGTCTTTCAGGCCGACGAGCAGGTCGCGCAGGCCGCCCGGCACCACGGGCCAGCCGAAGGCGGTGATCGGCACGCCCTCGATCGGCTGCGGGTCGAACGGCAGGTCGGCGTCGGGCGCCGCGGCCGCGATGCGGGTCGGGTTGTAGTAGTTGATCCCGAGCGCGTCCAGCGGTGCGTGGATGATCTCCAGGTCACCCTCCTGCACCAGGTCGCCGAGGAAGGAGGCGAGCATCTCGGGGTAGGCGCCGAGCAGGATCGGGTCGTTGAAGAGCCGGTTGTGGAAGCTGTCGTACATGGCCGCCGCCATCACGTCGGCCTCGTCGTCGCTGGCCGGCAGCACCGGAGTGCAGTTGTTCGTGATCATCACCTGGGTCGCGCCGCGCTCGCGCAGCACCCGGGCCGCCAGGCCGTGCCCGAGCAGCTGGTGGTGGGCCACCGGCAACGCGCCGAACATCAGGCTGTGCCCCGGGGCGCCGCCACCCCACGCGTGTCCCTCGGCCATGTGCACGACCGGCTCGTTCAGCGTGATCCACCGGCGCACCCGGTCGCCGAGGCGGTCGGCGACGTGCCCGGCGTACTCGGCGAACCGCTCGGCCGTCGCCCGGCTCAGCCACCCGCCCTCGTCCTCGAGCGCCTGCGGCAGGTCCCAGTGGAACAGCGTCGGCAGCGGGGCGATCCCACGCTGGAGCAACGCGTCGACCAGCCGGTCGTAGAAGTCGAGGCCGGGGGTGTTGAGCGCGCCGCTGCCGGTGGGCTGCACGCGCGGCCAGGAGATCGAGAAGCGGTAGGCGTCCACGCCCAGGTCGGCCATCAGGGCGACGTCTTCGGGCCAGCGGTGGTAGTGGTCGCAGGCAACGTCGCCGGTGTCGCCGTTCTTCACCCGCCCCGGCGTGTGCGCGAACGTGTCCCACACCGAAGGCCCGCGCCCATCCTCGGTGACCGCACCCTCGATCTGATAGGCCGCCGTCGACACTCCGACCTCGAACCTGTCCGGAAACCCTGCCAGTGCATCCACGCCGGTCACGTTACCGACCCGCGGACGGACCGGCATCTGAACGCTCAGCCTCACGATTTTTCCTCGTTCTAGAACTCTGGCCTTCTATGTGCTACACATACTGCCATGAGTTCTAGAACAGTGGCCGCCCGGCCCGGCCGGTTCGGTGGGTACGGTGGGCGCTTCATCCCGGAGTCGCTGGTGGGAGCCTGCGAAGAGCTGGAGCGGGCGTTCCACGAGGCGTGGGGTGACACCGCGTTCCGCGACCGGCTGTCCGGTCTCCTTGGCGACTATGCGGGCCGGCCCACGCCGTTGACGCCGGCTCTGCGGCTGTCGGCCGAGTTGGGCGTCACCGTCCTGCTGAAGCGCGAAGACCTGGCCCACACCGGGTCCCACAAGATCAACAATGTGCTCGGTCAGGCGCTGCTCGCCGAGCGGATGGGCAAGCGAAGGCTCATCGCCGAGACCGGCGCCGGCTCACACGGCGTCGCCACCGCCACCGCCGGTGCGTTGCTCGGCCTGCCGACGACCGTCTTCATGGGTGAGCGTGACATCGAGCGGCAAGCGCTCAACGTCTTTCGCATGCGGACGCTCGGGGCCGAGGTCGTCCCGGTGACCACGGGCAGCCGCACGCTCAAGGACGCCTGCACCGAGGCGCTACGACATTGGGTGGGTGCGGTGGACGACAGCCACTACTGCCTCGGCTCGGTGATGGGCCCACACCCCTACCCGGTGATGGTGCGTGAGTTCCAGCGGGTCATCGGCGACGAGGCCCGCCGCCAGGTCCCGGCCGTGCCCGACTTCGTGGTGGCCTGTGTCGGTGGCGGGTCCAACGCGGCGGGCACGTTCGCCGGCTTCCTCGACACCGACGCCGCCCTGATCGGCGTCGAGGCCGAGGGCGGCGCGGCCGTGACCAGAGGTTCGGACGGCATCCTGCACGGGTTCCGCACCCGCCTCCTGCAGGACGCGGAGGGCCAGATCGCCGAGGCCCACTCGATCGCGCCAGGACTCGACTACCCCGGCGTCGGCCCGGAACACGCCTGGTTCGCGAGCACCGGGCAGGCGCGTTACGTCACGGTCGGCGACACCGACGTGGTCGCGGCCGTCCACCGGCTCGCCCGCGCCGAGGGAATCATCTGCGCCCTCGAGTCCGCCCACGCCGTCGCCTGGCTGATCAACGCGGTGGCCGCCGGCGAGATCCCGGCCGGGGCTTGCGTGCTGGTGACGGTGTCCGGCCGAGGCGACAAAGACATGGCGACCCTGATGGAGCTGGCATGAACACGTTGGAGAAGCACACTCGCGGGGTCCGCGACTCGGGGCGGAAGCTGCTCGTCCCCTATGTGACCGGTGGGCTGACCGCGAACTGGACCGACTATCTGCACGCCGCGGCCGATGCCGGGGCCGATGTGGTGGAGATCGGGCTGCCGTTCTCCGACCCGATGCTCGACGGCCCGGCCATCCAGCGCGCCTCGGACACCGCGCTCGCCCGAGGGGCCACGGTCGACGGCATCCTCCGCGACGTGGCGCGGCTCGACCTGCGGGTGCCGCTGGTCGCGATGACCTACGCGAACCTGGTCTTCCGCCGGGGCGCCGAGTGGTTCTGCTCGGCCCTGCGGGACGCCGGCGTCGCCGGGCTCATCGTGCCGGACGTGCCGATCGACGAGGTGGACGAGTTGTCGGCGGCGGCCACCGGGCTCGACCTGGTGCTGCTCGTGTCGCCGGCCACCCCGCCCGGGCGCCGGCGCGAGATCGCCGGGCGGAGCCGGGGCTTCGTGTACGCCGTCAGCGTGATGGGAACCACCGGCGCGCGGGAGGCGCTGCCGGCCACGGCGGGGGAGCTGGCGCAGAACGTCAAGGCGGTGACCGATCTGCCGGTGCTGCTCGGGTTCGGCGTGTCCTCGCCGGCCGGCGCGCGTGCCGCGGCTGCCCGGGCCGACGGTGTTATCGTGGCGTCGACCTTGATGCAGCAGGTGCTCGAGGGCGCCTCGCCGGCCGATGTCGGGGTCCGTGTCGCCGAGATGCGCGCGGCGCTGGACGGGCCCGATGATTGACGGAGCAGCCCGTGGCGGTGCGAGACGGCGAGCGGCGAGAGCCGAAGTACGCCACGATCGCCGCCGATCTTCAGAGCCGCATCGCGATCGGCGAGTTCCGCCCCGGCCAGGCCCTGCCGCCCCAGCGCGAGCTGAGCGCCTCCTACGGCGTCACGCTGATGACCCTGCGGCAGGCGTTGGGGCTGCTCACCGACCAGGGGCTGGTGAGCCAGGAGCCGGGCCGCGGAACGTTCGTGTCGGGCCCGAAGGCGGCGCACACGATGGGCCCGCTGCGGAGCCTCTCCGACGACCTGCGGGCCCAGGGCCACACGGTCGACACCATCGTGCTGGCCCGGCAGGAGGGTCCCCTGCCTGAGTGGGTGGCCGAGCAACTCGGCCTGCCCACCGAGCGTGGCGAGATCGCCGGTCCGTCCGCCGGCCGTGGCGACATAGCCGGTCCGCCCACCGGCCGCGGCGACATCGCCGGCGTGCCCGCCGGGCGTGGCAATGGCGACCCGGTGCACGCTAGACGTGGCGACATTGCCGGGAGCGAGCCGGCCCAGGGCGGGGCGTCCGGGTTGCGCATCGAGCGCCTCCGCCGGCTCGGGGCCACCCCGGCGATCCACCAGACGTCGTGGCTTCCCGAGCGGGTCGCACGGCTGCTGGCCGGGGCCGACCTGACCGTGACGTCGCTCTACGACGCGCTGACCTCGGCCGGGATGGCGCCCGTCCGCGCCGAGGAGCGACTGGCGCCGGCTCTGCTGGAGGAGAGCCTCTCCGCGTTGCTGAACCGGCCGGCGGGCACTCCGGTGCTCTACAGCGACCGCATCACCTACGCCGGCGGCGACACGCCGATCGTCTTCGACCGGGCGACCATCCTCGGCGACCTGATCGAGGTCCGCGCGGTGCACACCGCCGGCGCGAGCAGTTCGTCCTACCCCAGCCTGCGATAGCGCGGGCCGGCCGGACGATCGACGGGAAGTGACGATGAGCATCGCCGAGACGGTCGGCCGGGACGTGCTGGACAACCCGCGTGGGCCTCGCTGAACGGCCCACATGCCAAGTTGGCCGAGGTACGCGGGAGAGCCGGGCGCTATCAGCCCGATGTCGCGCCCTGGCACGGCCTCGCCGACTCGCGCGATCCCGTGGCGTGGGCCGACCTGGCCGCACTGATCGGGCCGGGCGCCGAGATCACCCTGGCCGGGGTGAGCGAGGCGGAGCATCCCGGCTGGGAACGCGGCCTCGCCTTCGAGGGCGTCCAACTGGTCGACGTGGCGCTGCGCACCGAACCCGACCCGGAGGCGCTGCTGCTCGGCCCGGCCGACGTGCCCGAGATGCTGGATCTGGTCCGGCGCACCGAGCCCGGCCCGTTCCTGCCCCGGACCATCGAGATGGGCACCTACCTGGGCCTGCGCCACGGCGGCCGGCTCGTGGCGATGGCCGGCGAGCGGCTGCACCCGCCGGGCTGGACCGAGATCAGCGCGGTGTGCACCGATCCCGCCTTCCGCGGGCGCGGCTACGCCACCCGGCTGGTCCGGGCCGTGGCCGACGGCATCCACGCCCGCGGCGAGACCCCGTTCCTGCACGCCTCGGCCCGGAACCTGTCGGCGATCCGCCTCTACGAGTCGATCGGCTTCGCCCTGCGCAGGCGGGTGACCTTCACCGCCTACCGCACCACCTGAACCGAGCACGTCGGTCCTGTCAGGATTGCGTCGGTCCTGGCAGTGGGGGAGTCGGTCCTGGCGGTCGGTGGGTCGGTCCTGGGAGTGGGGTGGGTCGGTCCTGGGAGTGGGTGAGAAATGACGTGGGCGTGGGCGCAGAATCGCGGGATCGGGGCGATTCCTAGCGATAGTCGGCGAAGATCCTGCGCTCCGCGCCGTCAACGGTGACCTGACCACCGTGCGGCAGGATCCATTGCGGCCGGGTGTGGCCGAACGGCACCCCGACGCAGACGACCGCCTCGGGGTTGTAGCGAGTCACCACCTCGACAACCGCATCCCGCTGTTGTTCACGCAACCGCGCCCGATGCGCGGCGGCCGGTCGCCGGGTGGGATCCGAGACCGGCGGACGTGCGACCACGACCGCGTCGACCATGCCGAGGAGGCCACGCTCGCCGAGGGAACGGACGATCCAGCCGACCTCGCGGGCGGGCATCAGCTCCTCCGACGTCTCGATGATCAGCACCCCGCCTCGCAGAACCTCCGGGGGGAACGGGAACCGCCCGGCCGTCAGAATCCACTGGATGACTTCGAGGCAGCCTCCCCAGGTGGCGCCGGTGACGGACCGCCGCGGCCCGAACCAGCTCCACGGCTCGGTCGGCTCACGTTCCCCGAAGGACTCGAGGGCCCGCGGATCGGCCCAGTCGATTCCGTAGTCCTCGGATTCGCCCGGATCGGTGATCTCCAACCGCTCTCCGGTGAGCAGCGCCGCCCGCAACGACCGCGCGTGGATGTCGTCCACGGCCGGGCCCGGACCGAGGTGAACCTGCGACGATCCGCCGTAGAAACTGGCGAGACCCAGGGCCCAGAGCCAGTGGTGCAGGTTGGTGTTGTCGCTCGTGCCGAGGAACGGTTTCGGATCGGCTCGGGCGAGGCCGGCGTCCAGGTGCGGGATGACCGTGATCTGATCCTCGCCTCCGATGACGGCGAGAACGCCGCGGACCTGCGGGTCGGCGAAGGCGGCGTTGATGTCCGCCGCTCGCGCCTCCGGTGCCGCGCCGACGACCCGGGTGGTCGGGTATTCGACCGGAACGAGGCCGGTCACGTCGGCGAGCCGTCGCATGGCCTGCTCGTGAAGCTGGGGATAGGCGCCTGCCGCGGCGAAGGACGGCGAGATGACGGCGATCTGGTCCCCGGGACGGGCCTTCCGCGGACGTGCGAGCTCATGCCTCATGCCGACATTCAACAGCTACGGCTACACCGCGGCGGGAAGGGCGGCGACCGTGTCGCGCAGCGACTGCAGCAGCGCCTCGGTCAGCGGGTCGGGGCGGCGGCGCCGGGCCGTCACCACGCCGACGTAGCGGGTCGGGCCGGGCGGCGTGAGCGGCACCGGCACCAGCCCGCCCTGGTCGGCGACCAGCGCCACCTGCGGGATCATGCTGATGCCGACCTCGGCCCGCACCAGCGACTGGGCGAAGACGTAGTCGGTGCCACGGCAGGCCACGCGCGGCTCGTAGCCGGCCATCGCCGCGTAGCGGTCGAGCATGTCGCCCATCTCCAGGCAGCCGTGCACCCAGCGCTCGCCGGCCAGCTCGGCGATGGTCAGCGTGTCGCGACCGGCCAGCGGGTGGGCGGCGGGCAGCACCACGAACATCGGGTCGTCCATCAGCGGGGTCCAGATCAGGCCGGTGCGGTCGTCGGGGCCGACCGGTGGCGGGCCGTCGAAGTGGTAGACCAGGGCCAGGTCGGCGGCGCCCGAGCGGACCTGCGGAAGGCTGTCTTCCGGCTCCTGCTCGAGCACGGTGAACTCGACGCCGGGGCGCTCGGCGGCCAGGCGCCGGAGCGCGGCGGGCAGGAGTCGCTGGCCGCCGCTGGTGAACGTGGCGACGGTCATCCGGTCGGTGCGGGCGTGGGCGAGGCGGTCGAGCTCTTTCCGCGTACGCGAAAGCTCCGCGGTCACGGCCTCGGCCGACGCGACGAGCAGCCGCCCGGCCTCGGTCAGCTCGACACCGCGGGTGCTGCGCTCGACCACCGCCGAGCCGACCGCCCGCTCGAGCGCGCTGATCTGCTGGGACACGGCCGACGGGGTGAGCCGGAGTTCGGCCGCCGCCCGGTTGAAGCTGCCGTGCCGGGCCACCTCGGCCAGGATCTGGAGGCGGCGTACGTCGATCATTAGCGCTCCTTAACACGGCACAAGCAAGTCGCCACTACCGCTTAATACCGTACGCCGAGAGGCTGGACCTTGTGAATCGCCGAGCTTGGTCCCTCTTCGTCCTGGTCTCCGTCCTGTGGGGCATCCCGTACCTGCTCATCAAGGTCGCCATCGAAGACCTGTCGCCGGGCCTCGTGGTCGCCGGCCGGGTCGCCATCGCCGCCCTGGTGCTGGTGCCGATCGCCGCGCGGCGGGGCTCGTTGCGGGCCCTGCGCGGCCGGTACGGCACCGTGGCCGCCATCGCGGTGATCCACGTGGTGATCCCGTTCCTGCTGATCACGTACGGCGAGACGCACATCTCCTCGTCCCTGACCGGCCTGCTCATCGCGATCGAGCCCGCGGCCATCGCCCTGCTGATGATCCGCCGCGAACCCCTGACCCCCGGCCGCGCGGCCGGTCTCGTGGTCGGCTTCGCCGGCGTGGCCGTGCTGGTCGGGCTGGACGTCTCCGGCGACCGGCTCGGCCTGCTCGGCGCCGGGATGGTGCTGCTCGCCGCGCTCAGCTACGCGGTGGCGACGATCATGGTGCAGCGCCGCGCGGCCGGCCTGCCGCCGGAGGCGCTCGCGGCCGGCACCACCTCGGTCGCCGCGGTGCTGCTGGCCCCGATCGGCCTGCTGACCCTGCCCACGGCCCCGGTGCACGCGCTGTCCTGGGCCGCGCTGGTCGCGCTCGGGCTGCTCTGCACGGCGCTGGCGATGCTGGCCTTCTACGAGCTGATCGCGATCGCCGGGCCCAGCCGGGCCGGCCTGGTCACGTACGCGAACCCGGTCGTCGCCGTGCTCCTCGGCGTGGTCCTGCTGAACGAGAGGTTCGGCGTACACACCCTGGTGGGTTTCGGGTTGGTCGCCGTGGGCTGCTGGCTGTCCACGCGGCGCCCGGCCCCGGCAGCTCCGCCGGCGGAACTGCCGAAGCAACCGTCGGCGATGGTCTAACGCACCTGGAAGCGGGTGGTGCACTCGCGGCCGTTGTTGGCGATGGTGATCTGGTAGGCGGGCTGCTTCACCCCCGCCGACGGGAAATGCCAGCCGGCCGTCTCGGTGCCGACCGCGCCCCGCTGCACCTTGGCGATCCGGCCGGTCGTGGTGACCGTGAGCGTGCGCCCGCCCGGGTGCTTGAACACCATCCAGTCACCGGAGCGGCTGGTCAGCTTCCACTTCGGATCGAGGTGCCACGACTGGCTCCACTTCTCGGTGTTCTCGAACGAGTCGGACACCGTCATGCTGCCCGGCTCGACCTCGATCGCGCGGGTGTGCGGCACCAGGAACAACTCGTCCCGCACGGTCACGATGTGCTTCTGCGGAGTGATCGACGCCTCGGTGAGCTTGGCCTTGCCCCCGGCGACAAAACCCGGTTCGGGTACGGCCACGTTCTCGCCCTGGGGCGTCAGCTGATACGTCCGGAAGGGATCGTCGTGGTTGTAGCTGTGCCGCCCCGCCCCGACCAGCACCCGGACGCCGTCGGCCCAGAAGGTCACGCCGCCGGCCTGGTCGCGGTGCCCGTGCGCGCGGCGGTCCGGACCGTAGCGGACCGTGTAGTGCGTGGTTTCCGGGTCGGTCCAGCTCCACCGCCCGCCGAAGAACCCGGCCACGTCGTCGCGTACCGACGGGGTCGCGCCCAGATCAAGCGGCCGGCCCTTGCCCTCGTCCGAGTCGCCGAACTGCACCAGGTTCCCGTCCGGCTGGGTCATCCAGGCCAGCATCCGGTACGCGTCGTCGACCGTCCGGCGGATCTTCGAGGCCGTGTCCCGGCTGCCCGGCGAGGTCTCCAGCAGGTCGGCCGCCTCCGCCCACAGCACCGCGTTGACGTGCTGGTACTGCGCCGACTGCTCGAGTGACGTACCCATCGGCGAGAAGGCTCGCGGCGCCTCCCGGGCGATCCGGTCGAGCGCGTTCCGCTTCCAGCCGGCGCGGTGCAGCAGGTCGGCCGCCCGTACCAGCTGAAGGTTGGCCATCAGCCCGTGGTTGTGCACGGTGTGGTGCGGCGGGCCGTAGTAGCGGCCGCTGAACTGCACCGCCGCGTCGGCCTCCATGCCCGGCACCAGATCCGCCGACCGGGTCAGCGTGTACAGGCAGTTCTCGGCCTCCAGCCGGCGCATGGCCGTGCCCTCGTCCCAGCCCTCGGCCTGGCGGCCGGTGTCCGGGTTCTCCTGGTGGAACGCGACGGCCTGGGCGACCAGCGCGTCGAGCACCGCGGTCTGGCCGTCGGCGTGCGCGCGCCCGGCGATCGGCCGCATCCAGGACAGGCCCAGGAACTTCAGTTTCCAGCTCAGATCCCCGATCGGTGTACGGCGCCAGGTCTCGGCCGGGATGCGGCCGACGATGAACGGCTTGGCCGGCGGCAGGTTCACCGTGACCCGGCCGGTGTCCGCGACGCGGTCGGCGGCCGGTGGACCGCATCGCGCATCGGACGCCTGGATGGTCGGCCAGGCCGGTTCCGGCCCACCCGTCAGCTTTTCCCCCATGTCCGTCACGTGCGCCGCCGTGACGACGACGATCGCGACGAGAGAGGCCGCGGCTGCCGCGACTCTCCAATGTGTGATTCGCACGAACGGTCAGATGCCGTGTCCGGAGGAAACGTTGTGCGGACTTCGGGGATACGTCCATTCCTGTGACTTGTCGAACAAACGGACAATAGCCGCCAGACGCCGTCAAGTCCGGCGTGTGGTAGGCCATCGGGGTGACTTCCGAAACGGCGCCGGAGAACCTCCGGACCTTCTACGCCGACCCCGATCTCCTTCGTGATCGGCAGCAGACCTACGCCGGCGCCGGTTTCGCCGGCTGGGTCCTCGAGCGTCTCGATCTTCGTAAGGTCGGCGATGTGCTCGACGCGGGGGCGGGGGTCGGCCGCTTCACGCTGCCGGTCGCGCAGCGCCTCGCCGACCGGCCGGCCCGGGTGGTCGCGGCCGACCTGTTCGACGGCATGCTCCGCACGATCACCCGGGCGGCCGTCCAGCGGGGTGTGACGGTCGGGACGCTGGTGGCCGACATCCAGGCGCTGCCCTTCCCGGCCGGCCGCTTCGACCTGGTGCTGGCCAACCACGTGCTGTACCACCTGCCCGACCTCGATCGAGGCGTCCGGGAGCTGGCCCGGGTGACCCGCCCGGCCGGTGTTCTCGTGGCCACCACGAACGCCGACGACATCCCGGTGGCGGTGATCGACCTGCACCGGGCGGCCCTGGACCGGATCGGCGCCCCGGCCGAGCCGGCGGAACCGTCCACGTTCTCCCTGCGCAACGGCGAGGCGGTGCTGCGCCGGTCGTTCCACGACGTCACCCTGCACACCTTCCGCGACCAGCAGGTGTTCGCGGACGCCGCCGAGCTGGTCGCGGCCTACCGCACGACGGGGCGGTTCCGTGCCGCCGTGGAGAAGACGGGCGCCGACCTCGATGGCGCCGCGTCGCAGGTCGCGGCCGAGTGGGCCAACCGGCAGGGTGGCAGGCTGACCAGCCCGATCGTGATGGGCGCCTTCGTCTGCGCCGGCCCCCGGCCTACGGCGAGTAGCCCCAGACCATCATGAGGTAGACGCCGTAGCCGGCCGAGATCACGGTCAGCAGGGCCAGGACCGTGATGGTGACGTGGCGGCGGGCCTGGGCCAGGGCGAACGCTATCGGGATGAGCAGGGGGAAGGCCGGGATCAGGAGACGGGCCTTGGCGTTGTAGTAGCCGTCGCCGAACAGGGACATGGCCACGATGGCGGCCGCGTAGACGGTCAGCTGCCACGGGACGCGGTCGAACAGGAGGATGACCAGGAGGGCCACGGCCACCAGCAGGACCAGGACGACGGTGTAGAAGGCCAGCGGGTTGGCCTTGGTGAGCAGGCCGTGGGTGGTGCTCACGGTGTACGAGCCGGCGTCGTACGACATCTTCCAGGCGTCGTTCTGGACGTGGAAGTAGCCGTCGGGGCGGCCCAGGCGGTAGCCGACCCAGGCCATGTAGCCGAGCAGGCCCAGCGGCGCGAGCAGACCGCCCAGCCAGGGACGCCAGCCGTCGCGGCGGCCGATCACGGCCAGCAGGGCGCTGAGGCCGACGACCAGGACCACGGCGGCGGCGGTCGGCCTGGTCAGGCCGGCCAGCAGGCAGAGCAGGCCGGCGGTCAGCCACTTGCGACGGAGGGTGGCGTACAGGGCCCAGGCGGTCAGGCCGGTGAACAGGGTTTCGGTGTAGCCCATCGACTGGACGATCGCGTGCGGGATCACCGCCCACAGGCCGGCCAGGATGATGCCGGTGGCGCGGTCGCGCAGGTGGGCGCCGATCGCGTACAGGGCCCAGGCGGCGCCGAGGCCGGCCAGCCAGGACAGCAGGATGCCGGCGCCGCGGGCGCCGCCGGGGAGGACCGGGTCGAGCAGCGCGGTCAGTCCGGGGTAGAGCGGGAAGAACGCCAGGTCGGTGAGCCCGAGGGACCCGTCCGGTTTAAGCGGGATGGCGGTGTCGTAGCCGTTCGAGGCGATGTCGGCGTACCAGATCGCGTCGTACCGGCCGAGCATCGTCCACAAGCTCTTGCCCTGGTCGGCGGCGAAGAGCGCGGCGAGCACCAGGCCGACCAGGCGGAGTCCGGCGTAGAGGGCGACCGCGGGCCAGGCGGCGCGGACGCCGATGCTCACAGTGGAGCGTGCCGGAGGCCGCCGCTGCGCCGGAATAGCGGCGGTGACCTCGGAGAACGTCTGTGAGTGCGACAAATCGACAATCCCCGTTGGGCAAGCGGCACGAACGATCGCGCAGCCTACGCGCCACTGTGGATCAGCGGGTGACCGGGGCTCGGAACAGACCCTCGATCGCGTCGACGAGACCGGCCGCCGTCGCCGACCAGACCTCGGCGGCGGCCGCGGGGTCGGCGGGCAGCGTGCGTTCGCGCTGGGCACACAGGTGGACCAGCAGCGTGTGGGCCATCTCGCCCCGGTCGGCCCGGACCGGCGGGGACAGGCCGGGCAGGCAGCGGTTCAGGCCGGCGACGACGGCGTGCAGCGTCGGGGCGTCGTGCATCTCGACGCTGGCCAGCTCGCGCAGCTGGGGTTCGGTGAGCAGCTGGGCGGCGAAGCGGGCGTACCAGGTGGGTGGTCCCAGCGAGGCCAGGTGCGCGGTGAACGGCAGCACCACGCAGGTGACCCAGTCGCGCAGGGCCGTGCTCCGGGCGTACCGCCGAAGGAGCTCTTCCCGCTGTTTCTCCATCGGGCCGGAGTGGCGCTGGATGATGGCGCGGACCAGGTCGGCCTTGGTGCCGAAGTGGTAGCCGACGGCGGTGTTGTTGCCCTGGCCGGCGGCCTCGCTGATCTGCCGGTTGGAGACCGCGATGACACCGTGCTCGGCGAACAGGCGCTCGGCGGCGGCCAGGATCAGCCCGCGCGTGTGCGACACCTGTTCGGTACGGCTGACTCGCGGCGGGGAACTCATGGTGATGGTCAGAATAGGCGCTCTGTGCCTAAGTCAGTCACTTGATTGAGGGCGGCGGGTGCGGTTGGCTGATTCGCGGTGATACGTCCCCGCTAGGGAAGGACGCTCCATGCCCGACACAGATGTCCGTGAATTTCCGATGCCTCGGGCCGCCGGGTGCCCGTTCGACCCGCCGCCGGCGCTCAAGGAACTACAGGAAGAGGCTCCGATCGCCCGGGTACGGCTGCCCGACGGCGCCACCGCCTGGGTGGTGACCCGGCACGCCGACCAGCGCGCCGTGCTCGCCGACCGCCGGGTCAGCTCGGACATGACGCACCCCGGCTACCCGCGTGGCGGCCCGGTCCGCGAGGGCCCGGGCAAGATCGGCTTCATCCTGATGGACGATCCGGAGCACGCCCGCCTGCGGAAGATGGTCACCGCGCCGTTCATGATCAAGCGGGTCGAGGCGATGCGCCCGGCCATCCAGCGGATCGTGGACGACCGCATCGACGCCATGCTCGCCGGGCCGAACCCGGTGGACCTGGTCGAGGCGTTCGCGCTGCCCGTACCCTCGCTGGTGATCTGTGAGCTGCTCGGGGTCCCGTACCGCGACCATGATCTCTTCCAGCACAACAGCAGACAGCTGATCAGCCGGTCGGCGCCGATCGAGCAGCGCGGGGCGGCGTTCCAGGCGCTGCACGACTATCTCGACGATCTGCTGGCCGAGAAGCTGGAGCGGCCCGGCGACGACCTGCTCTCGGGCCTGCTCGAGCGGGTCCGGGCCGGCGAGCTGACCCGCGGCGACGCGGCCGGCATCGGCGTGCTGCTGCTGATCGCCGGGCACGAGACCACCGCCAACATGATCGCGCTGGGCACGATGGCGCTGCTGGACAACCCGTCGCAGCTCGCCCTCCTGCGTGACACCGACGACCCCAAGGTGATCGCGGGCGCGGTCGAGGAGCTGCTGAGGTACCTCAACATCACCCACAACGGACGGCGCCGGGTCGCGCTGGAAGACCTCGAGGTGGCCGGTCGGCTGGTCCGCGCCGGCGAGGGCCTGATCATGGCCAACGACATCGGCAACCGCGACCCGTCGGTCTTCGACGACCCCGACCGCCTCGACGTCACCCGGGACGCCCGGCGGCACGTGGCCTTCGGGTTCGGCGTGCACCAGTGCCTCGGCCAGCCGCTCGCCCGGGTCGAGCTCCAGGTGGTCTACCGCACGCTCTACCGGCGCGTTCCCACGCTGGCGCTGGCCGTCGACCGCGACCGCATCCCGTTCAAGCACGACAGCGTCATCTACGGCGTCCACGAACTCCCGGTGAGGTGGTAGATCCGATGAACATCGACATCGATCAGGACAAGTGTGTTGCCTCCGGCCAGTGCGTGATGACCGCCCCCGAGGTCTTCGACCAGCGCGACGAGGACGGCGTGGCGTTCCTGCTCGTCGATGCCTCGGACGCCTCGTCGGCCGAGGACGTGCGCCAGGCCGCCGCCCTCTGCCCGGCGGTCGCCATCACCCTTCGGGAGCAGTGACATCCTGTACGGATGAGCGACCGCCGCTGGGACACCGTGCTGACCTACCTGGCCGCCGCGGCGGGACCGACCGGCGTGATCGCGGTGGACGGTCCGGCCGAGGCGGCCGCCCTGCTCGCCGCCCGGCTGCGCGCCCGCTCGATCGAGGTCTCGCCGTCCGGTGACGTGGTCGTCCGGGCGCGTACCTCGCGCTCGGACGGCCGCCGGGACGACGTCGCCGCCGTCGTCGACCTGTCCGACCCGTCGTGGCCGATCCTGAGCCACGCCGACCCGGCCCGGCTGCCGGCCGAGCGCTGGTACAGCACCGAGTCACGGGCGTTCTTCGCGGTGCGGGCGGCGCGCTGGGACGCCAAGTTCGGCGACGATCTCCCGGCGTACACGGCGGCGGTCTCGTCCTCGTCGGTCCGGCCCGGCGGCGTGGCCATCGACATCGGCTGCGGCACCGGCCGGGCGCTGCCGCCGTTGCGGGACGCGGTCGGGCCGGCCGGCACGGTCATCGGCGTCGACCACACGCCCGAGATGCTCCAGGTCGCGGCCGGGCGGGCGCGAGCCTCCGCCGCCACCCTGGTGCAGGGCGACGCCCGTCAACTGCCGTTCGCGACGGGTACGGCCGACGCGCTGTTCGCCGCGGGCCTGGTGACACATCTGCCCGAGCAGGACGAGGCGCTGTCCGAACTGGCCCGGATCACCCGCCCCGGCGGCCGCCTGATCCTCTTCCACCCGACCGGCCGGGCCACCCTGGCCGCCCGCCACGGCCGCACCCTCGATCCGTCCGAACTGCTCGCCGCCGACGTCCTGCCCGCGGTGATGTCCCGCACCGGCTGGTCCCTGCTCAGCTACGACGACGCACCGGATCGTTTCCACGCCGTGGGTCAGCGGAACTGACCAGGCTGCCCCTATGCTGACCCCCATGGTCACCAGGGGTAGGCGAATCCTCATCGTGAGTGCGGTCGTGGCGCTGGTCGGCGCGGTCGGCCCGGCGTCCCAGGTGTCCGGCGCCCCCGGCGATCCGGCCCTCACCGCCGCCCTCGACCAGGTCTTCGCCGACGCCCGGCTGGCCGGCGCGACGACCGGTGTGGAGGTCCGCGACGCGGCGACCGGCGCCTCACTGTACGAACGGGCCGTCAACCAGCGGCTGATCCCCGCCTCCAACCAGAAGGTCCTCACCTCGATCGCCGCCCTCGAGCTCCTCGGGCCCGGCCACCGCTTCCACACCGACGTGCTCACCCACCACGGCGACCTCTACCTGCGCGGCACCGGCGACCCGACCGTGCTGGCGAGCGACCTCGACGCCCTGGCCACCCAGGTGGCCCGCTCCGGGGTCCGGGTGGTCCGCGGCGACCTGGTGGCCGACGACACCTGGTTCGACGACGTCCCGCTGGGCACCGACTGGGCCTGGGACGACGAGCCGTACTCGTACGCCGCCCCGATCTCGGCCCTGACCCTGGCCCCCGACACCGACTATGACGGCGGCGCCGTCATCGTGGAGTCCCGCCCCGGCCCGGCGGCCGGCGCGCGGGCCGCGATCACCCTGGTCCCGCCGAACCATTACGTCCGGGTCGTCAACCGGGCGACCACCGGCGCGCCCGGCAGCGCCAACACCCTGTCGGCGGTCCGGTCGCACGGCACCAACACGATCCTGGTGACCGGCTCGGTCCCGGCCGGCGCGACCACGGCCGGCCAGGACTATCTGTCGGTCGAGGACCCCACGGCGTACGCGACCTCGGTCTTCCGCGACGCCCTGGCCCGCCACGGCGTCAAACTCCGCGGCCGCGTGACGACGGGCGCCACCCCGGCGGACGCCAAGATCGTGGCGACCGACCAGTCGATGCCCCTGAGCGAGATGCTGACCCCGTTCCTCAAGCTGTCCAACAACATCCACGCCGAGGTCCTGGTCAAGACCATGGGCCGGCAGGCCTCCGGCGAGGCCTCCTGGCCGGCCGGCATGCGCGCGATCGACGGCGCCGTGTCCGCGCTGGGCGTCAACACCGCGGTGATCCGTTCGGTGGAGGGCTCCGGCCTGAGCCGCCGCGACTGGCTGACCACCCGCCAGCTCACCACCGCCCTGCTGGCCGCACAGACCCGCCCGTGGTTCACCACCTGGTACGCCGCCCTGCCGATCGCCGGCCAGCCCGACCGCCTGGTCGGCGGAACCCTCCGCAGCCGCATGACCGGCACCCGCGCGGCCGGCAACGTGCACGCCAAGACCGGCAGCCTGACCGGCGTCAACGCCCTGTCCGGCTACGTCACCGACGCCTCGGGCCGCCGCCTGGTCTTCGCCATGCTGGTCAACACGTCCCTGGTGAGCGCCACACCCATCCTCGACGCCGCCGCCGTGACCCTGGCCAACGCCGGCGCCTCGACGCCGGCCACGGCCCGCATCGCGCCGCCCGCGTCAGCCCCCGCCGACGACGTCGAGTGCGCCTGGGTCAAGGCCTGCTGACTCCCGCGACCACGGGGCTTGACGGCGTCTGGTTGCATTTCGGTCCGGAGTGGACCACGGGGGTCCGCGGGAGAAAGCGGAAGGCACAACATGACACGGGGGATTCGCCGCGGCGTGGTCGCGGCGTTGGTCGGTGCGTTCGTGGCGCTGAGCGGGGCAGGGGCCGCGGTCGCGGCGCCGGCCGACGGGCCGTTCACGATCTCGGCCACCGACCTGAAGTACGGGCAGCCCGACCTCAACGGGTGGCGGTCGGCTCAGAACACAGTCACCTTCACCAACACCACGTCGGAGGCGATCGAGTTCCCGGTCCTGACGTTCCCGGTGAACGGGCGGGACCACGCCATGCACGCCGACTGGAGCGGCTGCCCGGTGATGTTCGGGCGTTCCAACGAGCTCGTCTGCATCACGGAGCCGATCGCGGCGGGGGAGACCACCACGCTCACGCTGCCGTGGGGCACCAACCAGCGGCCGCCGGGCGGAGTGGCTCACGTACGCATCGAAAAGGGTCTCGACCGGGACGGGAACGTCGAGGCCGGCACCGTCAGCCGGACCAGCTACCGGGTGTCGTTCGCCAAGCTGACCGGCGCCTTCGACATCACCGCCACCGACCTGCGGTACGGGCCGGTGGAGGAGGACGGGTTCCGGCGGGGCAGCACCACCGTCACGATCACCAACCTGACCAAGCGGGCCGTCCCGTACCCGCTGATCAGCTTCCCGAGCAGCGCCGGCACGCCGGAGCACACGCTGTGGAGCGACTGCCCGGTGGTGTTCGGGCAGCGGGACAAGACGGTGTGCCAGGCCGAGCCGCTGGCCGCGGGGGCGTCGGCCACGCTGACCTTCCCGTTCCTCACCGACTCGGCGTGGACCGAGTTCGAGGCCAACGTCCGGGTGGACGCCGGCGCCGACGACAAGGGCACGGTCATCGAGGGCACGGCGGCCGGCACGCAGTTCACGGTGTTCGAGTCGGCGTGACACGAAGCGGCGCGGCCGGGGAGTCCCGGCCGCGCCGCGTGCGTGGTCGCGCTCAGGGGGTTTCGAGACGGCCCAGGATGTCGAGGATCTCGAGCACCCGGCGGACGGCGGGGCGCAGGTTGCGCACGGTGAGCATCATGCCGTGCCCGGCCGCGATGGACCGGCAGGCGAGCAGGGAACGGGCGCCGGCGGCGTCGATGAATGTCAGGCCGGCGAGGTCGAGGGCGATCGTGCCGCCGGCGCCCGGCGCCCGGACCAGCGCATCGAGCAGCAGGCCGGCGGTGTCGCGGTCGAGCTCACCGGTCACGGCGAGGACGGAACCGTCGTGGCCGGCGTGACTCGGCTCGACAACCTGGAAGATCGGCTCGCCCACCGAGTCGAGGGAGAGCTGACGAGGTGTCATCCCGTACTCCCGGGTCGAGGAACTGCTCTCACCCTACCCGGGCCGGATCGATGCGGCACGGGTCGACACGAGGCGTAATCTCGGGGTCCGGGGGTATGACAGACCGATGGCGGGTCATCGAGATGTGGTCGCGGTCGGCGCCTCCGCGGGGGGCGTCGAGGCGTTGCGTGCGCTGGTCGGCGGGCTGCCGCCGAACTACCCGGGCGCTGTGCTGGTGGTGCTGCATGTGCCACGCGACGCTCCCAGCGCCCTCCCGGGCATCCTCAGCCGCAGTGGCCCGCTGCCCGCGGCGACCGCCGTCGACGGCGAGCACCTGCGCGGGGGCCGGATCTACGTGGCCCCCAACGACCACCACCTGCTGCTGCTGGACGGCCACCTCCGGCTGACCCGTGGACCGGCCGAGAACGGTCATCGGCCCGCGGTCGACCCGCTGTTCCGGTCGGTGGCGCGGGCGGTCGGCCCCCGGGCGGTCGGTGTGGTGCTCTCCGGCTCCCGTGACGACGGGGCCGCCGGGCTGTCCAGCATCGTGGGGCGGGGCGGCACCGCGGTGGTCCAGGACCCGGACGACGCCCTCTACCCCTGGATGCCGCGCGCCGCTCTCGCCGAGGTGGACACCGAGCACGTCGAGTCCGCCGCCAAGCTCGGCGGCCTGATCGCTGGGATCACCGCCATGGACCTGCCCGAGAACACGCAGGCCCGGCTGTCCGACGCCATGCTGGACGCCGAGGTCAGCATGTCGGAGCTGGGCCCGCTCACCTCCGACGAGCTGGCCCTGCCGCCGTCCGGCTACGGCTGTCCGTCGTGCGGCGGGGCGTTGTTCCAGATCGATGTCGACCGGACGCCTCGGTACCGCTGCCGGGTCGGGCACGCCTGGTCGCCGGAGAGCCTGCTGGACGAGCAGGCGATCGCCCTCGAGGGCGCGCTCTGGATGGCGCTGCGTGCCCTGGAGGAGAAGTCGGCGCTCAGCCGGCGGCTGGCCGGGCGGGATCAGCGGCGGCACGGGTCCAGCGGCGACCGGTTCCGCCGGATCGCGGCCGACGCCGAGGCGGCGGGCCAGACCATCCGTCAGCTGATCTCGCAGGTGGGCTCCTCGCTGCCCGCGACGGACGATCCCGCGCCGCCGACCGGCGGTCCAGGCACGCTGACCGATCCGGCGCCCGGCGTGCGCTAACGTCATCGCGCCGCTGACGCACCGGAAGGCCTCATGGAACCCACCGATCCCGGCTTCGAATCGCTGCTGACCTATCTCAAAGAGGTGCGGGGCTTCGACTTCACCGGCTACAAGCGGTCCAGCCTGGTGCGCCGGGTCGATCGGCGGCTCAGCCAGGTCGACGTGGCCGGCTACCCGGACTACCTCGACCACCTCCAGGTTCACCCGGACGAGTTCACCGCGCTGTTCAACACGATCCTGATCAACGTGACCGGCTTCTTCCGCGACCTGGACGCGTGGGACTACCTGCGGGCCGAGGTGCTCGGCCCGCTGCTGGCGGCCAAGCCCCCGGAAGCGGTGATCCGGATCTGGTGTGCCGGCTGCGCGTCCGGCGAGGAGGCCTACACGCTGGCCATGGTGCTGGCCGAGACGATGGGGCCGGAGGCGTTCCGGGACCGCGTCAAGATCTATGCCACCGACGTCGACGAGGAGCAGCTCAACGACGCGCGGCAGGCCGTGTACACCGCGCGGGACATCGAGGCGGTGCCGGCCGAGCTGCGGAAACGCTATTTCGAGCCGGCCGGCGACCGCTTCATGTTCCGCAAGGACATCCGGCGCTGCGTGATCTTCGGTCGCAACGACCTGGTGCAGGACGCGCCGATCTCCCGGATCGACCTGCTGACCTGCCGTAACACGCTGATGTACTTCAACGCGGAGACGCAGGCCAAGATCCTCCGCCGGTTCCACTTCGCCCTGAACGACGGCGGGGCCCTGTTCCTGGGCAAGGCCGAGATGCTGCTCAGCCACGGCCGGTTGTTCACGCCGGTCGACCTCAAGCGCCGGGTGTTCCGCCGGGCGCCGCGGGCGACGCCACCGGCCGGGTCCGATCCCGCCGACTACCCGCGACTGCCACCAGGCCCGATGACCCACCTCGATCAGCTGCGGAGCGAGGCGTTCGCGGTGAACCCGCTGGCCCAGATGGTGCTCACCGCCGACGGGTTGATCGCGATCACCAACCGCCAGCTGGAGAAGGTGTTCGGCGTCTCGACCCGGGACGTCGGCCGCCCGTTCCGCGATCTCGACCTGTCGTACCGCCCGGTCGAATTGCGGCGCTCGATCGAGCAGGCCCAGGTCGAGCGCCGGACGGTGCGTGTCACCGGCGTCGAATGGAACCGGGGTGGCGACATCACCCACCTGGAGGTGCAGCTCAGCCCCCTCACCGATGCCGACGGCAGCCTGCTCGGCGTGCACGTGGTCTTCCAGGACGTCACCGTCGCGCGGCACCTCCAGGACGACCTGGAGCACGCCAACCAGCAGCTCGAGACCGCGTACGAGGAACTGCAGTCGACCAACGAGGAGCTGGAGACCACCAACGAGGAACTGCAGTCGACCGTGGAGGAGCTGGAGACCACCAACGAGGAGCTCCAGTCGACCAACGAGGAGCTGGAGACCATCAACGAGGAGCTCCAGTCCACCAACGACGAGCTGCAGACCATCAATGACCAGCTCCGGTTCAGCACCGACCAGCTGGACGAGACCAACGCGTTCCTCGATGCCGTGCTGACCAGCCTGCGCGCGGGCGTCGCCGTGGTCGACCAGGACCTGCGGATCCGGACGTGGAACCGGCAGGCCGTGGAGCTCTGGGGCCTGCGTCCCAACGAGGTGATCGGCCAGCACTTCCTCAACCTGGACATCGGCCTGCCGTTCGAGCGGCTGCGGCCGATGCTGCGCGGGGCGCTGGCCGGGGAGCCGGGGGAGGCCCAGATCGAGGCCGTCAACCGGCGCGGCCGCGCGGTTCTCGTCCGCGTGTCGTGCGTTCCGCTGGGACCGGCCAACGCCTCGGAGGGCAAGGACGGTGCGATCATCGCGATGGAGTCCACCGAGGCGAGAAGCGTTTGACCGGGACAACCCGGGGAACGCGATCTCGGTAGGGAAGGCGGGCACATATGGCGGTCACCTGCGTGGTCACGGACCACGAGGCCGGTCTTCAGGTCGCGCTGAGCGGCTCGCTGACCATGTCCGACGTGGGCTCGTTGCGGCTGCGCCTGTTCAAGTGCCTGGCCGAGCAGCCGCACGCCCTGTTCGTGGAGTTGTCCGAGCTGACCGTGGCGGAACCGCTGGCGCTGACGGTGCTCGCCGCGGTGTCCCGGCAGGCCGCCCGCTGGCCCGGCATCCCGGTGCTGCTGTGTGCTCCGGCGGCGCTGGTCGGCGCGATGCTGGCCCGGCCGGCGTACCGCCGGCTCCCGGTGTTCCCGACCATCGAGAGGGCGGCGGCCCAGGTGGACGACTATCGGCACAGCCTGCCCTCGATCTCTGATCAGCTGCTGCCGATCGCGGGCGCGGTGCGGGAGGCGCGCGGCCTCGCCACTGAGGCCTGCCTCCGCTGGGAGCTGCCCGGCCTGGTCGGCCCGGCCAGCCTGATCGTGGACGAGATGGTCAGCAACGTCGCCGATCATGCGAACACGATGGCGACGTTGCGTCTGACCCTGCGTCCGAACTTCCTGATGATGGCCGTCGAGGACGGCTCGTCCGAGCCGCCGGTGCCGTCGGACGACCCGCGTGCCGTGCGCGGCCGTGGTCTGCTGCTGATTCAGGCCATGGCGCACAGCTGGGGCTGGCTGCCCACCGAGGGCGGCAAGGTGGTCTGGGCGACGCTCGCCGTCACGGCTTGAGCACGACCTTGATGCAGCCGTCCTGCTTGTTCTTGAAGATGTCGTACGCGTGCGGCGCCTCGTCCAGCGGCAGCCGGTGGGTGACCAGGTCGTCCACGCCCAGCGGGTCGTCGTCGCCGGTCAGCAGCGGCATGATGTCGTCGACCCAGCGCTTCACGTGGGCCTGACCCATCCGCATGGTCACGCCCTTGTCGAACAGGTCCATCATCGGGAACGGGTCGGCCTCACCGCCGTAGACGCCGATGATCGAGATCGTGCCGGCCCGCCGTACGCTCGCGAAAGCGGTCCGCAGCGCGGCCATCCGGTCGACGCCGAACGTCTCGGTGGCCTTGCGCGCCAGCGGGTCCGGCAGCAGGCCGGCCGCCTTCATCGCGGCCGACTGGAACGGCGTGCCGTGCGCCTCCATGCCGACCGCCTCGATCACGCCGTCGGCGCCGCGCCCGTGGGTGAGGTCGAGCACGGCGGCCGGGATGTCGTCGATCGAGTCGAAGTTCAGCACCTCGATGCCGTGCCTTTCGGCCATGGTGATCCGCTCGCGGACGTTGTCCACCGCGATGACCCGCCCGGCGCCCAGGTGGCGGGCGATGCGGGCGCACATCTGGCCGATCGGGCCGAGCCCGGTGACCAGCACGGTGTCGCCCGGCTGGACGTCGGCGAACTTGACCGCCTGCCACGAGGTGGTCAGCACGTCGGAGAGGAACAGGTAGCGCTCGTCCGGGTGCCCGTCCGGCACCTTGATCGGGCCGAACTGCGCCTGCGGAACCCGCAGGTACTCGGCCTGGCCGCCGGGCACCTGCCCGTACAGCTTGGTGTAGCCGAACAGCGAGGCGCCCTTGTGCTGGTCCTTGACCTGGGTGGTCTCGCACTGGGCGTAGAAGCCGCGGGAGCACATCCAGCAGTGCCCGCAGGAGATGTTGAACGGGATCACCACCCGGTCGCCGGGCTTGATGTGGGTGACCCCGGCGCCGACCTCCTCGACGATGCCCATCGGCTCGTGCCCGAGGACATCACCCTTGTCCAGGTACATCCCGAGCACGTCGTACAGGTGCAGGTCGGACCCGCAGATCGCCGTGGAGGTGATGCGTACGACCGCGTCGGTCGGCTCCTGGATCTTCGGGTCGGGGACGGTTTCGACGGCGACCTTGCCGGTGCCTTGCCAGGTGAGTGCTCGCATGTCTGGCGGATGCCCGGACGCCGACGCGTTAATCATGGCCCGCGCGGGGGATGCAGTCAGCATGACAACACCAGACACACGAGAGTTCGCCGTGATCACCGGCGCGTCCAGCGGCATCGGGTACGAGCTGGCCAAGCAGTTCGCCCAGCACGACTACGACCTGCTCGTCGTGGCCGAGGACGCGGGAATCCACGAGAAGGCGGCCGAGCTGGGCGCGACCGCCGTGCAGGCCGACCTGGCCACCTACGAGGGTTGTGAGGAGGTCTATCGCGCGGTGATCGGCACCGGGCGGCGGCTGGACGCCCTGGCGCTCAACGCCGGTCGCGGCCTCGGCGGCGACTTCGTCCGCGAGACCGACCTGATCGAAGAGATCAACATCATCGACGTGAACGTGACGTCGACCGTCCACCTGGCCAAGCGCCTGCTCCCGGAGATGCTGGAGCACGGCGGCCAGGTGCTGTTCACGTCGTCGATCGCGTCCATGATGCCGGGCACCTACCAGGCGGTCTACAACGCGTCCAAGTCGTTCGTGCAGTCGTTCGCCGAGGCGTTGCGGGACGAGCTGCGGGACACCGACGTCTCGGTGACCGCGCTGATGCCCGGGCCGACCGACACCAACTTCTTCCACCGCGCCGAGATGGACGACACCCCGGTCGGCGCCGGCTCGAAGGACGACCCGGCGCTGGTCGCCAAGCAGGGCTTCGAGGCGATGCGGAAGGGCAAGGAGAAGGTGGTCGCGGGCTCGGTGAAGACCAAGGTGCAGGGTACGGCGTCCAAGGTGATGCCGGACAGCGCCAAGGCGGCCATGCACCGGAAGATGGCCGAGCCGGGCGGCGCCACCGACGGAGAGCAATTGCAAGGATGAGTTATCGTCTTCGACCTGATGACGAAACGGTTGCGTATCATCGTGGTCGCGATGCTGGTGATGCTGGCGGGGGCGTGGGTCGGCGCCTTCGCCGGCAGCCGCCTGGCCTGGGAGTTCGCCCCTGACCTGCCCTCCGGGGCGGCGGCCGGGCGGCTCAAGGAGACGGCGTTCCCGGGGCTTCAGGTCTACGGGGGCGGGAACGCGAAGATCATCGAGCCGTACGGCGACGGTGAGGGCATCCGCTACGGCTCGGTCGGCTACTGGGTCAAGCACACCACCGCGACCCAGGACGTGGCGGCGTACAGCGCCGGCGTCCGGCAGCGGCTCACCGCGGCGGGCTGGACGGTGCACGACTACGACGTGGCCACCCCCGAGGCCCTGGTCGACGGCGGCAACGCGTACGACGCCACGTTCTGGGCCACCCGCCCCGGCCTGGTCCTGAGCTTCTCCGACCACTTCTGGACCGGGCGCCCGGCGTACGACTCGACCGGCGCCGCCGCCTTCGACCTGTGGCGCCAGGAACCGTCGTGGATGCCCGCGGCGGCCTGGGGCGGCGCGATCGGCGGCGCGGCGATCGTCCTGCTGCTGACCATGTGGGTCTACCGCCGGGCCCGGCCCGCCGCCCGGGGCCCGCTCACCGTCGGCGCCCTGGTCTCGGTGGCCCTGATGCTGCCGAGCACCCTGACCCCCGGTCAGGAGACCCCGATGGACGGTCCCTGGTGGGGCGGCTTCTACTACTTCGGGCTCGGCCCGGCCGTCCTGGCCGCGATCATCTGCGGCGCGATCCTGCTGTACGCGCTGACCCGCGAACCGGCCGTCCGCGCGACCGTCCGATTCCTGGCCCGCCGGCCGCGCGTCGTCGGGGCGGTGGCCCTGGTCGCGCTGCTCGCCGCCGTGCTGCCGTGGGGGCTGCGGATGGCCGGTGTCCCGCCGTGCGAACCCAGCGGGCTGCCGGCCGAGGCCCGGGACAGCACCCACGTGAAGATCTTCGTGAGCAACACGTCCACCCCGCAGGAGCGGGCGCTGATCGACGCGGCGATCTTCCGCAGCCGCGCCGGCAGCCTGGGCGAGCTGGTCTGGGAGCCGAGCTCGTCCGGGTTCCGGGAGACCTACTGCGGCGGCGGGCCGGTGCCCGACGAAGCGGTCGCCACGCTGCCGTACTACTTCGATGTGGACCTGTCGAACACGGCCACCTTCCCCGCCCTGACCGACGAGGTGGCCGGCCTGGCCGGGGTGGTGGCCGTGCGGCGTACGGCCGACTAGCCGGCGCTCGGCTTGCCGAGGTCCTGCCAGCGCGTCTCGGTCATCTCGACGCCGTGCTTCTTGGCCGCCCGCTTGATCCGGCGGAACGCTTCCTCGCGCTCGGCGTCACTCACGTCGCGGACCTGATCGAACCGCGCGATGGCGTTCCGGACGTGCCGGGCGTCGTTGAGCGGCTCCTTGCGAACCCGCGGGAACGCGAAGGTGCTGTCCGGCATCGCGTTCCGTTCGGCCGCGTCCAGTTCGTTGCTCTTCGTCTTTCCAGCCATGTCGGTGACATACCCCGTCCCGAGCCGGGTATGCACGGACGATGGCTGTGCTGGAGAAGACCGTCATTGATTGCCCCGACCCTCGTGAGCTGGCCGCCTTCTACGCCGCGGTGCTCGGCATGCGGGTCAACGAGGACAGCCCCGACTGGGTGGTGATCGGCGTCGAGCCGGGCGCCCGGCAGCTGGCGTTCCAGCGCGCCGAGAAGTGGGTGCCGCCGAGCTGGCCCGACCCGGACCACCCGCAGCAGCTGCACCTCGACATCCGGGTCGACGACGTCGAGGCGGCTCAGGAGCGGGTGCTCGCCCTGGGCGCGACGCTGCTCGACGACACCCCCGACCGAGGATTCCGGGTGTACGCCGACCCGGCCGGTCACCCGTTCTGCCTGGTCTTCTGAACGGGCCGCGGCGGCCGTTCAGCGCAATGCGGACCTGAGGGCGTCGAGCACTGCTCGCACCGTCGGCTGCACGCCGGCGAGCCGCAGGTCCACCCCGGCCATCCCGGCGGCCCGGGCGGCGTCGGCCAGCACCGCCACGCCGGCCGCGTCCATCAGCGGCACCCCGGTCAGGTCGAGCACAACGGTGTCGCCCCGCCCGGCCGCGCCGACGACCTGGATCAGGCAGGTCCGGAGCGACCCGGCGGTGTCCCGGTCGACCTCGCCCCGCACCCGCACGGTCGGCACCCCGGCGGCCCGCCGGACCGTGAGGTCCCACGCCGTCCCCTCGACACCCGGCCAGGTCGGGGCCGCGTCGCTCAGCATCGACTCCCGTAGCCAGGTCAGGGCCCGGGCGAGCAGCCGCGACACGTGCATCTGGGAGACCCCGAACTCGGCGGCGATCTCCTGCTGGGTGCGGTTGCCGTGGAAGCGCAGGGCGAGCATGCGCTGCTCGCGGGCGGGCAGGCGACGGAGGAGGACGGCCAGCGTCAGCCGGTCGTCGGCCGACGCGAGATCCGGGTCGGCGCCGCCGTACAGGTCGCCCAGCTCGTCCCCCTCGCCCTCCCGGATCGGGGCGTTGAGCGAGGCGGTGGTGTGCCCGGCGGACGAGAGGAGCGCCTCGTCGACCGCGGCCACGGTCGCACCGACCCGGTCGGCGATCTCGGCCGTGGTGGGCGGCCGGAACAGCTCGCCGGTCAGGTCGCGGACGGCCCGGCCGACGGCCAAGCCGAGATCCTGGACCCGGCGGGTGACGTGCACGCCCCAGGTCCGGTCGCGGAAGTGCTTCTTGAGCTCGCCGTGCATGGTGAGGGCGGCGTACGCGGTGAACGACCCGCGGTCCGGCTCGTACCGGTCGATGGCCTTGACCAGCGCCATCCGCGACACCTGTTCGAGGTCGTCGAGCGGCTCGCCGCGCCCGGCGTAGCGGTGCGCGAGCCGGTCGGCGAAGGGCAGGCAGTAGTGGATGAAGTCGTCGCGACGGGCCGGACGCTCGCCGGCGGCATATTCTGCCGCGGCGAGATCGAGGTCGTCATCCCGGGCTGCGGCGATGCGGAGATCTACCACGCACTGCCGGGTGCCCGCGCGCGTGCCCCTTAAACGCCGTTCTATCCTTCGATCCCGGTAGCGGTGTGCGGGGTGCCGACCGGCTTCGACTCGGGAGAGCCGCGCTGGCGCAGGTAGATCGCCAGGATGGCGAAGGAGGCGACCGCGAGCAGCTCGGACTGCCAGTTCTGCAGCGTGCGGTTCCAGAAGTCCGGTTCGGTCAGGTAGCGCGCCCACGAGACCGGGTCGTGCTGGTCACCGAGGCGCTCCTCGTTGAAGGCGGCCGCCCCGGCGATCGACTGGGCCAGCCACGAGCCCAGGAAGATCACACCCATCGCGAAGCCGAGCGAGTTGCTGTAGAGCCGGGTGCGCCAGCCGCCGGTGCGGGCCCAGCGCGGCGACTGCTCCTCGGCGTACGCGCCGATCTTCTGCTCCTTGTCCGACTCGAGGCCGGACTGGCCGGGCGCCTTGGACTCGGGCGACCCCTTCTGGATCAGGAACACGGTCAGCACCACGTAGAGGAAGAACTGGAGGTATTCGGACTGCCAGTTCTCGGCCACGTCGGCGCCGAAGCTGGCCGAGGTCACGTAACGGCCCAGGCTGATCGGTGGCAGGCCCTCGGTGAGCTGCCGCTGGTTGAAGTCGGCGTGCCCGGCCAGCGCCTGCAGACCGAGCACGACCAGGAACAGGCCGCCGAAGACCAGCCCGAGCGAGTTGTCCCGCAGCCGCCGCCTCATCGGTGCAGCACCCCCAGCGCGGTGAAGTACACCAGTCCGACCACGACGACCACGAGAGTCAGCACGAACAACGCCCGCATCGCGTCACCCCTCCAGCTCGCAGTCGTAGGGCCGGCCACCGCCGCGCGCGGTGCACCCGGCGGCGACGACCCGCCAGCCACCGGGGAAGGCGGCCAGGAACACGGTGTCGCCGGCGAGCTTGACCTGCGCCTGCTGGCCGTACACCGCGGTGCGGGTGACCCGGCCCGGCTGATCGGGGAGATCTTCGTCCAGGATCGCCTCGGCGCACGGCTGATCGTCCGCGACCGACGCCGCGGTGTCCGGGGCCAGCAGGTCACAGGCGGCGCGGCCGTCACTCGCGCCGAGCGCGGCGTACAGCCGCTCGGCGACCTCATCCGCGGCCTGCTCCCGGCCACCGGCCGGGGAGCAGGCGGTCAGCAGGGCCAGCGCGGTGACGCCGGCCAGGACCGATCTGATCACGAGCCGACATTAGTCCCCGGCACGATTGGGGCGGCGCATCGGGGGAATGCGTGTTGTCATGCAGATCCTCCGCCGCGTGGAAGAAGCCCGGTTCCTGGACGCTCCCGGTGACAAGCTGCAGAGCGCGGTCACGGCCGCGACGAAGCCGCAGCGTCTGAAGGATTTCCTGCACGGCGCCTGGCTGGGCCATCCGCTGCATCCGGTGCTGGTGCAGTTCCCGATCGGCTCGTTCGCGTCGGCCGCCCTGCTCGACCTGCTGCCGGGCCGGGGGAGCGGGCGGGCGGCCACGACGCTGATCGCGGCCGGGCTGGCGGGCTCGGCGCCGGCCATGGCGGCCGGGCTGCAGGACTGGTCGCAGATGGGCCCGGAGCGCCGCCGCGTCGGACTGGTGCACGCGGCGGTCAACAGCGTCGCGCTCGGGCTCTACGCCGGGTCGCTGGTCGCGCGCCTCCGGGGCCGTGCGGGGCTGGGCAAACTCCTCGGGTACGCCGGGCTGTCCACCGCCGGCCTCGGCGCCTACCTCGGCGGCCACCTGGCGTACGCGCAGGCCGGCGGCACCAACCAGGCCGCGCCGGAGACCATCCGGGTGCCCGAGGAGTGGACCGTGATCGGCTCCCTGGCCGACCTGCCGGACGGCAAGCCGGTGGTCCGGACGGTGGCCGACGTGCCCCTGCTCGTCTACCGGCTGGGCGACCGGGTCACCGCGATGATCGAGCGGTGCAGCCACGAGACCGGTCCGCTGGGCGACGGCGAGGTGCGTGGCCAGGCCCGCGACGCCTGCGTGGTCTGCCCGTGGCACGGCAGCACGTTCCGGCTGATCGACGGCAAGGTGGTGCACGGGCCGGCCGCGAACGACCAGCCGTTGCTGCGGACCCGGGTCACCGGCGGCTCGGTCGAGGTCAGCTCGCGCTGACATGTGTTACAGACCTGTGTAGCCCATTGCCATTAAGTCCATCGGCAACATAGGAATTGGGGGTGACCACCACCCTCACGGCGCCCGCGCCGGCCGACACCGGGCCCCGACCCGGCGCCCTGGCCCCGCGCGGTGGCCGGCGACGCCGCGTGCTGTTGCGACTGCTGTCGCTGGCCGTCCTCTATGCCCTGTGGGAGATCACCGCGCGGGTCATGCGGAACCCGACGTTCATCCCGGCGCCCGCGGCCGTCTGGCACCAGCTGATCGAGACCTCGACCGTCCATGACGGCGTCCGCGGCTACAGCGGTCACCTGCTGATCGAGCACCTCGGGGTCAGCCTGCGCCGGATCCTGATCGGCTCGGTCGTCGGCGTCGGGGCCGGCCTGGTCGCCGGGGTGGTGATGGGCACGGTCAGCTGGATCCGGGTGGTCGCCGAGCCGGTGGTCACCTTCGTCCGGGCGCTGCCGCCGCTGGCGTACTTCAGCCTCTTCATCATCTGGTTCGGCATCGACGAGACGCCCAAGCTGTGGCTGCTGGCGATCGCCGCCATGCCGCCGGTGGCGGTGGCGACCGCCTCGGCGGTCTACTCGGCGCCGACCGGCCTGGTCGAGGCGGCCCGGGCGCTGGGCGCCGGCCGGGGGCAGGTGATCCGGGACGTGGTGCTGCCCAGCGCCCTGCCCGAGATCTTCACCGGCATCCGGCTGGCGGTCGGCATCGCGTACTCGTCGGTGGTCGCGGCCGAGACCATCAACGGCATCCCCGGCATCGGCGGCATGGTCCGCGACGCCCAGCGTTACTCACAGACCGACGTGGTCGTCCTCGGCCTCTTCGCCATCGGCCTCTCCGGCCTGCTGATCGACGCCCTGCTGCGGACGGCCGAGAACCGGCTGATCCCGTGGCGGGGCCGTGCATAGAAACGGAACCTCCCGTGCGTAAAGCCCTCGCTCTTCTGACGGTCCTGTTCCTGGCCGCCTGCGGCAACGGCGCCGCCAGTGGCGGCCCGGCCGCCGACGCGAAGACCATCCGGATCGCCTACCAGGCCTTCCCCAGCGGTGACCTGGTCGTGAAGAACCAGGGGCTGCTCGAGAAGGCACTGCCCGATTACAAGATCACCTGGACCAAGTTCGACTCCGGGGCCAGCATCAACACGGCGTTCGTGGCCGGCAGCGTGGACATCGCCGCGATCGGGTCCAGCCCGGTCGCCCGCGGGCTGTCCGCCCCGTTGAACATCCCGTACCAGGTGGCCTTCGTCCTCGACGTTGCGGGCGACAACGAGGCGCTGGTCGCCCGCAACGGCAGCGGCGTCACCGACGTCGCCGGGCTGCGCGGCAAGAAGGTGGCCACGCCGTTCGCCTCGACCTCGCACTACAGCCTGCTCGCCGCGCTCGACCAGGCCGGGGTCAAGGAGTCCGAGCTCACGATCGTCGACCTGGAGCCGCAGGACATCCTGGCCGCCTGGACCCGGGGCGACATCGACGCGGCGTACTCGTGGCTGCCGTCCCTGGACGAGCTCAAGAAGACCGGCAAGGTCCTGATCAGCAGCCGCCAGCTCGCCACCGCGGGCAAGCCGACGCTCGACCTGGGCGTGGTGTCGACCGCGTTCATCCAGGCCCACCCGGAGGCGGTGGACGCGTGGCGCAAGGCCGAGGCGCAGGCGCTGAACCTGATCGGGAGTGACCCGGCGGCCGCGTCGAAGTCGATCGGGGCCGAGCTCAACCTCAGCCCCGAGGAGGCGCAGAAGCAGCTCAGCCAGGGCGTCTACCTCAAGCCGGCCTACCTGGCGAGCGCCGAGTGGCTGGGCACCGACGCCAAGGTCGGCAAGCTGGCCGACAACCTGGTCAGCGCGGCCCAGTTCCTCAAGGACCAGCAGAAGATCGACGCGGTGCCGACGCTCGAAACCGTCCAGAAGGCCGTGTACGTGAAGGGGCTGCCCGATGTCCTCGGCTGACCCGGCCGTCGCGATCACCGGCGTCGAGCACTCCTACGGCGACGTCACCGCGGTCGGCCCGGTCGACCTGACCGTGCCCGAGGGCGAGTTCCTGGTCCTGGTCGGGGCGTCGGGCTGCGGCAAGAGCACGCTGCTGCGGCTGATCGCCGGCTTCGAGCAGCCGACCCGGGGAACCGTGGTGACGGCCGGGAAGCCGCCGGTGCCCGGGCGGGGGGCCGGGATCGTGTTCCAGCAGCCGCGGCTGTTCCCCTGGAAGACCGTGGGCGGCAACGTCGCCCTGGCGTTGCGCTACGCCGGCCTCTCCTCCGGGAGTTCCCAGGTCGACGAGCTGTTGACCAGGGTCGGCCTGCACGACGTGGCCCACCGGCGGGTCTGGGAGATCTCCGGCGGGCAGCAGCAGCGGGTGGCGATCGCCCGGGCCATCGCGGTGGAGAACCCGCTGCTCCTGCTGGACGAGCCGTTCGCGGCGCTGGACGCGCTCACCCGCGAGCGTCTCCAGGAAGATCTGCGCAACGTCAGCGGGGCCACCGGCCGGACGTCCGTCTTCGTCACCCACAGCGTGGACGAGGCGGTGTTCCTGGGCAGCCGGGTCGTGGTGCTCAGCGCCCGGCCCGGCCGGGTCGTCCTCGACCTGCCGATCGAGCTGCCCCGCAGCGGGATCGCCCCGGACGAACTGCGCGGCCTGCCGGCCTATGCCGCCCTGCGATCCGAGATCGGCCACGCCGTGCGTGCCGCCGCCCGTCTGGAAGGAACCTCGGTATGAGCGACCTCGAACCGCTGAGCCCGCACTTCGGTGCGATCGTCCACGGGCTCGACCTGCTGACCGCGTCCGACGACGACGTCAAGGCGCTGCGGGCCGCCCTGGTCGACCGCAAGGTGCTGTTCCTGCGCGACCAGAAGCTGGACGACGACGCCCAGGTCGACCTGGGCCGGCGGATCGGCGAGCTGACCGCCTCGCACCCGGTGGTCGGCGGCGTCGACGCGGCCCACCCCGAGGTGTACGCCCTGGACAGCACCGACAACGGCTTCGCCGACGTGTGGCACACCGACGTCACGTTCATGAAGCGGCCGCCGCTCGGCTCGATCCTGCGCTCGGTGATCCTCCCGCCGACCGGCGGCGACACCAACTGGGCCGACTCCCAGCTGGCCTACGACTCGCTGGCCGCGCCCGTGCGGCGGCTGGCCGACCAGCTCACCGCCGTGCACGACGGCACCCGCGAGTTCGGCTACTACCTGGCCCAGCGCCGCGGCGGCCAGGGCAACGAGTGGGACGGCGAGATCGTCACCAAGCTCGACCCGGTCGAGCATCCGGTGGTGCGGGTGCATCCCGAGACCGGCCGCAAGGGCATCTTCGTCAACCCGGGCTTCACGTCGCACATCGTCGGTGTGTCCGAGTTCGAGAGCCGCGCCATCCTCGACCTGCTCTACGCCCACCTGACCAAGCCCGAGCACATCGTCCGGCACCGCTGGCGCCTCGGCGACGTGGCCCTGTGGGACAACCGCAGCACGTCCCACTACGCCAACCGCGACTACGGCACCGAGCGCCGGGTCATGCACCGGATCACCCTCCGCGGCGACATCCCGAAGGGTCCCACCGGCTAACCTGGCGGCGTGAATCGCCGTACCCCACGCCCGGGGCCGCCGAAACGGCCCCAGGCGCCCGCCGATCTCCGGCTCGCCGAGGGCGTCCAGCTCGATCTCGCCGACGAGCAGACGGTCAAGCAGGTCGCCTACGACGAGAGCGACCTCTCCGGCGTGCGGGCCGAGGGGGTCGAGTTCCTCCAGTGCCGGTTCCGCAAGGCGCGCCTCGCCGGGTCGGAGCTCGACCGGTTGCGGATGGCCGACTGCCTGGTCGAGACGTCCGACCTGTCGAACCTGCGGGCGAAACGCAGCGCGATGGAGCGGGTGCGGGTGACCGGCGCCCGACTGACCGGGCTGGCCTGGAACGACGGCGTGGTCATCGACGCGACCTTCACCGACTGCAAGATCGACCTGGCCAACTGGCGGTTCACCCGCTTCGCCGCGGTGACCTTCGAGACGTGCAACCTGTCCAGGGCCGACTTCGGCCAGGCCGACCTGCGCGGCGCGACCTTCGTCGACTGTGACCTGTCGGGGGCCCAGTTCGACCAGGCGCGGATGGCGGGTTGCCGGTTCCGGCACTGTGAGCTGGACGGGGTCGGCGGCATCACGAGCTGGGCCGGCGCGATCGTGCACCCGGACGACCTGCCGGCGTTGTCCCGCGCTCTCGCCGGCGCGCTGGGCATCGCCATCTCAGCCGAGTGAGGCCAGGCAGCTGATCAGGCGGTCCACGCTCCTCGACCCGGTGCAGCCCGGCCAGCGCCGACCGGAACAGGCTGACCAGGGCGTTCTCGCCGCTGCGGTCGGCGCCGGCGAGGGCCCGGCAGGCGGCGGCCAGGGCGGCCGCGCCGATTCCGTACGGTCAGCATTGACTAACCCTATCGAGTAGATAGGGATTGTGGGTAGGGTGAGGTATGGACTTCCACTGGTTTCTCCCGACCAACGGCGACAGCCGGGACATCGTCGGCGGCGGCCACGGCACGCCGGTCGGTTCGGCCGGCGGCGTCCGGCCGCTGACCGTCGGTTACCTCGGCCAGATCGCCCGCAGCGCCGAGCAGCTCGGCTTCACCGGGGCGCTCACGCCGACCGGGGCCTGGTGCGAGGACGCGTGGCTGGCCACGGCCATGCTGACCGAGGTCACCGAGCGCCTGAAGTTCCTGGTCGCCTTCCGCCCCGGCCTGATCTCGCCGACCCTGGCCGCCCAGATGGCGTCCACCTTCCAGCGGCTGTCCGGCGGGCGGCTCCTGCTCAACGTGGTCACCGGGGGCGAGGCGGCCGAGCAGCGCTCGTACGGCGACTTCCTCAGCAAGGACGAGCGGTACGCCCGCACCGACGAGTTCCTCAGCATCATCCGGGCCCTGTGGCAGGGCCAGACCGTCACCCACGAGGGCAAACACCTGCACGTCGAGGGCGCCCGGCTCAGCCGCCTACCCGACCCGATCCCTTCCATCTACTTCGGCGGTTCCTCGGCGGCCGCCGGCCCGGTGGCCGTGAATCATGCGGGCGTTTATCTGACGTGGGGAGAACCACCGGCCCAGGTGGCCGAGAAGCTGGCCTGGATCCGCGGCCTCGGCGGCGACCACCTGCGCTTCGGCATCCGCCTGCACGTGATCACCCGGGACACCGCCGAGCAGGCCTGGGCCGAGGCCGACCGCCTGCTCCAGGGCATCTCGCCGGACGCGATCGCGGCGGTGCAGGCCGGGCTGCGCCGCAGCGAGTCGGTCGGGCAACAGCGCATGCTCGCCCTGCACGGCGGCTCCCGCGACGGCCTGCTGGTCTCGCCGAACCTGTGGGCCGGCGTCGGCCTGGTCCGCGGCGGCGCGGGAACCGCCCTGGTCGGCAGCCACACCGAGGTCGCCGACCGGATTAAGGAGTACGCGGCGCTCGGCATCGACGAGTTCATCCTCTCCGGCTACCCGCATCTCGAGGAGGCGTACTGGTTCGGCGAGGGTGTGCTCCCCGAACTGACCCGCCGCGGTCTCTGGCGCCATCCGGACAGAACCGAGACCCTGACGTCCGTGCCGTTCGCGGGCATCGCGCAGCCCGAACCCACGGCGGCCTCATGAACGTGACCGTGGTGGAGACCTCGTCCCTGGGCGACCGGACGTACCTGCTGCATCACGGTGACGTCGCGGTCGTGATCGACCCCCAGCGCGACATCGACCGGGTGCTCGCGGCCGCGGGCCGGCTGGGCGTACGCATCACCCACGTCGCCGAGACCCACCTGCACAACGACTACGTGTCCGGCGGTCTGGCCCTGGCCCGGGTCACCGGCGCGGCCTACCTGGGCCGCCGCGGGCGCCAGCCTGCTGCTGCGCGCCGGCCACCACGTGGTCCACGTCGACGACCAGTGGGACAACGCCGTGGCGGCCGGCCTCACGTCATGAGCGAGTGGGGCGAGTCCGACTACCGAGGCTGCGGCCAGCTCTTCCTGGCCGCGGCCCTGATGCTCGTCAGTTGCTTCGGCGGTCTTCTGTGGCTGCTGATCCGCTGACTACGAGCCGGCCCGCGACCTGCTCGACCTTCCCGGACCGGTGCTCCACCACCTCGGCAACCACGACATGAGCGGCCCCGGCTCGCCGCCCTGGTCGCGGCCGCTCCTGGCGGAGTCAGCAGTCATCAGGCGGGGGCCAGATCGTCATGATCGACCGCGCGGTCGCCTCGAGCTCGTTCCGGTCGGCGCCGTCGCGGGACCGCATGGACATGCCCAGCACGGTGGTCCAGATCACCGCGGCCAGCGCATCCGGGTCCATGTCTCGTGGCAGCTCACCGGCGTCGGCCGCCGCGCGCATCTCGCGTCGCAGGCGTTCCTGCACCGATGACCGCAACTCGGCGAGCCGTGCGAGCAGCGTAGGTTCCCCGGTCGGCACCGCCATGGTGTTCACCATGCAGCCCTTCGGCAGTCCCGGCGTCGAGTAGAACCGCGCGATGCCCAGCAGCATCGCGGCGATCGCGTCCCGCCTGGCACCCGGCGCCTCGAGCGTCAGGTCGAGGAACCGGACGAAGCGGTCGTAGTAGAGGTCCAGAACCTCGAGAAACAGGGCGCGTTTGTCGCCGAATGCCGCGTACAGGCTCGGCGGTCTGATGCCCAGGCGGCGGGTCAGATCGGCGATCGAGGTCGACTCGAACCCCTGCTCCCAGAACGCCTGCAGCGCATCCTCGAGTGCGACGGTGCGGTCGAATCCACGTGGTCGCCCCAACGCTGCCATGCGCCGATTCTATAACACCGAATACAGATCTCTGGTAGCGTCCTTCTGTAGTCACCGCTACAGATCGGAGCACCTCCATGAAGCAGGCGCACATCGCGTCCAACGGCATCACGCTGAACGTCGTCGAGGAAGGCGAAGGCCCCGCAGTGCTGTTCGTGCACGGCTTCCCCGACGGTTGGCGGGGCTGGCGCCGGCAGATGTCAGCGGTCGCGGCCGCGGGTTACCGCGCGATATCGCTTGATACGCGAGGCTACGGCGGCACATCCAAGCCCGAGGATCCCGCGCTCTACACGGTCTTCTACCACGTCGGGGACCTCGTCGGCGTTCTCGCGGAACTCGGGATCGAGCGCGCCACCCTGGTCGGGCACGACTTCGGGGCGACGGTGAGCTGGAGCGCGGCGATGATGCGGCCGGATCTGTTCGACGCGGTCTTCTGTCTCAGCGTCCCGCCGGTGCTACCGGGTGGTCCCAGCATGCTCGAGCGGCTGAAGTCCGCTGGCAAGGAGGACGACTTCTACATGTTCAGGCAGATGCGGCCGGAGGCCGACAGGGAGTGGGCGGACGCCGCCACGACCCTGCCCGGCATGCTCTACTGGACATCGGGCCTGCCCGATGCTTCCGAGGCATGGGATCCGATGGACCCGAAGAAGAGCCTCAACCGGCCGTCGCCGATCGGCATTCCGCCCTTCGCCAACCGGGAGGACGTCGAGGCGGCGATCGCCGGCTTCGAACGCGACGGCTTCCACGGCCCGCTCAACATCTACCGCGCCATGCAGCCCTACTTCGACGAGGCAAAAGCCTTCGCCGGGGCGACAATCCAACAGCCCGCCTTCTTCGCGTTCGGCACAGCGGACGGCACAGTAAAGATGCGAGCGTTCAAGGAGGAGGATGTCGCCAGGACCGTGCCGAACCTCAAGGGGTTCCTGCCGATAGCGGGTGTGGGTCACTGGCCACAGCTCGAGGCGTCGGAGATCGTGAACGAGGCGCTGGTCGGCTTTCTCGGCAGCAGGAAAGCCTGAGGAGCATCGTTGAGGTGAGCCGGGGGCCTTGCGGGTAACCGGGTAAAGGTTTTTTGACGTCGACCGCACCTGAGCCGAGGAGGAGCAATGGCCGACAACACCATGCGGGCCGTCACCCAGCGCGAGTTCGGTGGACCCGAGGTGCTGACCGTGGAACGGGCGCCGCGGCCGGAGCCGTTGCCCACCGAGGTGCTGGTGCGCGTGACCGCGGCGGGGATCAACCCGGTCGACTGGAAGACGCGCGCCGGCACGAGTGGCTCGCGAGCCTCGGCGCCGACGAGATGATCGACTACCACGCCACCCGGTTCGAAGACGTGGCCGAGGATGTCGACGTCGTGCTCGATCTGGTGGGCGGGGAGACCGGCGTACGGTCGCTGCGAACTCTGCGGCCCGGGGGGCTCGTCATCGCCGTACCCAGCGGGGTCTCGGCCGAGCTCGCGACGGCCGCGCAGCAGGCCGGTAAGCGCGCCACCGGCATCCTGGTCGAGCCCGACGGCGCGGCCCTGACCACCATCGCGGCCCTGATCGACGCGGGCGCGGTGGCCGCCGAGGTCGACGAGGTGTTCCCGCTGGCCGACACGGCCGAGGCACACCGGCGCGGCGAGACCGGGCGCACCCGGGGCAAGCTGGTCCTCCGGGTCGCGGAGGACTGAGCGCGTCGATGTTCCGCTCGACCCGCCGGGCGCCGACCACTTGTCGGCCGGCCGGTCGAGGACCGCGCGGCACCGGCGTCGGGAGCGCGGCCGAGGGGATGAGGAACCGCCGCAGGTCAGGCGCGGTCGGGGGCCTGCCGCGTGTCCGCGGCCGGGGCGGCCCAGCTGGCCAGCAGGCCAGCCGGGCCAGGTCGTACAGGTGCTCGCGTTCGGCCTCGTCCAGGCGCAGGGCCCGGGCCAGCGAGTCCAGCACGCTCTCGGAGACGCCGGCGAGGTTGCCGCGTTCGAGACGCGTGTAGTAGTCGACGCTGACCCCGGCGAGCATGGCGACTTCCTCGCGGCGCAGCCCGGCGACGCGACGGTTCCCGCCGTAGAACGGCAGCCCGGCCTGCTCCGGGGTGATCCGGGCGCGGCGGGTGGTGAGGAAGTCGCGGGTCTCGCTGCGGTGGTCCATGCGTTCGACGGTACGTCCGCGGACCTTGATGCTGGGAGGTTCTGTCCGTACCCCGCTCGGGCTCGCCGAGACTTACTCGCGTCCGGTGCCGAACCGCAGGCTCTACAACGGATTCCCGTCGGGGCTCGGGCCTGCGGCCGGCCCGGAAGGGAGCGGGCCCGCTGAGGCTGGTTCCCGCGGGGCCGGGCGCAGGCGGACACCCAGGTTGGTGGGCAACAGTGCGAACGTCTCGCGTTCACCCACCGGTCCGGCGGACGAGTCGGGCTCGATGGTGTACGCGTGGCAGGTCATCGCCACGATCAAGGTCGCCTCCAGGAGCCCGAGCTGGCGGCCCGGGCAGAAGCGGGGACCGCTGCCGAACGGCACATACGGCTGGGCGTTCGACTCTGCCTCGGGATTCGGGGCGAGCCACCGCTGCGGACGGAAGGCGCCGGGTTCAGGGTACCGGGCGGCGTCGGTGGCCGAGCCGTACGTCTGCAGCACGAAGATCGGGGTGCCGCGCTCGAGATGCAACCGCGTGTCGCCGTCGCCGACCGTGGTGTCGGCCAGCGGTTGCATGATGACGAACGGCGACGGCGGCCGCAGCCGAATCGCCTCATGCACCACCGCCTCGGCGAAGGGCAGGCGGGCCAGCATCGAGAAGTCGCCGGGGGCGCCGTCGGGTCCGAACACCGCGGCGGTTTCGGCACGTACCCGCTGCTGCGCCTCGGGATGGGTAGCAAGGTAGTGAAGCGCCCACGCGGCGGCGGCCGCGGTGGGTTCCTCACCGGCCACGATCATGGTGAGCACGCTGCCCACCACGTCGTCCTCGCCGAGCGGGTCCTCGCCGTCGCCGTCGGCCTTGGCGAGGGCGGTGAGGTAGTCGTGGGGTTCACCGCCGGCCGCCATCAGGTCCCTGGCCTCGGCGTAGCGGTCCAGGATCAGGGCGCGGGCCTGGGCGATGGCCGCGTCGGCCCGGCGGTCGGCCGGCAGCCGTACGTACCGCCAGTACGGCACCGGGCTGTTCAACCGGCGCCGCAGTGTCTCGAACACCAGCGGCAGGCGCAGGTCGCCATCGGCTCCGCCGGAGGCGCCGAGGTCGTGATTCATGGTGACACCGACGGCCACCTCGAGCGTGTAGCGGGTCAGGTCCTCGAGGACATCGATCCGTTCGCCGCGAGCGGCAGCGGCGCCCCACCGGTCCGTCAGCCGCCCGGCCGACCGCAGGATCGTCCCGAACGACTGCCGCAGGTAGCGGGTGGACAGGCCACGGGTGGCTACCCGGCGCAACCGTCGCCAGTCCTCGCCCTCGGCGCTGAACAGGCCGTAGCCGCCGAGCTCGTCGATCAGGTCGGACACGAACTGACCCCGGCGGAACATTTCCGGCCGGTCCCGCAGCACCGTCCGGATGATCGCCGGCGCGGACGTGACGACGGCCGTCACCCCGGGCAGGCGCATCCGGTACGTCGGGCCGTACCGCTCGTGCCATCGGTACAGCGCCCGGTGCGGCGTGCCGCCCCGGGCGAAACCGAGCAGGTTGCCCAGTCCAGGCAGGCCGCGCGGCCCGTCCAGGTCGACGACGGTCGATGGATCGGTGTGCATGCCGACAGTCAACAGTGGTCAGCCGGCCGTTGCCCGGACCGCCTGGACGATCGGGTATGAAGGTTCAACCGAAGTGTCCGGCTGTACACCCTCGCCGCTGAGCAGGGCCGGCGACACGGCGTTCCTGCTCACCGGCCGGCAAGGCGATGAGGGTCGTCCACATCGTGTCGCGGACGGTTAGCTCGGCCGCCCCGAGGGTGGGGCCGGGCACCGGGTGGCTGCCGTAGAGCCAGGCGGCCGTCACGGCGCGGGCGCGCACCACGTCGAGGTAGGTGCTGTTCTCGTTCCGGACGCACAGCGTCTAGGTCGTCGCGAGGGCTTGGGTGGGGGTGAGACGGGCCGCGCGGACTGCCGGGTAGACCCCGGCGACCGCGCCGACCACGAGCGCCCCGCCGAGGCCCGCCGCCATGGTGGGAAGCGGAACGACGATCGGCCACCCCTGGTAGAGGGCGTAGCCGGCCGTCGCCGCGGCACCCAGTAGCGTCCCGGCCACCCCGCCGAGCCCGGACAGGGCGACGGACTCGGTGAGGAACTGACCACGGATCTGTCCCCGGTTGGCGCCGAGGGCGCGGCGCAGGCCGATGTCACGGCGCCGCTCCAGGACCGAGACGATCATGGTGTTCGCGACTCCGACGCCGCCGACCAGCAGGGCGATCGCGGCCAGACCCAGCAGCAGCGAGGAGAACACCTGGTGGGTGGCGCGTTTGGCGGCCAGCGCGTCCGAGGGGCGGCTGACCTGGGCTCGGCCGGGCAACTGGGGGTTCAGCGTGGCGGGCAGCACGTCGCGTACGGCGTCGATCTCCGACTCTTGCGCGCGGACGTAGACGACGGTGGACCGGCCGTCGAAGGCGAGCTTCGCCCGCGCGGCGTCCCAGCCGACGAACGCGGCCCGATCCAGTTCGGGGGTCAGCGGCGTCGGGTTGAGGACGCCGATGACGGCGAACCAGTGACGTCCTATATAGACCAGCGGGGACGGCGCGCCGCGGTCGATGCGGGTGATGCCGAGCCGGGTCGCGGCGACCGAGCCGAGGACCACGGTGGGCTGCTTGTCCATGGCGGGGTCGAGGAACCGGCCGGAGCTCAGTCCGGCGTTGACGGCGTCGAGGAGATTGTCGGTGCTCGCGAGCACGGCGACGCCGGAATAGTCGGCGTCGCCGTTGCGGTCGTTGCGCGAGACGGTGCTGTGGGTGTTGGCGACGCCTGCGGCGGCTTCCACCGGCCTGATCCGGGCCGCCATGCTGACCGCTTCCGGGGGGAATGAGGCGTCCTCGGCATCGGCGGCGGTCGCACTCACCTCCAGCAGGTTCGGGCCCAGCCTTTCCAGCTCAGCATCGAGCGCGCGCTGGCTCGCGGCCGGAATTCCCGTGACGACGACCAGCGTGGCGATGCCGAGCGCGATGCCGAGCGCGGACAACACCGCGCGCATCGGGCGGGTACGGATGCCGAGCAGCCCGAGGCTCACCAGCTCCAGCGGGCGCAGCCGCACCGGCCGCACATCGACCGTCCGGTATGTCGTAGCGCTCATCTCGGCATCCTGACCGTTTCGTCGAGACTCGCGGCGCCAGCCCCGGTGAGCCGGCTGTCGGAGACGACCCGACCGTCGCGCAGTTCGATCCGGCGGGGCAGGCTCGCGGCGATGTCACGGTCGTGAGTGATGACGGCGATGGTGGTGCCCTCCTCGTTCAGCCGGCGCAGCAACGCCAGCACCGCCTGCCCGGTGACGGTGTCCAGGGCGCCCGTCGGTTCGTCGGCCAGGACGAGAGCGGGGCCGTTGGCGAGAGCCCGGGCGATCGCGACGCGCTGCCGTTCCCCGCCGGACAGTTCGTGGGGCCGATGTTCGACCCGGTGTCCGAGCCCGACTCGCTCCAGCGCCGCCACGGCGAGCCGGCGCCGCTCCCGCCGGGTGACGCCGGCGTAGATCAGACCGGTGGCCACGTTCTCCGCGGCGGTGAGCCCGTCGGCGAGGTGGAACTGCTGGAAGATGAAGCCGAGCCACCGGCTGCGTACGGCGGAGAGCTGCCGGTCGGACAGGGCGGTGACGTCGCGACCACCGAGCTCCACCCGGCCGCTGGTCGGCCGGTCGAGGGTGCCCATGACGTTGAGCAGGGTCGACTTCCCGGAGCCGGACGGGCCGACGATCGCGATGAGTTCGCCGGGCCGGATCGTGACCGAGACCCCGTCGAGCGCGCGGACGCCACCGGAGTACGCCATGATCGCGTCGGAGACGACGAGGACCGGATCGGCCAGGCCGGTCGTCATGATGCGGTCACCACGGTCATGCCTTCGCGCACGCCGGCCCCGCTGACCTCGACGTCGCCGCCGGCGAACAGGCCCGTCCGGACGGCGATGAGCCGGCCGTCCGGCAGTTGCAGGCAGTAGCCGCCCTCGTGGAGCGCCAGTAGCGCGCCGACGGGGACGGTGAGCACGCCCTTGCGAACCTCGGCCGTGAATCCGACCTGGATGCTGCTGCCGTCGGCGGCTTTCACCGCGTTCGGGTCGTCCGCGGTGACGGTCACGGTCACCTTCGCGTCGGAGCCCTGATCGGCGCCGTCCTCCGGGGGCGGTGGCTGGGTCACCGTGCGTACCGTGCCGCGAGCCGACCTACTGTCCGAGGTGGTCAGATTGACCTTCTGGCCGGCCTTGACGCCGGCGGCGGCGGCCGGGTCGATCGACACGTTGATCACGCGCTCGGTGGAGGCGAGGGTGAGCAGGCTGCCGCTGGCCGGGTCGCCGACGCGGGCCGTCACGGCGGCGACGCGGACCTTGCGGGGCTCGACGACCACGTCGGCCGGCCCCACCGTTCCGGTCGCGGGCAGGCCCACATCCAGCTGCCACCGCTTCACGGCCTGCACCAGGGCCAACGTCAACTCGGCGGCGCCTTTCCGGAGGACCACGGCTGCCCCGGGGCCGCCCCGAGATCCGGACGCGTCACTCGACTTCGCCGGCGGCCCACCCTGGCCGCTGCCCTTGGACCCGGCGGCGTCCTTGCTGCCCTGGTCGACAGCATCGGCGGAGCCGTCCGCCGAGGTCGCAGGGTCACCGGCCGGCGGGTGCAGCGTGGTGCCGACCTCCGGCTGGTGGCCCGTACGGTAGCCGAGGGCCGACAGATTGTCCCGGAGAACCTTGACGTCCGCGCCCACCAGGCCGACCTGGTCCAGGGAGCGGAACAGCGGGGTCGAGCCGTACAGGAGGATGACCGGCCGGTCACCGACCCGGAGCAGCTGCTGGCCTCGGCCGATGGTGGCGCCCACCGGGGGCAGCCCGGTGACCCGGCCGTCGCTCAGGTCTTTCACCACGTGCGGCGCCGCATAGCCGACCGTGCCGTGCTGTCCGACGCTCGTCGACAGGTCGGCCTTGGTCACCTTGGTGGTGGCGGCCGCGACGACGGCCACCGGCCCGGACGATGAGTGGTGTCGTCCCCGCCACCCCACGACCACCGCGGCCGATGCCACCAGCACTGTCGCGGTGGCCGCCGCCACGATCAGGCGGCGGCCGCGTCGATGGCTCATTTGGCGAAGGCCTTCATTTCGCACTGCTTGTAGGTGTTGTCGAAGGCCTGGTCGGTGGTCTTTCCGTCGGCGGGGCTGGCCGTCAGATTGATCTCACCACCGTCCAGATTCTCCACCGTCACCTTCATCCCGGCATCGCGCAGGCAGTCGGCCCAGGCCTTCATGCCGTCCGCGTAATGCGGATTCCGCTTCGGGTCTTCCTCCGGCGGCCCGAGCGGCTCCTTGTCGGCGCACTTCTTCTTCGGCTCGGCGAAACGTGGGTCCGGTTTGTGATCCCGGGTGGAAGTGTCCGGAAGGATGTCGCCGGGCTGCCAGCCCGGCTCGTCCTTGGCCTTCGTCGCCTCGTACATCGGCGCTCCGGCATCTTTCAAGCAGTGGTACCAGACCTGGTTTATCCGCCACCGCTCGGCGTCGCTCGTGTCAAGCCGTAGCTGCGGGCGACCACCGGCCGCATCCGCCGCGGCCGACGTCTGGACCGTCGGACTTCCGCTGGCGAGAGTGGCCACCGACGTGTCGGCGGTCTTGTCCTTGCCGCAGCCGCCCACGGCCAACGCAACGGCGACCGAGAACGCGGCGCCCAGGAGCAGGTGTTTTCGCATGCCGGGCACTGTGCTCGGCCGATGTCAAGATCGGGTTAACGCCCGCCCTCGACGTCGCGGGCGGCGGCCGGCGGGTAGGGCAGAGACAGAACGAAGCGGCTGCCCTGGCCCGGTGTGCTCGTCACGCTGACCTGTCCGCCGTGCAGCCGGGCGATCTGCTGCACGATCGCCAGGCCCAGCCCGCTGCCGCCGGTGTCCCGGCTGCGCGAGGAGTCCGCCCGCCAGAACCGGTCGAAGACATGAGGCAGGTCGTCCGCGGCGATGCCGGTTCCGGTGTCGGCCACCTCCAGCGACAACCAGTCACCAGTCACGGCGCCCCGAAGGGTGACAATTCCCCCGGCTGGGGTGTGCCGCAGCGCGTTGGACAGCAGATTGCCCAGTGCCTGCCGCAGCCGCACCGGGTCGACGGGAAGCAGCGGGCTCCCCACCACCCGCACGCGCAGCGTGACGCCGGCCGCCCCGGCGATTCCCTCGTGAGCCGTCACCACCTGGTCGAGAAGTGCGGCGACCGGCACCGGCTCGGGCCGCAACATCAGCTCACCCGCATCCCCGGCGGCCAGGTCGCGAAGGTCCTCGATGATGTGCTGGAGTTGTCGGGTCTCGTTCAGCAGGGCGGAGGCGAGCGCCGGATCGGACAGCGGATTGGCGAGCCCGTCCTCGATCGCCTCCAGCCAGCCGCGAATGTTGGTCACCGGGGTGCGCAGCTCGTGGGCCACATCTCGAACCACGGCCTGCCGCTGCTCGTCGGCTCGACGCCGCCGCTGCGACAGCTCGTTGAACGCCCCGGCGAGGATGCCGATCTCGTCCTTCCTTCGAACCGCGACGGCGGGAGCGTCGCCGTTCGGGCTGCTCGCCGCGGCGGTCAGTGCGCGCAGCGGCCGCACGAGCCGTGCGGCGAGGAGCATCGTCACGGCGATGGAAACGGCCAGCACGGCCGCGGTCACCTCGGCGATCCGTTCCACATTGCCTCGTGACAGCCGAAAGGAGCTGGTGCTGTGGCCGTCGGGATCGGTCACGAACAAGAGAGCCGGGGGAGCGACGTACGGTCGCAGCTGTTCACGCCGGGCCAACGCGACACAGGTCTGGGCAGCGCCGTCGACAGAGCTGCGGCGGTCGCCGGCCTCCCAGGTGAAGTCGAGATAAACCCTGACCGTCTCGGTCACCCCGTGCTCGCCGAGGCACCGGTTGACCATGGTCTGCAGCGCTTCCAGGGCCTTGGTCTCCGTCGGCGTCACGGGGATCGAGTTGTCGTCGGCCCGACATCGGCTGGCGAGATCGGCTTGGAACGGCGACGGATCGGCCCAGGCCGCGACCACGCGGCCGTTCGGCTCGTTGTTCAGCGGCGGAGGGTCGGATCCTCGGGCACCGATACAGGCCTGCACGTCCAGCGCGCGTTTGCGGGTCACTTCCTTCTCCGCGTCGGTCAAGGCGAAGGGGCCGACGGCGCGGGAGTCGATACCGGAGCGGCCGGGATCCAGGGTGGGATCCGTCTGCAGCGGGTCGAGCCGGACCGAAGGCTCGGCGGGCAGGATGCTCTCGCCCGTACCGGAGCGAAGGAGGACCTTGCGGCGCAGGTCGGTCACCGTCAGTTGCCGACCGGAACGCCCGGCCAGCTCCGCGACCAGATTCTCGGCCCCGTTCCAGGTGTGATTCGTCGCCGCGTAGTACATCAGCGAGTCGTAGATCGTGGCGCCGTCCCCCAGCGCCCGGCCCTGCGCCTGCTGGATGGCTGTCGTGGTCCGGCCGACCGCCAACCAGGTGGCCGCCACGATCGACCCGATGGAGATCAACACCGAGATGGCCACCAGACGGACGAACAGGCTGTGCCGCCACGACATCCGCGCCGGCGCCGTCCTAGCCGGCACTGTCCCGCTCTCGCAACTTGTATCCCACTCCGATCACCGTCAGGAGATGCACCGGGCGATCGGACCTCGGCTCGATCTTCTTGCGCAGATTCCGTACATGTACGTCGATGGTGCGGGTGGTGCTCTCCCGTTCCGCGCCGCTCGTCCGATTCAGAAGCTCCTGCCGGGTGAACACGCGCCCCGGCCGGCCGGCCAGCGCCGCCAGAATCTCGAATTCCGCCCCGGTGCAGGTGACGGGTTGCCCGTCCATCCACACCTCCCGGCGGCCCAGGTCCAGCCGGAGCGGGCCGGCCGTCAGCACCGCGTCCGGCTCGCTCGCGGGTCGTGCCCGGCGTAGCAGCGTGCGGACCCGGGCGGTCAGTTCCCGAGCGCTGTACGGCTTGGTCATGTAGTCGTCGGCACCCATGTCGAGCCCGCGCAGCAGGTCGGCCTCCGCCGACCGGGCCGTCAGCATCAGCACCAGGACCGCGGACTCCCGGCGCAGCATCTGACACGCCGACATGCCGTCCAGGCCGGGCATCATCACATCCAGCACGATCAGATCGGGATGGTGCTGGCGGGCGGCGTCGACCGCCGCCCAGCCGTCCCGGGCCAGCATCGTGGTGTGACCGTCGTGCTCCAGGTAACGGCGCACCAGCTCGGCCTGCATCGGATGGTCTTCGGCGATGAGGACGTGAGCGCACACGGCGACAGGGTAGCTCGGGCCCGCACTCGGTCTCGCCGATGTCCGGCCGGTCGCCGATTTCCGAAAATTGGCCCTGAACGATCAGGTCATGGCCGTTGACACTCGACCCCAGCATCCTCGCCAGTCAGCCCGCCTGCCGCGTCTTGAGGGCGCAGCACGATGCGCCCGTGGAGTTTGCGGTCGGCCAAGGCACGGTAGGCGTCTTGAACGGCGGTGAGCGGGTAGGCGGCGGCGATGGGGATGTGCAGGTCGCCGGCGGCGGCGAGGGCGGCCAGGTCGGCCAGGGCCGGGTTGCCGCCGGCATCGGTCGTGCCGAGGGCTTTGACGCCTTTCTCGTTCGCTCCCCGATAGTCGACGACGGTGTCGATGCGATCCTTCGGAACGCCGAGGTCGAGGGCGAGGTCGAGGTAGCCGCCACCGACGGCGTCGATGAACGCATCCACTCGGTCGGCGGCGGTGCGGATCCGCTCGTGTTCGCCGTCGCCGTACCGGACGGGTTCGATGCCATGGCGCCGGAGCAGGTCGAAATGCGCGGCGCTGGTCAGGCCGATGACCGTCGCCCCGGCACGAACCGCGAGCTGGGCGGCGGTGAATCCGACTCCACCTGACGCACCCGAGATCACCACGGTCTCGCCCGGCCGGGGTTCCACCGCCCGGATGGCGCCGAGGCCGGCCATGGGTGTGGTGGCGAGCGAACCGGCCACGTCCCAGGGCAGAGCGGCCGGCTTGCTGATGAGCTGGGTCACGGGGATGGCGACGAGCTGAGCGTGGGCGTCCCAGCTCTGAAGCCTCCCGAGGACGGCGTCACCGGCGGTGAAGCCGTGCACGTCGGCGCCGGCCGCGACGATCACTCCGGCGAGATCGCGGCCCGGCGTGTACGAGCTGCCGTGCAGCGCCGGCAGCGCCCCGGGGTTGAGCGCGCCGGCCTCGACCCGCACGACCACCTCGCCCGGGCCGGGCACGGGTTCGGGTAGGTCGGCGAGGTAGATGCCGTCAATGCCCGTAAAACGGTCATAGCGTACTACTTTCATACTTCTCCTCTGGTGTGAGTGGTTCCTCGCCTCGGGCTCAGGTATTGCGCATCAGCGGGAGGAGGATGTCGTCGACCAGATGCGCGACGAAGGCAGCGTCGCAGGGCTTGCCCGCTACGACGATGCGGTGCAGGATCACCGCCGGGGCGACCTCGGCGAACAGCGCTGCCGCCCCGGGCGCCAGTGGTTCGGCCGCTTGCCGAAGAAGCCCGTCAGTCATCGCGGTCTCGTCCCGCCGCAGGATCTGCCGCATCTCCTGGGCGAGCCGCGCGTCGTTGCGCATGCCGGCGAACAAGGCCCCGAGCAGACCGACCTCCTGTTCGGCGATGCTCCGCGCGAGCCACTTCACCAGGGAAAGAAGGTCCTCCCGCAGACTCTTGCCTGCGGGCTGGGCCGGTGTGGCGGGCGAGCGGTGCCGCACCGCGGCGGCGACCAGTGCCGCCTTGTCGCGGTACCGGCGGTAGATCGTCGTCTTGGCCACCTCGGAGCGCCCGGCCACCGCCTCCATCGATAGCTGCTCGTACCCCACCTCCGTCAGAAGGGACAGCGTCGCGTCGAGGATGGCCTGGTCACGTCGGGAATCCCGAGGCCGGCCCATCGCCGGGTACCGAATCATGTCGCTGCTTTCCGGGGCTTGCGCCGCGTCCGCCATGCCGACCCACTTCCGCTACGCTACTGTTGCGTATCGAAAGTAGCTCAGATTCGGACCACCTTCAACCCGAACCTGTAAGGACGGGCCCCTGCGACCGCCGACGCCGGCCCAGTCGCTTTTTCGAGGCCTTCACACAGTCGGCCGAGTCGAGGCGTCGAGCGGATGGGTCGCACGCGCAACGTCGGACGTCTCCCGCAGACTGACGGGCATGACCGTGTCACTGCACCACATCGTCATCGACGCGATTGATCTGCCGGCTCAGGCTCGGTTCTGGTCGCGTGTGCTCGACTGGCCGATCCTCTCCGAGCGCGAGCGCGAAGTTGTCATCGGGCCCGAGGAGAACGCGCCGGTCGGAATCTGCTTCATGCCGACGGACGGCCCCAAGGTGGTGAAGAACCGCCTCCACCTCGACCTTGCGCCCGGCCCGGACGGCCGGGACGCCGAGGTTGACCGGATCGTCGGGCTGGGCGCGCGCCGGGTCGAGATCGGGCAGACCGGTGACGAGTCCTGGGTGGTGCTCGCCGACCCCGAAGGCAACGAGTTCTGCGTTCTCCGGCCTAAGAAGACCCTGATCACCTGAGAGGTCGGCGGGGACCGGGCTGCCCGACCCGCCGGGTGATCATCTGGTCTGGTACCTCAACGCCACCGCGCCCGAGCGGAATTCGTGGCGGCCCACCAGCGTCAGGTCGACGTACTTGGACAGGCCCGCGAATGGCGTCGGTCCGTGGCCCGCCAGCCTGGGCTGGACCAGGAACTCGTACTCGTCGATCAGGCCCAGCTCGGCCAGCGCCAGCGGGAGCGTCACGCCTCCGACGTAGATCCCCTTGCCCGGCTCCTGCTTGAGCCGCTGAACGGCCGTCGCCAGGTCGCCGCGCACCAGTTCGGCGTTCCAGTCGACCTGGTCCAGGGTGCTCGACACGACGTACTTCCTGGTGGCGTTGATCGTCCGGGCGAACGGCTCCATCCAGTCGGGCCGGGTTCCGGGCTCCGCCGGTTGCCGCCAGCCCGCCTCCATCATCTCGTAGGTCACCCGGCCGAACAGGAGAGCATCGGCCCGGCCCAGGATCTCGGCGGTGTAGCGATGCAGTTCCTCGTCCGGCGTGCCGGCCCGGTGATCGCAGCACCCGTCGAGGGTGACGTTGATGGAATAGCGGAGCGGTCGCATGGCGGGAGAATACCGCCGGGTCCAGCCGTCGCACAGCGTTCTGCTGGTTGGCCCGGACTAGGCCCTGAGGTACGGGCCGGTGACGCTGGCCGGGTCGGCGGCCACCTCGGACGGCGTGCCCTGGGCGACGATGCGACCGCCGGCCGGGCCGCCGCCCGGGCCCATGTCGATCACCAGGTCGGCCGCAGCCAGGACGTCCAGGTCGTGGTCGATCACGACGATCGTGGCGCCGTCGGCCAGCAGCCGATCGAAGACCTCGACCAGGGTACGGATGTCCACCGGATGCAGGCCGGTCGACGGCTCGTCGAGCACGTAGAGCACGTCCCGCTGGCTGGACCTGAGGCGGGCGGCGATCCGCAGGCGCTGCGACTCCCCGCCGGACAGGGCGGGCGTGGGCTCGCCGAGGCGCAGGTAGCCGAGCCCGACGTCGAGGATGGGGCGCAGCGGGCGGGCGATCGCGGCCACGTCGGCGAACCGGTCGAGCGCCTCCCGTACGGTCAGGCCGAGCACGTCGGCGATGGTCGCGCCGTCCACCCGTACGCCGAGAATCTCGTCCTTGAACCTGGCTCCTTGGCAGGTGGGGCAGGTGACGTTGATGTCGGGCAGGTATTGCACGTCGAGGTCGACGGAGCCGAGGCCGCGGCAGGTCGGGCACTGGCCCTGCCTGGTGTTGAAGGAGAAGTGGCCGGCCGTCATCCCGGAGGCGACGGCGAAGCGGGCGCGGATCGCGTCGAAGGCGCCCGAGTAGGTGCTGGGCGTGGACCGGGCGTTGAGACCGATCGGGGTCGCGTCGATCTCGACCACCTGGCGGATCGAGCCCAGTTCGAGCGTCCGGACGTGGCCGGGCAGGGGCCGGCCGGCGAGGCGGGCGCGGGCGGCCGGGACCAGGCTGTCGAGCACGAGCGCGGTCTTGCCGGCGCCGGACGGGCCGGCCAGCGCGGTGAGCCGGTTGATCGGGATGCTCGCCGTCACGTCGCGCACGTTGTAGAGGCTGGTCACCTCAATCGTCGCGTGCTGGTTCGGGCTTCCGGTCGAAGCCCTTTCCACCGCGGGCCGGCCGGCCAGGTAGGGCCCGATGATCGATTTCTTGTTCTTGGCGATCTGGGCCGGCGTGCCCTGGGCGATGACCGTGCCGCCGAGCCGCCCGGCGCCGGGGCCCATCTCGATGATCCAGTCGGCGGTGCGGATCACGTCCAGGTCGTGCTCGACGATCACCACCGAGTTGCCGTTGGCGGCCAGCGCGTCGATCGTCCGGCGCAGTCCCTCGACATTGCTGGGATGCAGGCCGACTGACGGCTCGTCGAGCACGTAGAGCATGCCGGTGGTGTTCGCGCGTACGGTCGAGGTCAGCTCGATCCGCTGCCGCTCGCCGGTCGACAGGGTGGCGCCCGCCCGGTCCAGGCCCAGGTAGCCGAGCCCGAGGTCGAGCAGCGGGGCGATCGCCCCGGTCAGCTCGCCGATCAGGCCCTTGGTCATCCGGTCCAGCTCGGCCGGCATCAGCGGCGGCAGGCCGTCGGCGAACGCGGCCAGGCGATCGAGGTCGAGCGCGCTGATCTCGGCCAGGTTCCGCCCGTCCAGCCGGGAGGCGAGCGCCTCCGGGCGCAGCCGGGCCCCGTGGCAGACCGAGCAGGTGTGCGCGTTCAGGTACTTGGCGCTCTCGGACTTCTCGGCGGCGGTGATCGCGTTGTCGTAGGTGACGTTCAGCTCGACCGCCCGCCCGTTGCGCCCCGACACGGTGACCGGCTGCTTCACCGGCCTGCCGTGCATGACCAGCTTCTTCTCCTTGGCCGACAGCTCCCGGTACGGCACGTCGAGGCGGACACCGAGCTCACCGGCGGCGTACATGCTGAGTCGCCGGCCGCCGACGTTCCACGGCAGCACCGCGCCGTCGGCGATCGACTTGTCCGGGTCGGGGACGAGCGTGTCCGGGTCGACCTCGAACCGGGTGCCGATGCCGTTGCAGGCCGGGCAGGCGCCCGTCGAGTTGAACGCGAACGACTCGGCGCCGGGCATCTCGAACCCTACGCCGCAGACCGGGCAAGCGATCTCCATGGCCTGCGTGGTGATCGACGGGGGGACGTCGTGGCCGTTGGGGCAGCGATGCGTCCCGAGCCTCGACATGATCAGCCGGAGCACGTTCAGGACCTCGCTCATCGTGCCGACCGTGCTGCGCGGCCCCGGGACCGGCGGGCGCTGCCGCAGCGCGAGCGCCGGCGGCAGGTGGTCGATGCGGTCGGCGTCGGGGCGTTCGGCCTGGGTGAGCCTGCGGCGGCTGTACGTGCTGAGGCCGGCCAGGAACCGGTGCAGACCCTCGGCGTACAGCGTGCCCATCGCCAGTGACGTCTTGCCCGACCCGGACACCCCCGCCACCACGACGACCTGCCACAGCGGCACGTCAACATCAAGATCACGAAGCGTGTTGTGCCGTACGCCGCGAGCCTCGATGGCCCGCGGAAGATCCTTCAGCGCCATCCCCTCAGTCAAGCGGACCCGCAGGTCATCGTCTCGTCGATTCCGTCACACGGGCGCCCGTGTGACGGCGCGGCGGAAGCGGGGGTTGGTCAGGCCGCGCTGATCTGGACCGGGTGGCGGACGACGGCGTCGAAGAGGTAGCCGAGGGTGTTGTGGACCGTGGTCTCGGGCTGGGTGTTGCCGCGGGCGTCGGTGGCGCGGGCGCGTAGCTCGGCGGGACCGGCGGTGGCCGGGCGCCAGTCGAACTCCCAGCGCTGCCAGGCCGTGGACGGGCCGACCTTGCGGACGTGGCGCCACGACACGCCGCCGTCGGTGCTGACCTCGACGCGGCGGATGGGGGCGTGCGCCGACCACGAGCGGCCCCGCAGGCGGGTGGTGCGGCCGGCCGGCAGGGTGGCGTTCTCGTCGAGTTCGAAGGCGCTCTTGATGGTCTGCTCGTCGAACGGGCGGTCCACCGGGGGTGCGGCTGCGGTTCCGGGTGGACCGCACCGCCCGGCTGGTCGACGCCCTGGAACGCGGGTCGCTGGACCTCGCGGTGGTGCTGACCGACGCGGGCGGGTCGTCGGTGGGCGCGTTGCCGCTGCGCTGGTTCGCGGCGCCGGGCTGGGCCCCGCCGGAGGCAGGCGGCTGGCCGCTGATCGCCGTCGAGGAGCCGTGCCTGCTCCGGCAGCGGGCCCTGGCGGCGCTGGACGCCCGGGGGCTGGAGCCGTACGTGGCCTGTGAGTGCGGGTACGTCGCCGGCGTGGTCGACGCGGCCCGCGCCGGTCTGGGCGTCGCCCTGCTGGCCGACGCGGGCGGCGGTCCGCTGGGCCTGGAGGAACGCCCCGACCTGCCGCCGATCGCCCCGGTGTCGCTGCATCTGCGCGCACGCCGGGGCGCTGATCCGGCCCTGGGCGCCGCGGTCGCCAAGGCGCTGCGCGGCACCCTGGCCACCCCGTTGCGCGCCGCGTCCTGAGCCGGCCGACGCATGATCAGACCGATCAGCAATTAGCATCGATCAAATCCCCATCTCTCCCATAGGATATCGAGGTAGAAGCACTGAGGAGGGCCATCGTGACCATCGCTCCGATCCGTCAGGACCCCGCTGTGGACGCTGATCTGTTCCGCGCGCTGCTGCGCCGCCACGCCGCCGCTGTCGTCGTCGTGACCGCCCCGGGGACGCCGCCGGCCGGGTTCACCGCCACCTCGTTCACGTCCGTCTCGCTCGACCCGCCGCTGGTGTCGTTCTGCCTGGCGCACTACGCGTCCTCCTGGCCGGCCGTCGCGTCCGCCGGCACCGTCGCCGTGCACGTGCTCGGCCAGGACCAGGAGAAGGTCGCCCGGACCTTCGCGACCAGCGGCATCGACCGGTTCGCCACGCACGGCGACTGGCAGGCCGGGCCGGACGGCGTGCCGCTGCTCAACGGCGTGCTGGCCCGCATGGTCTGCCGCGTGGTCCAGCGGGTCGAGGCCGGCGACCACTCGATCGTGCTGGCCACCCCGGAGACCGGTCACCACGTGGTCGACGAGGACGCGACCCCGCTGGTCTACCACGCCGGCCGCTACGCCCAGCTCGACCCGAAAGCCGCCTGATGCTGCGCAAAGGCATCGCGACAACGGCCTCGGTCCTGATGCTGGCGGCCTGCTCAGCCGGCCAAAATGTCCGGACGGACGCGGGATCCACCTGGGAGGCGCACGAGTTCGCCACCCGGGCCGCCGACATCGTGCTCGTGACACCGACGCCGGGCACGTTCGACCTTCCCGGTCACGTCGACCTGGTCTACTCGCCCGGCAACCCGGTGGAATCCGACGCGTACGTGCACACCGGGTCGGTGACCGAGCTGGCCGACCTGCTCGCCGACTGGCACGCCCTCGGCGTCCCGGGCTTCCGGCTGCGCGGCGAGCTCGACCCGGTCACCCGCGAGCTGGTGCCGCTGCTGCGCCGGCGAGGACTGTTCGAGCCGAAGGCCGGGACGCTCCGGGAACGCCTCGGTCTCGCACCCGCGATCAACCGCTACGAACAGGGGCCCACGTTGCCTAAGCGGGTGATCCTCGCCGCGCACTTCCCGGGCGTGAACAACACGACCGTGTGGAGCGACCCCGACGCCGGCAGCCAGATCGAGTTCGCCAGCTTCGAACACCTGGCCCGCACCGCCGAGCGCGGGAAGTTCGACTTCTTCTTCCTGGCCGAGGGGCTGGCGCTGCGGGAACAGCGCGGCCGGATCCACGATCTGGACGTGGTCGGACGGCCGGACACGCTGACCGTGCTGGCCGCGCTGGCCGGCGTCACCACCCGTCTCGGGCTGGCCGGCACGCTCAACGCCACCTTCCACGAGCCGTACGAGCTGGCCCGTCAGCTGGCCACCCTCGACCACCTCTCCGGCGGCCGGGCGGCCTGGAACGTGGTCACCTCGTCGGGCCCGTTCTTCGGCGCCAACTTCCGCCGCGGCGGCTTCCTGCCCTACGAGCAGCGGTACGAGCGGGCCGGCGAGTTCATCCGGACCGCCAAGGAGCTGTGGGACACCGGCGGCGGCGAGTTCCGCCACCGCGGCGACCAGTTCGACATCATCGAGGTGACCGGCCGGCAGAACTTCATCGGCACCCCCGCCCGGGTCGCCGAGCTGCTCAACGAGTACGTGCAGACCGACGCCTGCGACGGCTTCATCCTGGTGCCGCACCTGACGCCGACCGGCCTGGACGAATTCGTCGACACCGTGGTGCCGCTGCTCCAGGAGCGCGGCGTCTTCCGCACCGAGTACACCTCGTCGACCCTGCGCGGACACCTGGGGCTGTCATGAAGTTCCTGCTGCTCACGCTGATCACGCACACCGACCCGGCGCAGTCGCCGGAACAGCGGTTCCGCGAGGTGGTCGACAACGCGGTCCTGGGCGAAGAGCTGGGATTCGACGGGTACGCCGTGGGCGAGCGTCACGAGCGCCCGTTCATCTCGTCCTCGCGGCCGGTCGTGCTCAGCCACATCGCCGCCCGGACCTCGCGCATCGAACTGTGGACCGGGGTCACCACGCTCAGCCTGCTCGACCCGGTGCGCGCCTTCGAGGACTACTCCACCCTGGACAACCTCTCGGGCGGGCGCCTGACGTACCGGCCGATCTGCCAGAAGCGGCTGGCCATGTTCCGGCGGCTCGGCCTGGAACCGGTCTTCCCGACGCTGGAGGACGCCATCGACCGCAGGTCCATCCTGGTCGGCAGCCCGCAGGCCCGTACCCCTGTCGATCCTCGATCTGGCCCCGCTGGTGTCCGGCGGGACCGCCGGTGACGCGCTGCGCCGGACCATCGACCTCGCGCAACGGGCCGAGGCCTTCGGGCACGCCCGCTACTGGGTGGCCGAGCACCACTTCACGCCCGGGGTGGCCTCGTCCCAGCCGGCCCTGCTGCTCGGCCAGATCGCGGCGCACACCTCGCGGATCCGGCTCGGGTCCGGGGCGGTGCAGACCGGGCATCAGACGCCGCTGACCATCGTCGAACAGTTCGGGCTGCTCGACGCCCTTCATCCCGGCCGGTTCGACCTGGGTCTGGGGCGGTCCGGTCAGCGGCGAACGTCGTCGTCGTCGCCGGCTTCGGCGGCCGAGCCGGAGCCGGCGCGGACCGTCGACGGCCTGCTGATCCCCGCCCCGTTCTCGTTCGCGCCGCTGCTGGCCTCGGCGCGGTTCGCGCTCTTCGCCCGCCTGCTGCAGCAGCCCGGCGCCGAGTCGCCCGACCTGCCCGAGGTCCTGGCCGACATCCAGGCGCTGCTGGCCGGCCCGATCACCGACGACGAGGGCAACCAGGCACGGGCCGTTCCCGGCCTCGGCGCCGACGTCGAGATCTGGATCCTCGGCTCCAGCGGTGGCCTCAGCGCCCAGGTGGCGGGGGAGCGCGGCCTGCCGTTCGCGGCCAACTACCACGTGGCCCCGGCCGCCGTGCTGGAGGCGGTCGAGGCCTACCGGGCCGCGTTCAAGCCGTCCGGCGTGCTGGCCGAGCCGAAGGTGATGGTCTCGGCCGACGTGGTGGTGGCCGACGACGACGAGACCGCCCGCCGCCTGGCTTCGCCGTATCGCCACTGGGTCCGCAGCATCCGCACCGGCCAGGGCGCGATCCCGTTCCCGTCGGAGTCGGATGCCGCCGCGCTGGACTGGACCGACGACGTCGCGCTGACGATCAGTCGTCGTCGTCGTCGTCCTTCTTCTCCTCCTTCTTCTCCTGGCGTTCCAGGGCCACGTCGAGGGCGAGCACGCTGCCGATGATCAGCAGCGGGTCCTCGCCCGGGGTGACCTGGACGGCGTAGGTGTCACGGATGGTCAGCCACCGCTTGGAGACCGCGGCCACCTCGGCCCCGCCGCGCTCGATGACGTACTCGTGGTCGAGCAGGTCGCCCTTCATCTCCAGGTCGTCCGGCCCGGGCACGTCGATGGTGAACCTGTCCCGGAACGGGGTGAACAGTTTCTTGCGGACCTCGGCCGCCTTCTCGCCGCCGATCCGGATCTCGTAGGTCGGCCGCATCGCGACCAGGTGGCGGTGCACCGTGGCCAGTTCGTTGCCGGCCGGATCCTCGATCACCACCTTGTTGCGTACGCTTAGTACCTTTCCATCGACCCGGTAGACCTTCTGGCCGTTCTCGTCGAGAACGTCGAAGTCGTCACCGATCGAGAAAAACTTCTCCCTGATCACCAACATGATTCGATTCTCCGCCGGCCGCGGCGGCTGGGCACACACAGACCCGACCCTGTACGCTCCGCGGCTGAGTTGTTGACCATGTCGCCGATTCACTGGGGTCGCATCGATGGCTAAAAAGCCACGCAAGTCGCCGGTCTGGGCGGTTGTCACCATCGTGTTCGGTGGGTTGCTGACCGTGGTCGGCGGGGGCGGTGCCATCGCGAGCCAGACGCTGGCCGCGCGGTACGCCGGCGCGGTGCAGACCGAGGACCTGTTCGGTGACGCCGGCGGGGTCAGCGAGGAAGAGGCCAAGAGCGACATCAAGGGCCCGCTGAACATGCTGCTGGTCGGCATCGACCCGCGGAAGCCGGAGACCCCGCCGCTGGCCGACTCGATCATGGTCGTGCATGTCCCGGCGACGCTCGACAAGGCGTACATCTTCTCGGTCCCACGAGACACCTACGTCACGATCCCGGCCTTCGCCAAATCCGGCACCGGCGAGCAGCGCGGCAAGATCAACGGCGCCATGTCGATCGGCAGCCACGTGCCCGGCAAGCCGCTGCCCAGCGCGACCCAGGGCTTCGAGCTGCTCAGCAAGACGGTGTCGAAGCTCACCGGCATCAAGAAGTTCGACGCCGGCGCGATCATCAACTTCGACGGCTTCAAGAAGGTCGTCGACGCGATGGGCGGCATCGACATCTACGTCGACGAGCGCACCGAGTCCGAACACCTCCAGCCCAACGGCAAGGGCCGCCCGTTCCGGCCGTCGTCCCGGGGCGACGAGCACCCGTACGTCGGTCCGAAGAAGGTCTACGAGGTCGGCAACCAGCACCTCGTCGGCTGGCAGGCGCTCGACTTCGCCCGGCAGCGCTACGGCCTCAAGGGCACCGACTACGCCCGCCAGCGGCACCAGCAGCAGGTCCTCAAGGCGATCGCCAAGAAGGCGGCCAGCGGCGACGTGGTGACGAACCCGGTCAAGCTGGACAAGGTGCTCACCGCGGCCGGAAAGTCCCTGACCTTCAACGGCCGCGGCAAGTCGGTGCTCGACTACGCCCTCGCCCTCAAGGGCATGCGCCCCGACAACATCACCACGATCAAGCTGATCGGCGGCACCTACTCCGGTGGCGGCAGTCAATACCTGGGCGAGCAACTGGTGCCGGCCACCGACGACCTGTTCGCGGCGATCCGCGCCGAGAAGATCGACGAGTTCCTGCTGAGCCACCCCGAGTTCGTGAACACCACCACGGCCGTCAAGTAGCGGCCGGGCTCAGGGCCGGCCCTGGTCGGCACCACCGCCTACGTGACCGGCGCCGCCCTGCGGTCGACGCCGGCCGCGGTGGGCAGCGCGATGGGCTCGGTGGTCCAGCGCGCCGACGAGCTCGCCCCGGGCCAGGGCGCGCTGGTCCAAGATGCGGGTACCCCGATCAGCTCCTGGCCGACCCGCGGGAGGTCTGACGGCCGAAGGAGTGGGCCAGGATCCTAGGATGGCCTAGGCGTGGTGCGGGGCAGCACAGAAGATCATCAGCACCTAGGGTAGGTCGCCGTGACCAACCCCGCTCAGCCCGTCCGCAAACGCCGGACCTGGCTCATCGTCGTCATCGCGGTGCCCCTGGTGCTCGCCGCGGTGTGTGTGTTCGGCATGATCCGGCTCTACCTCGGCGTCAAGGGCGTGACCGACAAGGAGAGCGCGGCGAAGCAGGCCACCACCGACTACATCGAGGCGGCCAAGAACGGGATCGACCAGGCCGAGTACGACACCTTCTGCGCCGAGGCGAAGGAGGAGTACCGGCTCCAGGACGTCGCGGCGCCGCAGCCGGTGGCCGGCTACCGGATCCTCGACGCCGCCATGGAGTACGAGCGGGGGCAGGCCACGGTCAGCGTCGAGATCAAGCACCCGGACGGCGCGACCAGCGTCGAGTCGTACATCGTGAACGAGGACAAGCAGGAACAGTGGCGGATCTGCGGATTTCCCAACCTGGCTAAGTGATCGCGATGGCGTTGGGCGGGGAGCCGACGCCGCCCGGGATGTTCAGCGGCTTGCAGGTCAGGAAGAAGTCGTAGCGGCCGGTGGCGGCGCAGTGGGCGGCCAGCTCGTCGAGCTTCCACAGTTCCCCCATGGCCATGCCCAGCAGGGCGATCAGCGGGCGGTGGAGCATGCCGCTGTGGTCGACGCCGCGGTCGGGCGGGCGTTCGCCGGGCGTCCGGAAGTCGGAGTCGATGACCGGGTCGGCCTCGACCGCGGGAGTGTCGCCGGCGACCAGGGCGATCTCGTGGTCCCAGAGCCAGCGGAGCGTGGCCGTGCGCTGGGCCAGGCCCGGCGATCGGTTGCGCCGGTTGAACTCGGCCCGGGAGGCGGGGCTCTTGGCCACATAGTTCTCGGCCCATCCGGTACGGAGCAGAAGGATGTCGCCGCCATGGAAGCCGACGCCCTGGGCCGCGGCGATCTCGTCGAGCAGGGGAGCGTCGAGCACGACCGTGGTCTCGACGTCGTACTCGAGGTGGGAACGAACGTCCAGCAGCACCCCGCGGCCCGCGATCCCGTCCGCGGCCCAGTGGTGGATGCCGAGGTCGGCGGAGTCGGGGGACTGTCCGTTGTAGAAGCCGTGCGTGGGGTGGCCGATGTGCCGCAGCGAGTCGAGCTGTGAGGTGGACTGGAGGTAGAACGAGTCGAGCCAGTCGTCGCGGTGGAACTCGTTGTTGGCGAACACGTGGTGCCGCGTCGGCGGGCGGGTGCCGGTGGGGTAGGGCTCGAACGCGTTGACCGGATAGTCCAGCCCGAACCGCGTGCCGGTGCGGATGAGGGCCGCGGCCGCCGCCACCCGCGACGGGGTCAGGAAGTTGATCGTGCCGCGCCGGTCGTCGGGGCCGAAGAACGACCAGCTGGAGTACGGCGGGGACGCCGACGCGAGGGAATCAAACAACGCTGCCTCCCAGTTCGGTGCTCAGGGCGCCGGTGGTGGCGAGCAGGTGCTCGACGGCCGGGGTCAGGTCGGGCACGTCGCCGGCGCCCAGGATGCCGACGGTCGCGGCCAGGCCGCCCTCGTCGAAGACCGGCGCGCCGACCACGAACGGGCCGCCGTGCGGGCGGACGAAGCTGAAGCCCCGCTGCCGCGCGGTCACGATGTCGGACTCGAGCTGGGCGCGGTCGGCCGGCGACAGCTCGGCGGTCATCTCGGCCATCATCGAGCTGTCGTCGGCGTACGCCAGGAAGAACCGCGTCTGTGCCGCGGTGACGTCGAGTTTCGTGCCGGGGTGCACGGTGACGACGACCATCCGGCTGGTGTCCTCCTCGGTCAGGGCGACGATCGGGCCGTGGGTGCCCATCACGCTGAGGACCGCCGTCATGCGGACGGCGGCGCTCAGCTTGCGAAGGTACGGTCCGGCGATCTCGACGACCCGCTGCCGGCCCAGGGCGAGCGTGCCGAGTTCGAGCATGAGCGGGCCAAGGGCGAACGCGCCGCGGCGGGCGCCGCGCCGGAGGATGCCCGCGGCGACCATCGACGCGCAGTACCGGTAGGCGGTGGTGCGGTTCAGGCCGGTGCGCTCGGCGATGTCGGCCGCGCTCAGCTCCAGGACGCGCGGGCCGAACAGCTCGCAGATCTGGCCGACGCGCGCGACCGCCCGGATGTCGCTGGTGAGGGCGTCGCTGGGCTCATTGTTCGCCATGACGGAATCCTAGTTCACCTGGTGGAGCACCAACCGAAGTGGAGCCACTACCTACCAACTAGTCGGTAAGTGGCGGGCGCTAAGTGACCAACTAGTTGGTAAGTGGCGGGGCGCTTAGTGACCAACTAGTCGGTAAGCGGCGGGGCGCTTACCGACCAACTAGTTGGTAAGTGGGGGCGTCATCCGACCAGCCAGTTGGTGAGCTTGGTGCTGGCGGCGTCGAAGTTCTCGGCGTACCAGTTGATGTCCTGCATCAGCACCTCGCCGGTGTTGACCGGTCCGAACGCCTCGACCTTCTTGGCGTTGGCCGAGAGCGCCGGCTTGGCCGCCTTGTTCACCGGCTGGGTGCCCAGCGCCTCGGAGATGCCGGCCACCTGCTCGGGCCCGCACAAAGTCTTGGCGAAGGCGAGGGCGGCGGCCTTGTGCGGCGAGCCCTTGGGGATGGCGAAGCCGTTCATGGCGGCCACGGTGACGTCCCAGACGACGGTGATGTCGGTGCCGTCGTTCATCAGGGGCACCAGCCGCGAGTCGGGCAGGATGAACATGTCCACCTGTTTGGCCCCGACGGCCTGCTGGAGGGCGCCGACGTTGGGCGCGAAGGTGGTCTTGTCGCGGATGGTGTCGAGCTTCTTCAGCGACCGGTCGACGTCCAGCGGGTACATGTCCTTGGGCGCGACGCCGTCGGCGAGCAGCGGGAACTCGAGGATGCCGTTCTGGATGTTGCTGAGGATGCCGCGCCGGCCGGGGAACTTCTTCAGGTCGAAGAAGTCGTCGACGCTCTTGGGCGCCTTGGCCGGGTCGGGGAAGGCCTCGGTGCGGTAGGCGATCGGATTGGCGTTGATGAAGTTGCCGATGTAGCACTTGCCGATGGTGCCCTCGACCAGGGTCGACGTGTCGATGCCGGTGGCGTCGACCGGTTCGAAGAGTTTGTCGCACTGCTGGGTGGCGACGCCGGGGGCGACCGACACCAGGTCCCACTTCACCGAGCGGCTCATCACCTGGGCCTTGACCTGGGAGACGTCCGGCGGCGAGGTGTTCACGAAGGTGACGTTGGGGTGGGCCGCGGTGTAGGGCTTCTGGTACGAGTCGATCATGGCCTGCTGGCCGGCGCCGCCGTACGCGGTGAAGGTCAGGGTGACCTTGGCGTTCGGGTCGTCGGCGGCGGCCTCGCCACCGCCACAGCCGGCGAGCACGGATAAGGCGAGGACGGCGGGGAGGACATGCTTCCTGATCATGTGGGTTCCTTACGACGACGACGTGAGGACGAGGCGTTGCTGGGCGACCGGCCACCACGCGGTGACCGGCTGCCCGGAGGCGAGGGAGCTTGCGGTGGCGTCGAGCCGGGCGCGGCCCAGCACGCCGGCGTGGCCGAGGGAGAGCAGGGCGGTGCGGTAGGCGCCCATGTACTCGACCGCGCGGACGGTCGCGTTCACCGAGTTGGCGCCGGCGGGTGGTTCGCCGAGGTGGACGTCCTCGGGCCGGACGACCATGGCGACGCCCTCGGACGCGGGCGGGGGCGCGGCGATCGGCCAGATGCGGTCGTCCCAGATCACCTTGCCGTCGTCGACCGCGATCGGGGCGAAGACGTTGGAGTCGCCCAGGAATCGGGCGGTGAACAGGGTCGCCGGGTTCTGGTAGAGCTCCTCCGGGGTGCCGATCTGCTCGATCCGGCCGTTGTTGAACAGCGCGATCCGGTCGGAGAGGTTCATCGCCTCCTCCTGGTCGTGCGTCACGAAGACGAACGTGGTGCCGACCTCGGAGTGGATGCGGTGGATCTCGGCCTGGAGGGTGCCGCGCAGGTTGCGGTCGAGCGCTCCCAGCGGCTCGTCGAGCAGCAGCGCGGTCGGGCCGAAGACGATGGCCCGGGCCAGCGCGACCCGCTGTTGCTGGCCGCCGGAGAGCTGGGCCGGATAGTGGTCGTCGCGGCCGGTGAGCTGCACCAGTTCGAGTACCGAGGCGACCTTGCGGGTGATCTCGGCCTTGGCCAGCCTGCGTTCCCGCAGCGGGTAGGCGACGTTCTGGGCCACGGTCATGTGCGGGAAGAGCGCGTAGTTCTGGAACAGCATGCCCAGGTTGCGCTTGTGCGGTGGCAGGGCGCCGACGTCCCGGCCGTCGAACGCGATGGTGCCGGCGGTCAGCGTCTCGAACCCGGCGATCAGGTTGAGCGTGGTCGTCTTGCCGGAGCCGCTCGGGCCCAGCAGGGTCATGAACTCGCCCGGCTCGATGGTCAGCGACACGTCGTCGACGGCCGGGGCGGCCAGCCCGTAGTCCTTGGTGACCTCGGCGAGCCGGATCTGGGTGCCGGTGGCTGCCATGCGTACCCCTAACGGCCTTTGCGGACGAACTGCAGAACGAGGCAGATGGTGGTGACCGCGGTGACCACCACGCTGGACGACGCGGCGATGGTCGGGTCGATCTCGACGGTGACGCTGTTGTACATCTGCACCGGCAGCGTCTGGAGGGTCGGCGAGCGCAGGAACAGCGCGATGACGACCTCGTCGAACGAGGTGACGAAGGCGAACACGGCGCCGGTCACGATGCCGCGGGCGATCAGCGGCACGGTGACGTTGACGAAGGTGCGCAGCGGCGGCGCGCCCAGCGAGGCCGAGGCGCGCAGCAGTTTGGGGTCGAAGCCGCCGAGGGCGCTGGTCACCGACACGAGCACGAACGGCACGCCGATCGCCGCGTGCGCCAGCACGAACCCGCCGAACGTGCCGACCAGCCGCCACTGGAGGAAGGAGATGTAGATCGCGACCGCGATGACGATCGCCGGGGTGACGATCGAGATCATCAGCAGGGTACGGGCGAAGCGCGCCGGCCTCCCGCGCAGACTGTGCAGGCCCAGCGCCGCGGCGGTGCCGACGACCGTGGCCAGCACCGACGCCAGCAGCGCGACCAGCACCGAGTTCTTCAGCGCGTCCAGCCACACCGGGTTGGTGAAGAAGTTCTGGTACAGCCGCAGCGAGAAGCCGCGGGGCGGGAACTGGAAGGTGGTCGCCTCGCTGAAGCTCATCGGGATGACGAACAGCGTCGGCAGGATGAAGTAGACGGCGACGACGGCGCCGATCAGCTTGAGCCACCACGGGATCGGGTCGACCTTGTCCTTGGCCCTGGCCTTGGCGGGTCGTTCCAGGACAGCGGTCATGGCCGCTCCTCCGGGGTCGCCGCCACCGCGCCGATCGCCGAGATGGTGCCGCCGACCCGGTTGGCCCAGGCCACCAGCACCAGCGTGATGACGAGGACGAGCAGCCCGAGGGCGCCGGCGCTCTCGAAGTCGAGCAGCTGGGTGGTGCGCTGGCCGAGCAGCTGGGCGACCAGGCTCTGCTGGGGCGAGCCGAGCAGCGCCGGCGTGACGTAGAAGCCGAGGCTGAGCGTGAAGACCAGGATCAGCCCGGAGACCACGCCGCCCCGGGACAGCGGCCAGTAGATCTTCCAGAAGGCCGCCACCGGGTGTGAGCCGAGCCCGCGGGCGGCCAGCAGCAGCCGCCGGTCGATGCCGCCGAGCGCGCTGTACAGCGGCAGCACCATGAACGGCAGCAGGACCTGGCTCATGGCCACGGTCACGCCGGCCGTCGACTGGTAGAGCACCACGTCGAGGCCGAAGAGCTTGAAGAACGAGTTCACCGGCCCCTCGCGCTGCAGGATGATGATCCAGGCGAAGTTGCGGGCCATCACCGAGGTCCAGAACGGGACCAGCACGACGACCAGCAGGATCCCGCGCATCCGCGGTCCGGTCCGGGTCATCAGGTACGCGTACGGGTAGCCGAGCAGGAACGCGATCACGGTCACCGCGAGCGCGGTCACCGCCGTGCGCCCGAGCACCCGCAGCGTCACGCCGTCGGTGAACAGCTCGCGGAAGTGGTCGAGGGTCAGGTCCGGCGAGCCGAGGCTCATGGCGATGCTCCGGCCCAGCGGCACCAGCAGGACGGCGACCAGCAGCGCCAGTGCCGGGAGCACCAGCAGCCAGTGCTTTCGAGGGGCCATGGTGCAGAAGTAGAGCAGCCGAAAGTTCATATTGCAACCGCGCCGGTCACATCGCGAACATATGACGGCAACAAACGGGCCTTCGAGTCTGGACAGGTGCGATCCCGCGTCCATATGGTGAACGACACGTGCGACATGCGAACAAGTGGAGGCGCTGGATGACCACCCCCGAGCTCCTGAAGGTCCTGGACGGCACGGTGGACCTCCACTGCCACTCCGGCCCGAGCCCGTTCCCGCGGCGGATCGACCACGTGGAGGCGTCCTACGACGGCGCCCGGATCAACATGCGCGCGATCCTGGTCAAGTCGCATCACCACAACACCGTGATGGACCTGCTGGCCATGAAGACCCCGCTGAAGGACGCGCCCACCCCGATGTACGGGGGCGTCGCGCTGAACTCCGAGGTCGGCGGGATCAACCCGTCGGCCGTCGCGGTCGCCATCACCATGGGCGGGCGATGTGTGTGGGGACCGACGGTCTCGGCCGGTCAGCACATCCGCGCGCACACCCACGACGACGGCTTCCCGAGCGCCACCGGCAACCTGTACGAGAAGGAGGAGTCGATCTTCGACGAGCACGGCGACGTCTCGGCCGACACCGACACCGTGACCCGCCTGGTCGCCGAGGCCGGCATCCTGCTCACCGGTGGCCACCTGCACGGCGAGGCGATGAAGGCGCTGTTCAAGAACGCAAGCGGCAACGGGGTCAAGCGGCTGCTGCTGCACCACCCGGACTACATCGTGAACGCCGCCGAGACCGACATCGAGGAGATGCTCTCCTACGGCGCCTTCGTCGAGCACGAGCTGGCCATGTACCACCCGGACGTCAAGGCGACCGGCTGGAGGATCGAGCGGCTGGTCGATTGGATCACCCGGATCGGGCCCGAGCGCACGGTGATCAACTCCGACCTCGGCCAGCAGGGCAACCCGCTGCCGGTCGACGGCTACCTGCTGATCGTCGAGCAGCTGCTCGACCACGGGATCAAGGCGGCCGACATCCGGCAGATGATCTGCCGCAACACCGCCTACCTGCTCGGGCTGGAAGAGACCAACTGATGCGCCGCGCCGAGAAGGTCATCATCACGACCGCGGTCACCGGCTCGGTCAACGTACCCTCGCAGAGCCCTTATCTGCCGTTGACCGTCGACGAGGTGGCCACGGCGGCGATCGAGGCGGTGGCGGCCGGGTCGGCGATCGTCCACCTGCACGCGCGACATCCGGACGGTCGGCCGGCCTTCGAACCGGAGCTGTTCGAGGAGATCGTCGAGAAGGTCACCGCGGGCACCGACGACGTGGTCGTCAACATCACCACCGGCGGCTCCTCGGCCATGACCATGGACGAACGGCTGGCCGGCGCGCTGCGGATCCGGCCCGAGATCGCCTCGCTGAACATGGGCTCGATGAACTTCGTGTACGCCGGGATCGCCGACCGGGTCACCGAGTGGAAGCACGACTGGGAGAAGCAGTACGTGCTCAACACGTACGCGCATCCCTTCGTCAACTCGTTCGACCAGATCGAGCACATCTTGCGGGCGCTGGGCGAGCACGGCACGCGGTTCGAGTACGAGTGCTACGACATCGGGCACCTCTACTCGCTGGCCTATTTCGTGGACCGCGGCCTCGCCCCGACGCCGCTGCTGATCCAGGGCGTCTTCGGGATCCTCGGCGGCATCGGGGCCGATCACGAGAACCTCGAACACATGGTGCGGATCGCCGACAAGCTGTTCGGGGACGACTACCGGTTCTCCGCGTTCGCCGCCGGGCGCGACCAGATGCAGTTCGGCACGCACAGCGCCTGGCTCGGCGGCCACGTGCGGGTCGGGCTGGAGGACAGCCTGTGGCTCGGCAAGGGCCGCCTGGCCACCACCAACGCCGAGCAGGTCACCAAGATCCGCGAGGTGATCGAGGACCTGGGCAAGGAGATCGCCACCCCGGCCGACGCCCGCGCGATGCTCGCCCTGCGCGGCGCCTCTTCTGATCGGAGCACACCGGCATGACCACGTACGCGGCCGACGACATCCGCTCGCGCCTGGCCCCCGCGACCAGACCCGACCCGGGCACCCCGATCCGGAAGTCGCAGTGGATCGAGTTCCTCGCTCACGAGCCGACCCAGACGGGTACGCACGGCAGCCGCACGTGGATCGCCCGCGCGGCCAACCTGGTGCTCGCCTACACCGAGGCCAAGGCCGGCGACCTGTTCGAGCGGACCGGCCAGCCCGACGAGTACGCGATCCTCCAGTACTCCGGCAGCGCCCCGATCACGGTCACCGCCTCCGGGACGACCGAGACGGTGGCGGAGGAAGCCTTCGTGGTCGTGCCGCCGGGCGACAGCTCGGTGAAAGTGGACGCTGACGGCGTACTCATCCGGCTCTTCTCGGCCGTGGCCGGCGACCTCACCGCCGCGGCGCTCAACGCGGAGTCGTACGCGGAGCCCGACGAACGAGCCGCGCCCCTGATTCCCTGGCCCGACCCGGTCGGCGGGTTCCGCCTGCGCGTCTACCGCCTGGCCGACACCCCGATCACCGAGGGCCGCTTCGGCCGCATCTTCCGCACGACCAACCTGATGGTGAACTTCCTGGCCGAGGAGACGCGACCACGCGACCCGCTGAAGCTGTCGCCGCACCACCACGACGACTTCGAGCAGATCTCGCTGGCCGTGAAGGGCCGCTTCCAGCACCACATCCGCTACCCGTGGGGGCCCGACTCGACGCGCTGGCGCGAGGACGAGCACGCCGAGATCGCCACGCCGTCGATCTGCGTGATCCCGCCGCCGACCGTGCACACCACCCAGGGCGTCGGCGACCACCAGCAGCTGATCGACATCTTCGGCCCGCCCCGGGCGGACTTCAGCGCCCAGGGCTGGGTCCTCAACGCCGCCGACTATCCGGCCCCTTCGTCATCCGAGGAAACTGATGCTGACTGACAAGGTGGTGCTCGTCGTCGGGGCGAGCAACGGGATCGGGGCCGACGCCGCGCGGGTGTTCGCCGCCCACGGCGCCCGGCTCATGCTCGTCGCCCGCAGCGAGGAGCCGCTGGCCAAGCTGGCCGCCGAGCTGGACGCCGCCTACTGCGCCGGCGACATCGCCTCGGCCGCGGACGTCGCCCGGTTCGTGGACGCCTGCCTGGCGAGGTTCGGCCGGCTCGACGGCGCCTTCAACAACGCCGCGATGACCCAGGGCGGGCGCGTCGACCAGGTGCCCGAGGCCGACTTCGACCGGATCCTCCAGGTCAACATCAAGGGCACCTGGCTCTGCCTGCGCGAGGAGATCCGCGCCATGGAGCCGGCCGGCCGGGGCTCGATCGTCAACGTGAGCAGCATCGGCGGGTTGCGGGGCAGCTCCGGGATGGGCGCCTACCAGGCCACCAAGCACGCGGTCATCGGGCTCACCCGCACCGCGGCGCACGACGTCGGCCCGCTCGGCATCCGGGTCAACGTGATCGCCCCCGGCCCGACCGAGTCGCCGATGCTCGACCAGACCCGGATCAACATCCCCGGCGGCGTGGAGGCGCGGATCGCGGCGACCCCGCTGCGGAAGGCGGGCACTGGGGCCGAGGTCGGCGAGGTGGTGTCGTTCCTGCTCAGCGACCTCTCGAGCCACCTCAGCGGCGTGATCCTGCCGGTCGACGGTGGTTTCGTTGCGTGACGCCGGCACGCTCCGGGTCGCCCCGAGGGTGCACTTCGGATTCGGCGCCCGGTCGCAGCTGCCGGTGCTGCTGAGCGGCCGCGTCCTCGCCGTGGTGGACCCGTTCCTGCTGGGTCACCCGGTCCTCGACCTGCTGGGCGACGCCCGGATCCACTCCGACGTGACACCGGAGCTGCCGGTCGGGACGCTCGACGAGGCCGGGTCGCTCGCGCGGACCTTCGCTCCGGACGTCATCGTGGCCATCGGCGGGGGCAGCGCCCTCGACGCGGCCAAGCTCATCGCGCTGCTCGCCACCCACGACGGGCCGCTCAGCCGCTACTACGGCGAGAACCTGGTGCCCGGCCCGGTCGTGCCGGTCATCGCCCTGCCGACCACGGCCGGAACCGGCTCGGAGGTGACGCCGGTCGCGGTCGTCTCCGACCCGGACCGTGAGCTCAAGGTCGGCATCTCCAGCCCGTTCCTGGTGCCGGCCGTTGCCATCGTCGACCCGGAACTCACCATGGGCGCGCCCACGACCGTCACCGCGTACTCCGGGATCGACGCCCTGGTCCACGCGGCCGAATCCTTCACCGCCCGCCGTCTCGACCTGGACTGGTCGGCCGAGCTGCCGGTCTTCACCGGGCGCAACGCGCTCGCCGAGCCGCTCGCGCTGCGGGCGGCCGCGCACCTCGGGCCGTGGCTGCCGGTGGCCGTGCGCGCGCCGGGGGACCGCCGGGCCCGGGAGGAGGTGGCGAAGGGGTCCCTGCTGGCCGGCCTGGCCTTCGGCTCCACCGGCACGCACCTCTGCCACGCCCTGCAATATCCGATCGGCGCCCTGACCAAGACCCCGCACGGCCTGGGTACGGGTCTGCTGCTGCCGTACGTCCTGCCGTTGCTGGACCCGGACCGGGTGAGCGAGTTCGGCGTGGCGCTCGGCACCGACGACGCCGTCGGCCGGATCGCCGAGATCAACCGGGCCATCGGCGTGCCCGCGTCGCTGTCCGACATCGGTGTACGGCGTGACCAGCTGCCACGCATCGCCGACCTGGCCCTCGGCTCGGCCCGGCTGCTCGCCATCGCCCCGATCGACCCGACCCGCGAGGTGCTGCTCGACATCCTCACGCGCGCCCTCCGCGGATGACTGCTTAGACCTCGATCGAGGGATTTGCGCGCATCGATTAGAACTGGGCGATGCGTAGAGTTTTGACGGCTGCCGCCGCCACGGTGGCCCTGCTGATCGGGACCGGCGGTGCGGCGTGGGCCGACCCGCCGACGTCACCGGTTCCGGACCGCCTGCCCTCGGGCTGGTCCCTCGACGACGACAAGCTGGTCTGGACCGCGCCCCGGCCCGTTCCCATGGGCGACGCCGCGGTCGAGTTCTGGTCCGGCGACCGCCTGCTGGGCCGGGCCCGGGGGGCCGCCGACCAGCGCACGTTCCGGATGCCGGTGCCGGACGACACCGACGATCTCTCGGTACGCGCCGCGGGGAAGCGCCTCGACGCCGCCGCCCCGCCGCAGCGCCGGAAGGGGACCGCACCCGCCGCCCTGCCCCCGCCCTCGCCGGCCGGTGAGCTCGACCCGGGCGCCCCCGGGCCGTACGCGACCACCACCGGCGAGTACGACCTGCCCTCGGCGAAGCTGCCCGACTTCCCGGCCGACGTCGAGATGCGGGGCGTCGTCGTCGCGCCCACCAACGCGCCCGGCCCCCGGCCGCTGGCGTTGTTCCTGCACGGCCGGCACTACACCTGCTACCAGGGCGACGACCCGGACAAGATCACCGGCGACTGGCCCTGCCCCGAAGGCCTGACCGAGGTGCCCAGCTACCGCGGCTACCTCCAGTCGCAGCAACTGCTCGCCTCGCAGGGCTACGTCACCGTGTCGATCTCGGCCAACGGCATCAACGGGCAGGACTTCGCGGCCGACGACGGCGGCGCCCAGGCCCGGTCGTCGCTGGTCCGGCTGCACCTCGCGCAGTGGGCCGCGCGCAACCCGGCCATCGCCCGGGTCGCGCCCCAGGCCGACCTGTCCAAGGTCTTCCTCGTCGGCCACTCGCGTGGTGGCGAGGGCGTCAACCGGGCCGCCATGGACACGCTGAACCCGCCGCCCGCCGCGGTGGACGGTTACCACGGCAAGGTCGGCTGGACGATCCGCGGCACGCTGCTGATCGGGCCGACGATCTTCGGGCACGACCCGGTGCCGGACGTCCCGTCGGCGACCATCCTGCCCGGCTGCGACGGCGACGTGTCCGACCTCCAGGGCCAGATCTTCGTCGACGGCACCCGTGGCGTCGGCAACGGCAAGGCCCTGCACAGCGCGCTGCTGTTCGTCGGGGCCAACCACAACTACTTCAACACCGAGTGGACACCCGGCCAGTCGGCGGCGCCGTCCTTCGACGACTTCTTCACCGATCCCGGCGCGCCCGACCCGCTCTGTTCGCCCGGCACGCCGACCCGGCTCACCGAGCGTCAGCAGCAGACCGCCGGGGCGACCTACATCGCCACCGCCGCGCGGCTGTTCGTGGCCGGGGACGACCGGGCCCGGCCGCTGCTCGACGGCACCGGGGTCCGGGCGCCGTCGGCCGACCCGGCGCGCGTGCTGAGCCACGCCGTCGGCGCCGGGCGTACCCCCGCGATCCTGCCCGACGCCCGTCCCGCGGTGACCGGCGGCAAGCTCTGCCTCCAGGTCGCGGCCGACCCGGCCGACGCGTGCCTGGTCAACGAGGACTTCTCCGGCGGGTCACCGCACTTCACGCCGTTCTTCGTGGTCTCCCCCGAGGAGGGGCGGTACGCCGTACGCGTGGACGGGCCGGCCACCGTCCGCCCGGCCAAGCCCGCGTCCCTGGCCGGCGCGTCCGACCTGGCCGTGCGCCTGATCGTGCCGCCGAACACCACCGGCCGGTTCGGGCTCTCGGCGTCGTCGCCCGGCGGCAAGACCTTCGACCTCGGCGACGTGACCGTGGAAGGGGCCCCGGGCAGCGAGTCCACCTCGTCGTACTGGGCCCGCGAGGTGCGGGTCGAGCGGCCGAAGGGCCTGACGTCGCTGGCCTCGCTGTCGGTGACCCCGCGCCAGGCCGGGCCGTCCTGGCTGATCGACGCCTGGGGCTTCCGGCCCGGCACCCCGGCGCCGTCCGCGACCGCCCTGTCCCGCATCGACGTCGGCGAGATCGAGGCCACCGAGGGTGACTCGGGCACGGCGACCTACCAGGTGCCGGTCGCGGTCAAGGGCAAGGCCGGCGGCAAGGTCCGGCTGTTCCTGGTCGACCCCGACACCTTCTCGGCCCGGTCGTGGGTCGCCGACGTGCGGCCCGGATCGTCGCGCATCGACGTCCCGGTGGAGGTCACCGGCAACGACACGTACGGCGGTTCGGAACGCTGGTATGTGCTGGCCAAGGCCGTCCGCAACACGATGGTGGGTGACTACGAGGGCGGGGTCGACGTACGCGAGGACGACCCGCGCCCCGACATCACCGTGACGCCGGCGTCGGTCACGGCGGCCGAGGGCGGCTCGCTGACCTGGACGATCAACCTGTCGGCGGCCGCCGAGGTGCCGATCTACCTGATCTTCCTCCCGCAGCCCACCGAGGCCGAACTGTCCAGCACCGACGTCGACCCGGAATGGTTCACCGGCAACAGCGGCGAGAGCTATGAGCCGTCGCGGGCCCTCTCGTCGACCGGCCTCCAGCCGTTCGTCGAGGTCGAGGCGGGCACGACCACGGCCCAGCTGATCATGCCCACGGTGAGCGACGACGCGGCCGAGGGCGCCGAGAACGTCCGCTGGCAGGCCACGGTCTACAACTTCGACACCGGGGAGCTGGAACCCCTGAGCGTGGTCAACGGAACCCTGACCGACTGACGATCCCCAGCTCGACGGCGGCGCCCCGGTTCGTCCGGGGCGCCGCCTTGCTACATCGCGGCGAGCTCGGCCTCCAGCGCACGCATGATCTTCGTCCGCCAGCCGCCGCCCATGATCTGCATCGCCTGCTGCTGGAAGGGGTCGTCCGGGTCGAAGCCGTCGTGTCGCAGGAACAGCCGGGTGCCGTGCCCCTCGCCGGTCAGCGTCCAGGTCACGGTGCTGTCCAGGGCGCCGTTCTGCCATGACCACCGCAGCAGGCGCTCCGGCTCCAGGTCGAGCACCCGGCAGTGCACGAGGCCGTCGAAACCGGGCCGCGGCTCGGTGCGGAAGGTGAAGCCGTGCCCGACGACCGGGGCGAAGTCGCTCGGCATCAGCCACCGGGCCAGCCGTTCCGGATCGGTCAGCGCCCGCCACACCTTGGCCGGCGGATGGGGCAGGTACTGGTCGACCTCGATCGAGGTACGTTCAGTCGTCATCGCCGGCCTCGTTCTCGTCGTCGGTGTCCAGGAAGTCGTCGGTGTCCAGGAAGGTGGCCAGGTCGCGCAGGCGGTCCTGCCAGAAGCGCTCGTACGGCGCCAGCCACCCGGCGAGCTCGTGCAACGGCTCGGCCCGCAGGGAGTAGAGCCGCTGGCGGCCGGCCCGGCGCTCGGTGACCAGGCCGGCGTCCTTGAGCAGGCGCAGATGTTCCGACAGGCTCGGCCGGCTCATCTCGAACCGCTCGGCCAGCCGCGCCACCGGGTGGGGGCCACCCTCGCGCAGCACCCGGAGCACCTCGCGGCGGGCCGGGTTGGCGATCGCGGTGAAGACGTCGACCTCAGGCACGCGGCGCGCCCTGCAGCACCAGGCGGTTGCCGTCCGGATCGGCGAACACCGCGTACCGCCCCCACGGCGCGTCCTGCACACCCTCCGGAATCGCCACACCCTTGCCGGTCAGCGCCGCGACCTCGGCGTCGATGTCGTCGGCCCGCAGCACCAGACCCTGGAGCGACCCGGCCGGCATCGTGTCGAACCAGGTGACCAGCGTGATCGAGGTGTGACCGCCCGGGGGCGCGACCTGGATCCACTGCTGGGCCGGCCCCATCGGGGTCTGGCGCACCAGCTCGAAGCCGAGCGTGCCGACGTAGAAGTCGCGGGCCCGCTCCGGGTCGCCGACCGGCAGGGACACCACGTCGATGTGAGTGATCGTCATGCCGCCCACAATAGGTAGGAGATTTCCTACCGGTCAAGCCCCGGACATCTCCCACGGGGCCTGCGGCAGCTCGGCGCCGGTCTCGAGCAGGGACTTCAGGTTGGAGAGCACGGCCGGCCAGCCGCCCGAGATGTCGCGGAAGTCGTCCATGGTGGCCAGCCGTTCGTGGGTCACGGTCAGGCGCACGATGTCCTGGTAGGGCTCGATCAGGAAGGTGACGACCGACGGTTCCCGGTCCGCCGGCGCGCTGTCCCCGAAGGTGATGACCAGCCGGGTCGGCGGCTCGGCGGTGATCACGGTGCCGGCCGCGTCGGCGATGCCGGAGCCGTCGACGCGGCGGTGTTCCCATGAGGAGCCGGGCTGCCAGTCGGAGACGTTGGCGTGGCCCCAGAACCGCGCCGTCAGGTCGGCGTCGGTGAGGGCCCGCCAGACCTGCTCGGCGCCGGCCTGGATGTAGGTGACGTAGACGTACGTGGGCACGGAGGTCATGGCTTCCCTTTCTGCCTGGCGCTTGATCGCGCTGAGCGCCCCGAGGCGGGGCCGGTCGAAGGCGGAGATCCAGCGCTCCTCGATCTCGTGGATGGGCGCCGGATTCAGGTAGTGCAGCCGCTCGCGTCCGCGCCGGACGACGGTCACCAGGTTGACCCGCACGAGGATGTCGAGGTGCTGCGTGGCCGACTGCCGCGCCATGGCCAGGTGCTCGCAGAGCTCGCGCAGCGTCTGGCCGTTGCGTTCACGCAGGCGGTCGAGCAGGAGCAGTCTCGTCGGATCGGCGAGAGCCTTGAACAGCTGCTCCATCTCGTTCACCGCGCCATTATGCAGGCAAACACCTGCCTAATGTCAACGCGCAGCGCTCAGGCGGTACTCCCACAGGCGGTTGAGGGTGACGTCCACGGTGTCCAGCAGGGTGTTGGTGATCGTCAGGTTGGCCAGCTGAAGGTCGGTGCTCTGCGCCCAGACGACCGTGGCGCACAGGCCGGCGGTGGTGCTGGTCCGGGTCGCGCAGGACTGGAACATCGGCCACGCCGGGTCGCCGAGGGCGTAGCGGCGGCCGTCCGGATTGACCAGCGCGGCCCACGCCGCCGGGGTGAGCGTGGCGTCGACCGTGAACTCCAGCCGGGCGTCGCCGACGCCGACGATGGTCAGCGGAGGAGAGCCGGCCGGGATGAAAACCGTGCCCGTGTACGTGCCGGCGCGGACCGCGATCCACCGCCGGTCGGCGCCGCCGGATCGGAACGCCGCGTCGACCGCCTCCTGCACGGTGGCGAAACCGCCCCGCCCGACCACGAAGTCGGCCTGGCGCATCCGGATCGGCGCCGGCCGCCACGGGTCGGCCACCGGCGCGTCATAGGGGCCGGACCAGGCCAGGTACGCCGCCGGCGTGAACCGGGCGGCCTCGTCGGACGACAACACCGGCCGCGTGGGAGTGCCCGGCGCCGTCACGAACAGAACGGCCGCCACCAACCAGGAGAACATGACCGGGAATCGTAGGATTCGAAGGACATCAATGGCCAGACAAGTCGATCATTGCAAATTTCCTGCACATTCCCAGCCATTGACGTACGTCGAAAATCGGGCGCATCTTCGTACCCATGTCGTCCTTTGTCGTGGCCCTCCTGACCGCAACCGCCCTCGCCGTGCCGGCACCGCAGACGGCCCGGGCGACGGCCGCGCCGGACGACGGCTGGGGCGGCGGGACCACCGGTGGGGCCACCGCCGACGCCGCGCATGTGACCACCGTGCGGAACCGCGCCGAGCTCCTCGCGGCCGTCGCCGGCGACACCCCGAAGATCGTTGTCGTCGCCGGTCGGATCGACCTGAATGAGGGCCGGAACTGCGCGTCCTACGCCGATCCGGAATACGACCTGGACGCCTTTCTCGCCGCCTATGACCCGGCGGTCTGGGGCCGGGCGACCAAGCCGGCCGGCCCGCTCGAGGACGCCCGCGTGCGGTCCGCCCGGACCCAGGGCGAGCAGATCCGGGTCAACGTCGGCTCCAACACCACGATCGTCGGCGGCCGCGGCGCCCGCATCGACCACGGCAGCCTGGCGCTCACCAACGTCAGCAACGTGATCGTGCGGGGCATCGAGTTCACCGACGCCGCCGACTGCTTCCCGGCCTGGGACCCGACCGACGGCGCCGGCGGCAACTGGAACTCGCTCTACGACCTGATCTCGCTCAGCGGCGCCACGCGCGTCTGGATCGACCACAACACCTTCGGCGACGGCGACAACCCGGACGCGGACCAGCCCGAGCGCTTCGGGCGGCCGTACCAGGTGCACGACGGCGCCACCGACATCATCCGCGGATCCGACCTGGTCACGGTCTCCTACAACGACTACGGCAACCACGACAAGACGATGCTGATCGGCTCGACCGACACGCCGGGCGTGGACGTGGGCCGGCTGCGCGTGACCGTGCACCACAACCGCTTCGGCAACGTGCTGCAGCGGGCGCCGCGCGTCCGGTTCGGACAGGTGGACGTGTTCAACAACCTGTTCGTCGCCACCGACGACGACTACCAGTACTCGCTGGGGGTGGGCGTCGAGTCGGCCATCTATGCCGAGAACAACTTCTTCGTGCTCGGCCTGGAGACTCCCGCCGCCGACGTCATCCACTACTGGAAGGGCACGCGGATCACCGCGATCGGATCGCTGGTCGCGACGCCCGGCCGGCTGCCGCGGCGGGTGGATCTGGTCGCGGCCTACAACGCGGCGTACGACCCGGACCTGGCACCCGACGCCGGTTGGCGGCCCACGCTGCGGACCCGGCTGGACCCGGCCGTGGCGGTGCCGCTGATCGTGGCGGCCACGGCCGGGTCGCGCCGGCTCAGCCCATCGGCGGCTTCCAGTCGGTAGGTTGCGAGCACGGGTAGAACTCGGCGTCCTCGGCCATCCGGATGATCTCCGCCTCGGTCATGCCCGGGCTGGTGAGGAACTCGATGTCGCACGTGGGCGTGCGGACGACGAGGGAATCACGGCGCACCGACGGGTGCCCGAAATAGCCGGGGAACCCGTTGATGTCGGCGGTCTCGCGGAACATCTTCGTGCCCGCCCGCTTCGTGACGTTCACGTCGACCTGGCGCTTGTCGTGGGCGGCGCTGGTCGGGAACGTGAGGGTCATGTTGATGTAGCTGCCGGACGTGAACTTGCCCGGCTCGCCCCGGCTGGTGATGCCGGTGAACGTGAGACCCGGCGGCAGCCAGCCGAACCGGATCGGCGCCGGCACCGGGCGGGGCTTACCGATCTGGATCGCCTCGGCCACGCTGAGCAACAAGGCTCGGTCGTTCTCGGCCAACGGGTTGAGCGGCAGCCTGGCCATTGACTCGGCGGACGGACTCTTGCGCGCCGTGAAGCGGACGGCGATCAGGGTTCCGTCGGTGAAGCGCCAGTTCAGGGTCTGGAAGAACCCGTCGTCCTGGAGGGACGCCTCGCGTCCCCGCACGCTCATCGCCGGCTTCGGGGAACCAACGATGCTGCCGTACCGGTCGGGGCTGCCCGGTGGATAGGCGTAGACGTCGAAGAAGTACTCCGCGCCCGCCGCCTTGACCGACAAGGACTGGAACTGGCCGCTGGCGCTCGTCCCGAAGTCGCCCAGGACCAGGCCCTCGACCGGGCCCACCTCCAGCGTCATGTCCTGGGCGGTGCGGGCCCGGTCGGGCACGGCGGGAATCACCCGGGCGGCCTGCATCCGCAAGCCGGTCGGCACGCCCACGGCGACCACGGCGACGACCGCCGCCGCCGCGGCCAGCCGGATGACCCGGCGGCGCTTGCGGATGCGGGTCGCCCCACGCTGGGCCGCCTCGATCAGGCCGAGGCCGTCCGGCGCCTGGGCGGCGCGATCGTCCAGCGTACGCAGCAAGTCGGCGAGCTTCGTCATGACCTCACCCCTTCGGCGGCTCGGTGGTCGGTGATCTCGATGCGGAGGGTGGCAAGCGCCCGGCTGGCGTACCCGCGGACCGTGCCCGGCCGGCAACGCAGCGTCTCGGCGATCTCGTCGTCGGTCAGGCCCTCGTAGTAGCGGAGCACGAGCACCGCCCGCTGCTGACGGGGCAGGTCGCCGAGCAGGTGCCAGAGCCGGTCACCGTGCTCGGGGTCGGGGTCCGGCGGCGGGGCCGGCTCGTGGCCCGGTCCGAGCGGGACGGTCTGGAACTTCCGGCGGCGCCGCCAGCTGAGGAACTGGTTCGTCAGGATCTTGCGGACGTACGCGTACGGCTCTTCGACCTTGACGATCCGGTCCCACTTGACGAGGGCCCGCGTGAGCGACTCCTGGACCAGGTCCTGGGCCTCCTCCCGGTCGGTGCACAGCAGCGTGGCACACCGCATCAGCGCGGGCAATCGAGCAGCGGCGAACTCCTCGAACCGCATCGAATAGGACCCCTTCCCCGTATGTCCCGACCCTATTCAAACGCGGTGCCGCGCCGATCTGTTGTGCCGCCGGGCAACAAAAAACGCGACCGCGGGCCGGGGCCCGCGGTCGCGTCGAGGAGCGTCGGTCACGCCTGGCCGGCAGGCGGGGCCTGAGCGGCGGGAACGGCCTCGGCGGCCGCCGCCTCACGCTGGGCCTTGCGCGCCCGGAAGACCTGGACGATCGCGAGGATCGGCACGATGAAGGCGTAGTACGAGATGATCACGGTGCCGCCGTCGAACACGAACAGCAGGTAACCGGCGTAGACCACGAACGCGGCCGCGAACACGCCGTCGAGGATGCGGGCGCCCTTCGACTGGCCGAAGCCGCCGAGGCCGAGCACGGCGAGGATCGCGCCGCTGACGAAGAGAAGGGCGATATAGGCGAAGAAGGTGCCGTCGGACACGAGAACTCCAAGGTGGATACGCGGTGGATAGGCGGCAGACCTTAGGGCCGGGGGTACGGGCTCCGCTGCCCCGTTTCAGCTTCTAGTGAGCTGGCTCACAGGAAATCTTCAGCTTCGCGGCCGCTCACCAATGGCTGAACGCCTCGCGGTGGCGTCGCGGCGCCTTCGCGGCCGGCCACCGCCCGGCCGCGGAACCGTGCCGCGGGATCAGCGCAGCCACAGCAGCAGGATGATCAGGCCGGACAGGGCGGCCGCGCCGCCCAGGAAGGCGAGCACCTCGATCAGGGTGTGCCGGCCCAGGGCGGCCACCTCGGCGGTGGCGGTGCCGGTCACCCAGCGGCCCGGTTCGAGCCGGTCGCGGCCGGGGCCGACCCGGCCCGCGGCCGTGATCGGGAGGTCCGCCTCGGTGATGTACTCGCGGTCGTAGTATTCGTCGCCGCCGTAGCGCTGGGCGGATTCCTGGTTGACGTGGTTGAGGGTCACCGTGAAACGCATCATCGGGTCGCGCGTGTCGAAGAGCTTCCGTCGCCCGGGCTCCGGGTCGATCGTCACCGCGGGCCCGGCGTCGCCGTGGATCCGGGCGTCGCCTCCGCCGGCCCCGATCGTCTCGGTGGTGTCCGTCCCCTCGCCGGAGTAGTGGTAGACGCGCACGTTGACGTACAGGTAGGCCACGCAGTCCCGGCGGGTCTCCGGCGATCGGAGCAGCGGCCCGGCGGCGGTGCGGCCGGTCAGGATGACGTCGGTTCCGGGCTCGGCGAGGGCGAACTCCGCCGGTGTCACGATCGGCAGCCGGCGCAGCACCAGCCAGTGGCCGGCACATCGGACCGCCTGGCCGGTCAGGCCGACCGCGACGATGCCGAGCAGCATGATGATGAACCACACGTCGGCGGTCACCCAGACGATCGTGCTCGACGTCACGGTCCCGGCCATCGCGGCGCTGGCCGTGCTCCAGCCGCTCGGCATCTGGTTCACCCAGCTCGGCTACCGCCGCGGCCTGGCCGCGCCGCTGGCCCTGCACACGGTGGCCAACCCGGTGACGGCGGCGGTGATCGGCACGACCCTGCTCGGCCAGACCATCGCCCACCCGGTCCCGGCCGCCCTCTGCGCCGCCGTGATCATGGCCGGCATCGTCGTGCTCGCGCTGGTCACCGCCGACGAAGGTGTCAAGATCCGGCCGGGGATACCGAAATTATCCCCGGCCGGGCCGGCCCCATCGTAAAAGCCGCCGACACGATCTGCTGAATCGATGTCGATCAGCGGATCAGCTCGTTCAGCCGGGTGTCCCGCCGGTCAGCAGAGCCGACCCGAGTGGGGTCATCGTGTGCAGAACCGCCTTGCCGGCCCGGCTGGTGTGGATCAGCCGGGCCTCGCGCAGCACCGCGGTGTGCTGACTGACGGAGGCCGCGCTCACCCCGATCCGCCGGGCCAGTTCCGTCGTGGTCCGCCCGTCACCGATGGATTCCAGCACCGCCGTCCGGGTGCGGCCGATGAGCGCCTCCGTCGGGCCGCCCGGGCCGGACCACGGGCTCTGGCTCAGGTCGTGCTCGATCGGATAGACGAGCACCGGCGGCAGCGTCGTGTCGTGCAGCACATCGGGCGTGCCCCAGGACAGGTAGGACGGGATCAGCCGCAGCCCACGGCCGTCGAGCCACACCGACTGATCGAAGGGGATGTCCACCTCGAGCACCGGCCGGCTCCATCGCATCATCGGCCGGAAACTGTCCAGCAGCGCTTCGGTGCCCCGGTCCAGCAGAATGCGGGCGCGCCGGGCCCGTTCGGCATCGATCTGCGCCTGCGCCTTCGGCCAGAACGGCGCGACCACCGCCTCGTACTGCGAACGGACCGCCGCCGCGACCCGGCCCAGGGTCTCCGGGTCGCCGTCGGCGAGGCCTCGCATCCAGGACGGGGTCGGCTTCCCGAGCCCGGCGAGTTCGGTCATCTCGGCCCGCAGGCGGGTCACCGGCGTGGTCATCAGCGCCTCGAGGGCCTGCGACAGGCCCTGGCCGGCCTCGGCCGGTGTGAGGAAGTCGGGGTAGTACCTCGGCTGCACGAGCGGCAGCAACAGGTCGAGATCGGGTCGCCGGACCGCCCGGAGCGCGTGCTCCCGCCACTGCCCGAAGATCAGTCCCGGTCCCGGCTGACGCAGCCGGAACACGCTGAACACGGTCTCCCACATCGGATCGGGCGCACCGGCCATCCGTACCCGGCCCATGTCGTCCGGTGTGAAATGAATCCGCAACACGCCGACCCCCGTTGACGTCCCAATGATGACCGTCACTCTAGGGGCCGTCGTTTCAGGTGTGCCTGAAAGGTCTTGTTGGTCCATTCGGTACGCCGTTAGACAGAGATCCATGACCATTCGACGTACCACTCTCCGAGCGACGGCCTCGCGGGCCCTCGCGGCTGCCGCCTTCGTCGCCGTGGCGCTCACCGCACCGGGCGCGGCGCTGGCCCAGGACAAGCCGGCCCCCACCGTGGCGTCCCGCGACACCGATGCCGAACGAGCCATCGCCCAGCGGGCCGCGGCCGAGCGCCGGAAGTCGGGTGACGCGCCGGCCGAGCAGGTTGCCCGCGGCATCGCGCTGTTCCACCGCAACCATCCCGGCTACGTCGCGCCCCGGCCCGGCCCGGACGGCGTGGCGCCGATCGATGCGGTGATCAAGGCGGCGGACCGGTCCCGCGCCCCCGCCTCGGCCCGGGCGGCGGGCACCGAGTGCACCCCGAGCTGGGGCACGATCCAGTGGGGCGACACCGGCCGCATGATGGTGCCGCGCCACTACCCGGAAACCAACTCGTATCCGGTCTGGACCAACGGCAACCCGCAGACCGAGCCCTGGAACACGTGGGTGTTGTTGTGCCGGGACAACGCCTGGAGCGCGGGCGACTACGCCATCTACTTCAACGCCACCGGTCACTACCTGCGGGTCGGCTGGGGCGATGTGCTGTACGGCGACGCCACGTCGATCAGCGGGACCGGAAATCTGCTGCGCATCCGCCAGTACGACGGCAACTGGCAGACCCTGTGGTCGCCGTTGGTCTACGGCTGGGTGACCGGCCAGACCGACAGCTGGATCGGCGCCGGCGCGGTCGGGCTCAACGGCAACACCCTGTTCAAGGTCCGGCCCATGCCGTCCGGCCTGCCGTGTGACCCGTACGGCATCTGCTGACCGAACCGATGACAGGGGCCCCTCCGAAGCGGAGGGGCCCCTGCTTTCCTGGATACCGGGCCTCAGCGATAGCGGACCTCAGCGCCGCCGGACCCCTTCCGGGCCGGCCACCACGCCGGCGGTCGGCCTGCGCCGCCCGGTCCGGGTGGGCCGGCTGGTGTCGAGGCGGGCCGCCACCCGGGCCAGCGTCGCGTCGTGGGCCGGCACGGCCAGGTGGAAGTGCGACGCCTTGACCGGCTGGAGATCTCCGCCCCAGGACACGGTGCCCTCGCAGTTGAGCAGGATGTCCCGGACGACCGTCTCGTGGTGCGGTGCGAGGGGCTCGATGCCGCCCAGCGGATAGGCCCGCGGGTACAGCGCGATGGCCGTGCCGGACAGGTGGTTGGACTCGAATGCGGCGGCCGACGCGCGGTCGGTCCGGTGCCCGGTGATGCCGCCCTCGCCGGTGTCGAGCGGGGCGATCTCGTAGTGCCAGCGGCGGGCGATGTGCAGCAGGACCGCGGCGGCCGCCCCGGTGCGCAGCACGACGGAGGCGGCCGAGCCGGCCACGCGGAACGTGGCCACGGCGTCCGGGTCGATCGGCCAGCCGTTGCCCGAGGTGCGGGTCGCCGCTTCCGCACCGGTGAAGGGCACGAGGCTGACCGCACCGGCGCCGGCCACGGCGCCGAGCAGAGTACGTCGGGTAACCATGGTGATCTCCTCAGCTGACCAGGAACGAGACGCCGGGGTCGCCACCGTCGCGCCACACGTTGTGGTCGAGGCCCCATCCCGGCTGGAAGTCGAACTCGCGGATCTGATTGAGCGACCAGTTCTCCGGCAGCGGGAACCCGAGGTTGCCGGAGAAGCCCCAGGACATGCCCGAGACCAGCGACCAGCGGGCGCCGACCTCCCGGCTCACCCGCGTGCACACGTTGCGCGAGCCGTAGACGCCGTACGCGTACCGGTTGCCCGATGCCGCCAGGCCGTCGGCCACGCCCCGGAAGTAGGGCTTGACACTGCTGTCGATGTCGACGTCCAGCGCGTCGTAGTCGACCGCGAAGTAGATGCAGGTGTTGGGCGGGATGCCGTGCTCGACGGACTTCTCGTGGGCCTTCAGCGCCTGCTGGTAGCCCTTGTCGTAGGTGAAGTTGGCGAGCTGGGTGCCGTTCCACTGGAAGATCGGCAGGAGCCGGAGCCCGGCGTTCAGGATCGTCCGCGGTTCCCCGGGCTTCAGCGCCTTGCCGAGGTAGGAGGGGTCGCCCGGCGCGATGTGCTCGTCGAGGTAGCGCCCCACGATCCGGTAACCGGCCGCGTACAGCGCCTGACCGCGAGCCGCCGTGATCTCGGTGATGCCGTCGCAGCCGGCGGCCGGCCTGGCCGTGTCGCCGCACGAGACCAGCAGCTGCGCCCAGGTGGTGAAGTCGTTGGTCACGGTCGGCGGGATCTGCGAGAAGCCCTGGAACGCGCGCAGCCAGGCGGTGTGGGAGGGGGTCGGCGCGTCGGTGTCGATGTCACCGGCCGCGTACGAGATCGAGACCGGGCTGGGGCTGCCCGCCATCAGCGTCGGCGAGTTGAAATAGCAGGCCGACCGGAACAGGAACCGCAACTCGCCGCTGAGCGCCTGCGAGCCACGGCCCCTGAGCGCCGCTTGGGTGCCCGGGCCGAAGTTGCCGTTGATGACGCCCGGGTCCAGGCCGAGCTCGTACTGCAGGGCCATCATGAAGCCCTGCTGGACGTCGCGCGAGTAGTAGCCGTCGCACGGCACCAGGCTCATGGCGGGCACGCCGACCTCGCCCACCCAGCGCTGGTTGAGGTGCTGCTGCACCCGCCGGATGGTGGTGTCGCCGCCCGGCACCATCTTGAACTGGTCCATCCGCATCAGGCCGCGGCAGATGTGCGGCCACATCCGCCGGGCGACGACCCCGTAGTCGAAGCCGGCGTCACTGTAGAGCCGTACGAGTGCGGTCCGCGAGTCGATGTTCCACTCGGACAGGTCGGTCGCCGTCCAGTAGCCCTTGCACCACAGAGCCGCGTTGTAGAGTCGGATCAGATTGGTGTTGGTCTCGTCGTCGGGCAGCTTGCCGCGGTTCTTCACCGCGGTGAACGTGGCCGGCCCGAAACTCTGCACAGTGGGCGAGATGCCGTGCTCGTACTGCAGGCCCTGGGTCAGGGCGTACACGGTGGACCAGCCGGTGCGGCCGTTCTCGGGGCAGCTGAGATAGCCCGGTGCGTAGCCGGCGTAGGTGGCGTTGACCCACTTCTGCGCGGCGTAGACGTAGATGTCGGCCGGGCCGCTCCACGGCACGGCCGGATCGATGGTCGAGCCGGGCTGGGCGTACATGTGCAGGTGGCCCGGGCAGTCGGTGGCGTAGCCGTGCGAGTGCGGAAAGATCAGACCACCGGTCCGCCTCGGCGCCTCGTCCCGCAGATGGGCGATGAGCGACCGGTACGACCGCAGCATCGCCTCGGTGGGGAGGTTGCCCGCCCGGAGCAGGCCGCAGATCGAGTAGAAGGCGGCGTTGCGGCCGTAACCGCTGCCCGGGATGTAGCCGGGCGCGTTGGCCTCGCCCCGCTCGTAGCCGCGGCCCTGGTAGATGTTGCCGTGCGGGCAGATCAGGAAGTTGTAGCCGATGTCCCAGTTGTAGTCGTCGTTGCGGGTGTGCCGGTCGTAGACCTCGGCGATGTCGCGCTTGCAGTCGGTCTCATCGAAATACTCGTTGGATCCGGGCAGGGGGAAGTCCGCGCCACGGTAGTGGATGAACACCCCACCGACCGGATCCCAGGCCGGGTTGTCGCTCGGCGCCGGCGGCGCCGCCGCGTGGGCCCGCTTGCCCTCCACGACGAACTCCGCCCAGACGGAGCGGGGAATGATGGCGAATTCCATCCGCCGGACGATCCCTGCTCCGTTCCCGGCGCCACAAGACTGTTCAGTCCCGCCTTAAAAGCTTTGAGGAGCGGGCCGGAGGCTCACTCGCAGCGCCACACCACCGCCTGGATGACCTCGTCCTTGTTGCCGGACTGGCCGGCGATGAACCGCCCGTCGTCACTGATCGTGGTGGCGATGGTGGTCACCCCGTCGCCGGGGTTCTTGCCGAGGTCGGGCAGCCGGACCGCCGTGCCGCCGGCGACCAGCGTGGCGTACCCCTTGGCGTCGGTGCCGACCATCCAGCCCAGCGCGTTGACCTCGTCGGCGGGATCCTTGAGCTGCTTGACGACCTGGGCCTCACCGGTGCGCAGGTTCCACCGCACGGCGAAGATCGGGGCGCTCGCGCTCTTGGCGCCGCCACCGGAGCCGGGCGCGATCTTCTCCGTGCTCGCCATGCCGGTCGCCCAGCCGTCACTGACGTCGAACGCCTGCGCGACCGCGGCCGGCCGGCCGTCGATCTCGGGCATCGGCAGTTCGCGCATCTCGCCGTCCGCCGTCCACATCACCGGCGTCTCGAAGTTCAGGCCACCGACGATCGTCCCGTCCTCGGCGATGTCCATCGGCCGGGTCGACGTCGTGCCCGCCGGCACCGGCAGCGGCACCGGCTCGGCGGTCGGCGACGGCCACCTCAGCCCGGCGCCGGCCGACAGGTTCGCGCCGTTCGCGACGCCGACGACCACGCCGGCGTTGTTGATCGCGCGCGGTTCCGCGTACTTCGGGCCGCGCATCTTGATCACCTTGCCACCCGCGTACGCGTACGGGACCGGCCCGACGGCCTCGCCCTCGCCCTGGTAGCTCCAGCCGACCGCGTCGCCGGCCGAGTTGACGTCCTGGAGCGACTCCTCCGAGTCGCCGGGCAGCATGACCTTCTTGCCCTTGCCGTCGTTCCAGATCACCGCCTGGTAGCCGCCGGCCTTCGGGTAGGAGCGCCCGACGACGTACTTCCCGGTCGGGTCGGCCCCGCTGACCAGGGCCATCGGCGCGTTGTCGGGCGGCTTGAGCCGGTGGATCACGCAGCCGGCGGGTGCCTTCGCGGTCGGCGCCACCGCGGGCGCCGACGCGGACGGCTTGGGCTTTCCGCCGGCCGCGGCCTCGGGCGCCGGGGGTGCCGCCTGGTCGCCGGCGGCCAGGTTGATCGCGACCGAGGTGCCGGTCACCGCGATCGCGGTCAGCGCGGCGGCGCCCGCGTACCCGGCGCTCCGGCGTACCCGGCGCCGGCGACCGACGTCCATCGCCTTGCGGATGTTCACGGTCGAGGGGGTGTCCGGCTCGTCGCTCAGCGACCGCAGCAGGTCCACTTCGGAAGGCATCTGTCTGCTCCTAGATGATCGGGGTACGGCCGGCGAGCTCGCGGAGTCCGAGCTGGCCCCGCAGCGTGGTCAGCCCGCGGGAGGTGTGGCTCTTGACGGTTCCGGCGGAGCAGTCGAGGATCCGGCCGACCTCCTCGACGGGCAGGTCGTAGAAGAAGCGGAGGACCAGCACGGCCCGCTGCCGGCGGGGCAGCCGGCGCAGCGCGGCCCGGATCACCTCGCGGTCCTCGGTGCCGCTCTCGCTCACCGGCGCCGGCCCCGGTTCCGGCGCCTCCCGGAACAGCCGGACCTTCGCCCAGGCCAGCCGCTTCTCGTCGATGAAGGTGCGGATCAGCATGGTGCGCACGTACGCGTCGAGGTTGTCCGCGCGCCGGGCACGCTGCCACTTCACGTACAGCGTGGTGATGGTCTGCTGGACCAGGTCGTCGGCGCGGTGTCCGTCGCCGGTCAGGACGTACGCCAGCCGCCGCAGCGCGGGCACCCGCGCCGTGACGTATTCGACATACTCGTCGTCCGAACCATCCCGCATCGCCCATCCCTCCGGCAGCCGTCGCGACCTGGACGAGATCGGGAACCCATCCGGTTGGCATCGAATTCTGACCGAACGGGGCAGCACGACCTCCACTGTCTCGTATATAACCATTCGGCAGGCTTGCACCTGCGTCGATGATCCATTTCGTAGTGTCCTATGTAGATCGGGTGGTGGCGGCGTGGCCGTCGGTTCATGGACCGGTAAGAGAGTTCGGCGATGGGTGGTGGGCGCGTTCGCGGGCCTGCTCGTCCTGGGCGGGGGCGGCTATCTGACCGTCGTGTCCCAGGACGCCGACGCGATCCCGGTGATCCCGGGCGACGCGGCGCCGAGACCGGTGTTCAAGCCGAAGGAGTACCAGGAGCCCCAGGACCCGGCCTGGCCGAACGCGCCCGGCGCCGACCTCGGCCCGTCCGACAGCGACCCGCTGCTCAAGGCGCCGCAGATCCCGACCGAGGAACAGCGCCCGGGCACGGCCGACGAGATGAACCTGCTCCGTACGGTCAAGGAGCCGTTCAACCTGACCACCCTGCCGTGGAACCGGCGGTACGTGTCGGCGAGCGTGATCACCTCGTTCCCGAACGAGACCAGCGGCGGCGTGTGCATGGACAAGCGCACCAACCCGCCCCGGCCCCACCCGGTCGCCGCCGCGCACTGCGGCCAGATGATGTGGAACAACTACCGGCTGACCAATGATCCGGCCTGGCTGACCAAGGCGAAGCTGCAGGCCCGGTGGCTGATCAACTTCAAGCAGGTGTATTCCGGGGCCTGGTTCTACCCCTACCTGTGGGACCACACGCTGCCCGCCTCGTCGACCAAGCCGACCGTCGTGCTGAAGAAGCCGTGGTACTCGGCGATGGCGCAGGGTGAGTCGCTGAGCCTGTTCGTCCGGCTGTACGAGACCACCAAGCAGGCGGAGTTCAAGCAGGCCGCCGACATGACGCTGAACTCGCTGATCATCGCGCCCAAGGCGGGCAAGCCATGGGCCACCTGGACCTGGTACGACTACATGTGGTTCGAGGAGACGACGTTCACCTCGGCCACCGGCGACCGGATCCTCAACGGGCACATGTTCGCGGCCTTCGGCGTCTACGACTACTGGGTCCTCACCCAGGACCGGCGGGCGCGTGAGCTGCTCAAGGCCTCGCTGGCGACGGCCCTGACGTACGGCGGCCGGTTGCGGAACGTGAACTGGCGGTCGTACTACGACGACTACCGGCGCGGCGACTCGCGGGGTTACCACTTCACCCACACGTCGCAGCTGCGCTACCTGGCCGAGATGACCGGTGACCAGCGCTTCAACCGGGCCGCCCTGATGCTGTGGCTCGACTACCCGGAAGAGATCACCAACAACGCGATGTACATCGCCAAGGGCACCGTGGCGACGTACAAGCTGGTCAACGGCAAGCCGGTGTTCCACAAGAACGTCGCCGTGCCGAGCAACCAGCTGACCGTGATGAGCTGGCGTGGCCGGGTCAAGGGCTACAGCGGCTTCTACCAGCTGGCCGGCGCGGGCGTCCTCAAGGGCCTGTACGTGCAGCAGAAGGCCTTCACCGCGTACGTCAACAAGCCGTCCGACCTGTTCGTCTTCCGCATCCCGTTCAAGCCGACCACGAAGGCGGCGTCGGTCAAGTACCGCACCTTCGACAAGGATGGCAACGCGGGCGCCACCATCACCGCCGAGCCGGGCACGGGCGAACCGGTGCAGATCGGCATGTACGGCGTGATCAAGGGCACGCAGTACTACCAGGTCTTCGGCGGCGAGTACGACGGCATGTGGGTGGCCGGCAGCGAACTCAACATCTGAGCCGGACCGGGCCCGGCCGCCTCGCCGGCGGCCGGGCCCCGGGCCAGTTCTACTGGTTCGTGATCGCCACGTTGTCGAAGGCGGCGGCCGCGTTGAACACCCGGACCCCGGACGCCCCGGCGGCGAAGGTGGCGTCGGTGACGGTGATCCTGGGCGTGGTCAGGTTGTCCACGTACACCTTGATCGTCGAACCGGTGGCCGTCACGCGCAGGTGGTAGCGCTGCCCGGCGACGACCGGCAGCGCCGCCGCGCCGAGCTGGGTCCAGTTGTTGTCGGCCCGGCCCAGCACGACCCGGCCGGCCGGGGTGATGCCGGCGTAGTAGCCGCGGTAGGCGTCGGTGCCGGTCCCCAGGCCGGTCGCCCGGAACACCAGCCCGGCGTCGCCCACGCCCGAGGTGACCGTGACGTCGAGGTCGTAGGTCGCGTTCACGTGGTTGTCGTCGAGCAGGGACTTCCCGCCGTACGAGGCGGTGGTGCGGTACTGCCCGCCGCTGACCGACCAGGCGCCGCCGAAGGTTCGCCAGCCGACCGCGTTGCCGTCCGCGAAGTTGTCCTTGACCAGCATCGTCACCCGCTGGATGGTGCCGTCCGGGTTGAAGTTCATCCGGTCGTAGGCGAGCTGCCGCGCGTTGCCGTCGGTCTCCGACAGCGGTCGGCGGTGGTAGAAGATGTACCAGGTGTCGGTGCCCGGGATGTTCAGCACCGAGTTGTGCCCGGCGCCACGCGCCACCGCGGAGTCCTGCGCGAGGACCCGGTCCAGGCGGGTGAAGGGCCCGGTCGGTGAGTCGGCGATCGCGTACGCCACCGAGTAGTTCGGGCCGGTCCAGCCGCCCTCCGACCACATCAGGTAGTACTTGCCGTTCTTCTTGAACATCTGCGGGCCCTCGACGTACCCGCTCGGCGTGATCTCCTTGAACGTGGAGCCGTCGGCGAACGTACCGAGGCTGGTCATGTCCGCGTTCAGCTTGGCCACGTTGGCGTGCCCCCAGCCGCCGTAGTAGATGTACGCCTGCCCGTCGTCGTCGATGAACACGTCCTGGTCGATCGGCTGGGCGCCGTTCACGAACTGCGCGATCAGCGGCCGCCCGATCGCGTCGGTGTAGGGGCCCTCGGGCCGGTCGGCCACGGCCACCCCGATGCCGCCGAGCTCGCTGTTGCTCTGGATGTCGTTGGCCCCGAAGTACAGGTAGTACTTGCCGTTGCGGGTGATCGGGGCGGGCGCCCAGACCGCGCGGCGGGCCCAGCTCACGTTCGCGGTGGTCAGGACGTTCGGGTGCTTGGTCCAGGTGATCAGGTCGGTCGAGGAGAAGGCGTCGAGATAGGTCTGTTCCGCGTACGGGCGGGAAGACGTCGGGAACACGTAGTAGCGGTTGTTGTAGATGGCCACGTCCGGGTCGGCGTACCACCCGGCGACGAACGGGTTGCCCGCCTCGGCGGTGGTGTAGTCGGGCAGCGCCGCGGACGCCGGGGCGCTCGCCATGGTGGCGGCGAGCACTCCCGCGACGGCGGCGACCTTCCGCGCGGTTCCTCCAAGTATCGACATTCAACGATGTTTGCTGTTGTTGGTTCGTGTCGTCAAGCGTTCACTCGCCGCCGCCGCGGCGGGCCGGAGGCGGGAGAACATCCAAAGTGGAAGCGACGATCTGCCGCCGAGACCGCCCGCTCACACTAATGTCGGATACATGCCGATCAGCCGACGGAACCTTCTGGCCGGTGTGGCCGCCACGACCGCCGCCGGGGTGGTGGTCGCCGATCCGGCCGCGGCCGTCTCCGCCGGACGGCGGATCGAAGCGGGCACCGGGACCGACTTCAGCGCGCGACTCTCGCCGGACCGGCGGTTGATCGCGATCGACCTGGTCGGGGTGCTCTGGGTGCTGCCGTCGTCGGGCGGCCCGGCCCGCCGGCTCACCGGTGACCTCTTCGACATCGCACAGCCCGACTGGTCGCCGGACAGCCGCACGATCGCCTTCCAGTCGTACCGCGAGGGGTCCTTCGGCATCTGGATCATCCGGCCGGACGGCGGTGGGCTGCGCCGGCTCACCGAGGGGCCGTACGACTACCGCGAGCCCCGCTGGGCCCCGGACGGGCGCCGGCTGGTCGTCTCCAGCGACCGCGGCGGCAGCTACGGGCTGCACCTGCTCGACCCGGGCGACGGCACGCTCACGCCACTGGTCGAGGGGCCGGGGCAGGAGTACGAGCCGGCCTGGTCGCCGGACGGCTCGAAGGTCGCGTTCGTGGTGGACAACACCCGCATCGACGTGGTGACCCTCGCTTCCGGCGTACGCGAAACCGCCGTGACCGTGCCGACCGGCCGCATCATCCACGCCCCGGAATGGACCCCGGACGGCCGCGACCTGACCCACAACGTCAGCGGCCTCGGCGTCAGCGAGCTGTGGCGCGGCACCACGCCCGTGGTGACCGGGCGGGACGTCTTCCCGTTCCGGGTGTCCTGGAGATCCGCGACCGAGTTCCTCTACACGGCCGACGGCGAGATCCGGCGTTCCGCGGGTGGCCGCATCGGCTTCGTGGCGCCGCTGAGCGTCACCCGGCCCAGCTACCGCCGCCGGCAGCGCGACTTCGACTCGCCCCGGCCCCGGCCCGTCCGCGGCATCGGCAGCCCCGCGCTCTCGGCCGACGGGACCACGCTGGCGTTCCGCGCGCTGAACGACATCTACCTGATGCCGATCGGCCGGCCGCCCCGGCCGCTGACCCGCGACCAGTGGTGGAAGAGCGACCCGGCGTTCTCGCCGGACGGGAGATACCTGTCGTACTCCACCGACCGCGGCGGCAAGCTCGACATCTGGCTGCGTGACCTGGCCACGGGGGAGGACCGGCAGCTCACCCGCCGGCCGAACGCGGCCGCGGTCTCCGGCACCTGGTCACGGGACAGCCGGTGGCTCGCGTTCCTCGACCAGACCGGCGCGCTGTGGACGGTCGAGGTGGCCACCGGCACGACGCGGCCGCTGTTCACCGCGACCTTCGAGCCGGGCAAGCCGACCTGGTCGGCCGACGGCCGGACCATCGCGCTGGCCGCGATCGTGCCGTACTCGGCCCGGTACCGCGAGGGGCTGAGCAAGATCCTGCTGGTCGACGTGGCCACCGGCGCCGGGCGGTACGTCGACCCGCTGCCCGCCCGGTCGATCCAGACCCGCGGCGACGACGGGCCGGTGTGGTCGCCGGACGGAACCCATCTGGCGTTCGTGGTGGCCAGCGTCCTCTGGGTGGTACCGGTGCGGCCGGACGGCACCTTCGCCGGGCCGGCGCGGCAAATCACCAGCGAGGTCACCGACGCGCCGGTGTGGACGGCCGACTCACGCGGGCTGATCTACCTGCACAACGGCACGTTCCGGCGGGTGTCCGCGTCGGGCGGCCGCCCCGCTCCCGTGCCGATGCCGCTGACCTGGACCAATTCACAATCCCGGGGCCGTACGGTGATCCGCGCCGGCCGCCTCTGGGACGGTACGTCACGCCGGCTGGACCAGGACGTGGCCGTGGTCGTCGAGGGGCACCGCGTCGTCGAGGTGACGCCCTGGCGGGAGGGGCTCGACGGCCGGCTGATCGACGGCCGTGACGCGGTGGTCATCCCCGGGCTGATCGACATGCACCACCACCGGGAGATGCAGGGCTACTCGTACGGCGCCCGGCAGGGCCGGCTCTGGCTGTCGCTGGGCGTCACCACCACGCGGTCGCCGGGCAGCCCGGCCTACCACATGGTCGAGGAGCGGGAATCGATCCAGTCCGGCGCGCGGCTCGGGCCACGGTACTTCGGCACCGGCGAGGCGGTCGACGGGCCCCGCATCTACTACAACTTCATGCGGCCGACGTTCGACCCGGCGCAGCTCGCGCTCGAGCTGGAACGCGCCGGCGCCCTGGACTACGACCTGATGAAGGCGTACGTACGGCTCCCACCGGTCTGGCAGAAGCGGGTGATCGACTGGGCCCACCGGCACGGCGTCCCCGCCACCTCGCACTACCACTACCCGGCGCTGAACTTCGGCGGCGACCAGATGGAGCACGTGGGCGCGACGAGCCGCTTCGGCTACTCGCGGACCGTCACCACGCTGGGCGCGGCCTACCCCGAGGTGCGGCAGCTGTTCGTGGCGGCCGGCGCCCGGCTCACCCCGACCCTGTTCAACGCGGCCGTCCTGCTGATCGAGGACGACGCGCTGGCCACCGACCCGCGGGTGCGGGCGCTCTACCCGCCGTGGGAGTACGCCGCCCTGCAGGCCCAGATCGCGGCCGGCCGGGTCACCGACCAGACGCCGGCCCGGCAGAACCTGGCCCGCCAGGTCGCCCACCTGACCGAGCTGATCCGGGCGGGAGGTCACGTGGTCAACGGGACCGACTCGCCGATCGCGTCCAACGGGATCAGCACCCACCTCAACCTCCGCGCGATGGTCCGCTACGGGATGACCACGCACGAGGCGCTGACCACCGCGACCCGGGCCGCGGGGGAGTTCCTGGCCGAGCCGCTCGGCCGGATCGCGCCCGGCTACTACGCCGACCTGACGATTCTCAACGGTGATCCGCTCACCGACATCGAGGCGGCCGCCGACGTTCGCGCGGTGGTGGCGAACGGCGTGCTGCACGACGTGCCGTCGCTCATCGAGCCCTTCGCTTCCGCCCCTTTGACCGAAAAATCCGTTCCGGCGCCCGTGCGGCGAGCCGACGACCCGCACTGGTGGCATGACCCGCACTGGGTTGTCTCGGGGCGGGACGCCTGTTGCGCCCAAAGTTCTTAGGTCTACCGCGCGGCGGGCGAACAGCATTACATGAGACGCGTGCCCGCCCCGCTCGTACCGGCTTTCGCCGCGCTGTGCGGGCTGCCGTCGGCGAGATGTACGCGGAGAAGACCTCGAACCGGGACCGCCGTTCCGGGGACGGCCGCCACCGCACCCGGGTCGCCGCGCCCGCGCCCTAGGTTCGGACCATGCCGTGCGGGTCGAGCACGTACTTCTTCGCGGCGCCCTGATCGAAGTCCTGGTAGCCCTGCGGGGCCTGGTCCAGGGGGATGGCCGTCGCGTTGACGTTCTTCGCGATCTGCACCCGGTCGTGCAGGATCGCCATCATCAGGTTCCGGTTGTAGCGCATCACCGGGCACTGGCCGGTGACGAACGACAGCGACTTGGCCCAGCCCAGGCCCAGCCGCAGCGACAGCGAGCCGACCTTGGCCGCGTCGTCCACCCCGCCCGGGTCGCCGGTGACGTACAGCCCCGGGATGCCGACCGCGCCGCCGGCCCGGGTGACCTCCATCAGCGAGTTCAGCACCGTCGCGGGCTGCTCGGTCGCCGCGTCCTCGCCGTGCCCGCGCGCCTCGAAGCCGACCGCGTCGACCGCGGAGTCGACCAGCGGCTCGCCGATCGCCGGCCTCGCCTTGCCGAGGATCTGGCGCACCTGATCGACCGGGTCGCCCTTGGACACGTCGACCGTCTCGCACCCGAAGCTCCGGGCCTGCGCCAGCCGCTCCTCGTTGAGGTCGCCGACGATCACCACCGCCGCGCCGAGCAGCCAGGCCGAGCTCGCCGCGGCCAGGCCCACCGGGCCCGCGCCGGCCACGTACACCGTGGAGCCGGTGGTCACGCCGGCGCTCACACAACCGTGGTAGCCGGTCGGGAAGATGTCGGTCAGCATGGCCAGGTCGAGGATCTTCTCCAGGGCCTGGTCGCGGTCGGGGAACCGGAGCAGGTTCCAGTCCGCGTACGGGACCAGCACGTACTCGGCCTGGCCGCCGACCCAGCCGCCCATGTCGACGTAGCCGTACGCCGAGCCCGGCCGGTCCGGGTTCACGTTCAGGCAGATCCCGGTCTTGCCCTCCTTGCAGTTGCGGCACCGTCCACACGCGATGTTGAACGGCACCGAGCAGATGTCGCCGACCTTCGCGAACTCGACGTCCGGCCCGACGTCGACGATCTCCCCGGTGATCTCATGCCCGAGCACAAGACCTTCCGGCGCGGTTGTGCGCCCGCGCACCATGTGCTGGTCGCTGCCGCAGATGTTGCTGGCCACGGTCTTCAGGATCGCCCCGTGCGGCACCCGGCGGCCGATGTTCTCCTTGTTGACGCCGGGACCGTCCCTCATCTCGTACGTCGGGTAGTCGATGTCCCGGACCTCGACCTGTCCCGGCCCCTGATAGACCACCGCTCGATTGGCTGGCATCGTCGCCTCCATTGGCGTTGTCGTATGAACGCCATGTTTCCCGCGAGGCGGCGGCCAACCCCAGGCTGGTTTCAGACTGCGCTACGCATGCTCATCGCGCAGGGTGCGGGCGACGGGAGCCGGCCGGCCGCGTACCGGCCCGGTGAGACGCCCATCAGCGAGCGGAAGTCCGAGATCAGATGAGCCTGGTCGAAGAAGCCGGCCTCGTCCGCCACCGTGGCCCAGTCCCGGCCCCGGTGACCGAGCACCCGCCGCAGCCGGACCACTCGGGCCACCTGCTTCGGTGACAGCCCGACCTCCTGGGCGAAGACGTTGCGGAGCTGACGCTCGCCGACGCCGAGCCGGTCGGCCGCCGCCCCGACCGGACGGCCCGCCGCCAGCTCGCCGAGGGCGGCGTCGAGCGCCGTGGGCCGGGTGGGCGGCCCGGGTCGCCGCGTGCCGGCCAGCGCGGCGACGTCGTCGATGAGGCGCCCGGCGGCCCGGCCCCACAGGTCGGTGGCCAGCACCGGGCGGTCGGCGAGCTCGGTCAGCGGGACGCCGAGCAGCCGGCGTGCGTGCCCGGGGCGGATCCGCAGGCGCAGGCAGGCGCCCGGGGCGGAGGCCGGGTGATAGCGGGCGCGGCTGCGCGGGCCGGTCACCACCAGCACGTTCTCGCAGCCGTCGCCCAGGCCGTAGATGAGCGTGGCGGCCACGTCGGGCGGGTGCACACCGTCGCCGGACAGCAGCTCGGACGACTCCACCATCCGGGTCAGATCGCTCACGCCACCACCGTAGCGGGGCGGGCCGGCGGCGGCCGCTTCCGGTTTCTCCAATCCTCCGGGCCGGTGGCGGCGCGACAGTGGCGGTCATGATTCTTGTTACCGGTGCCACGGGCACCATCGGGCGGCGGCTCGTCGCGGAGCTGCGTGAGCGGGGCGTGCGGGTGCGGGCGATGACCCGGGACCCGGCCGCCGCCCGGATCGAGGCGGACGAGGTGGTGTCCGGTGACCTGGACCGGCCCGATCCGGCGCTGTTCGCGGGGGTGGCCGCACTGTTCCTGCTGTCGCCGCCCGGGCCGGAGACGGCGGCGCGGGAGCCGGCCGTGCTGCGGGCGGCGGCCGGAGTGCGCCGGGTGGTGAAGCTGTCGGCGATCGCGGCCGACGACCCGGCCACCCTCACCAGCGCCTGGCACCGGCCGGGCGAGCAGGCGCTGCGGGACGGCTTCGCGGACTGGACGATCCTGCGCCCGTCCACCTTCGCGTCCAACACGCTGGCCTGGGCGCCGGCGATCCGGGCCGGCGAGGCGATTCCCAACCCGTTCGGCGACGGCGCGCAGGGTGTCGTCGACCCCGCCGACGTGGCCGAGGTGGCGGCGGTCGTTCTCACCGAGGACGGGCACGCCGGGCGGACGTACACGCTGACCGGCCCGGAGCTGATCACGGTGCCGTCGCAGGTCGCGGTGATCGGCAAGGTGCTGGACCGGGCGATCGCGACGGTCGACCTCGACCCGGCGGCCCTGCCGGAACCGGTGGCGGCGGGCGTCCGCTTCGTCCGCGACGGGGGCAACGCCGTGGTCACCGACGATGTCGCGGCTGTTCTCGGCCGTCCGGCCCGGAGCTTCGAGCAGTGGGCGTTGACCGCGTGGTGATCGGGACGGCCGTGTAGGCGCGGAGGACGAAGGTCGGGCGCTGGATCGGTTCGGCGGCCAGGGCGAGCTCGGGGGCGTGGTCGAGCAGAGCGGACAGGCCGGCCTGGAGTTCGATGCGGGCCAGCGGGGCGCCCAGGCAGAAGTGCAGCCCGGTGCCGAAACCCAGATGCGGGTTGGGGGTACGGCCGGCGTCGAACCTGTCGGGGTCGGCGAACACCGCGGGGTCGCGGTTGGCTCCGCCCAGCAGCGCCGCGACCTCGCCGCCCGCGGGGATCGTCACGTCGCCGAGCCGGACCTCGGCCGCCGCCGTGCGGATGAACATGTGCAGCGGCGGGTCGTAGCGGATCATCTCCTCGGCCGCCGCCGGCAGCAGCGTGCGGTCGGCGCGCAGGCGGGCCAGCTGGTCCGGGTGCCGCAGCAGGGCCACCACGCCGCCGCCGAAGGCGTTGACCGACGCCTCGTGGCCGGCGTTGAGCAGCAGGATGGCCGAGGCCACCAGCTCGTCGCCGGTGAGGTCGGGCACGGCGACCAGATGGGAGATCAGGTCGTCGTGCGGCGCGGCGTCGCGCTTCGCGGCCAGGTGACGCAGGTAGTCGGCGAACTCCTGGCAGGCGGTGAGCGCCGCGGACTCCACCTCGGGGTTGCGCTCGACCTCGTACATGCGCACGATCGCCGCCGACCACGGCCGCAGGCGGTGCCGGTCGGCCTCGGGCACCCCGAGCAGCTCGGCGATGACCGTGACGGCCAGCGGCTCGGCCACGTCGGCCAGCAGGTCGAACTCGTCGCCGGCCGCGTTCAGCAGCTCGGCCGCCGTGGTCGCGACCGCGGGCCGGAGCCGGGCCACGTGACCCCGCCCGAACGCCGACGCCACGAGGGAGCGCAGCCGGGTGTGCACGGGCGGCTCGTTCTCCATCATCTGGTTGCGGTGCAGCAGGTTGAACGGCTCGTAGACGTCGGCCGGCTCCCGATCGCGCCACAGCCGCCCGAGCTTCCGGTCGCGCAGCACCGCGTCGGCCGTCGCGTGCCGGGCCGCCAGCCACCGGCCGGTGCCCTCATGCCAGCTCAGCGCGGGTAGCTGCCGCAGGGCCGGATACGGGTCCCGGATGAACTCCGGATCCGAGAAGTCAATCTCCACAACCGGACGCTACCGGGATTCTGGCTCGTCTCCGGCGAGGAGCTCTGACCGCCGCGCCGGCTAGCCGGCCCAGACGTAGGTTCGCGCGGGAACCGTGGCGAGGGTGCGGAAGTTGGCGTTGACCTGGGCCGTCTCCTGGGTGTTGGGGTTCGGGTTGGTGCACGAGACGGGGGCGCTGCTGCCCGACATCAGGTCGGCGCACAGGCCGGTACGCCGGTCGGGCAGGCCGAGGATGTGGCCGAACTCGTGGGCGGCGATGCGCGGCACGTAGTAGCCGTCGTCGACCGCCTCGCGGCCCATGTACCAGCGGCCGTTGCCGAGCGACGTGGTGTAGGTGCGCGGCCAGCCGTTGTCGGCGTACACCCGGATGTTGGGGGTCCGCCCGGCGGGGACGGGCTCCAGCCGGACGTTGGTGGCCCGGCTGTTCCAGATCTGGGCGCCCTGGTTGACGGCGGCGACGAACTCCTGGGCCTGAGACGCGTCGTAGTACAGGACGCGGGGCGCGGCCGATGCGGGGGATCCGCCGGCGACCTGTAGGCCGGCGGTGACGAACACGGCGGCGAGGAGTGTTGCCGCGAGTCTGCGTAGCAGCATGGTTCCTCCAGAGGGTCGGGGGAGCCCGACCGTATCAATCCAACGAAGATCATCGATACCGGGCGGCCATACCGGCTGGATCGCAAGACCGTGGGATGGAAACCGTCAGACCGCGCGGGCGCCTGCCGATCGAGTCTTCGTGAGGTCCACGCGCTCGCCGCTGCGCGATCCGGTCGTGCGGGGCCTGCTGGTGTTCTGGTGCGCCGGCGGTCTGTTGCTGCTGGGGCTGGACGGTGACCAGGTGCGCCTGGGCCAGGTGTTCTGGATGTTCCAGGTGCCGCTGGACGCCGCGTTCGGCCTGCTGGCCTGGCGGGCCGGCCAGGCGTCCGCGGCCCGGTTCCGCCGGTTCTGGCGGGTGCTGGCGTTCAGCGGGCTGGCGTACACCATCGGTGACACGTACCAGAGCGTCTGCGCCTGGATCGTGCCCGGCTCGGCCTCGCTGACCGGCAACGCGGTGCAGACCGGCTGCTTCGCGGTCGGCATGAGCGCGACGGTGATCGCCTGCCTGCTCTTCCCGCAGGGCCGGCGGACCCGGCGTGAGCAACTCGTCTACTGGCTCGACGCGACCACGGTGCTGATCTGCAGCGCCGTGCTGGCCTGGTGTTTCGGCGTGGCCGGGGCCGATGACGTGGTCACCACCAGCGTCTCGGTCTCGCTGGTGCTGCTGGCCGCGTTCGCGTCGACCCGGGTGGCGCTCGCCGCGCATCCGCCGATGACCCGGGCCGCGGCCTGGACGATGATCGGCGCGGCGCTCATCCAGGGGGCCGGGTCGTTCCTGCCGGTCGGGGCGGATGGGGTGGCCGACGGGTACGTGTGGGCCGTACGCCTGCTGCCGTCCCTGCTCGTCGCGCTCGGCCCACGCGTGCAGGAGCTGCAGATCCCGATCCACGCCGCCCGGGCCCAGCGCAAGCGCAAGCCGTACAGCATCCTGCCGTACTTCGTGGTGGTCCTGATCCTGGCCGCGTTCTTCCGGCTGCTGGCTACCGACCAGTCGGTAAGACTGTGGGTGGCGGCGATCGGGCTGGCCGCGATCACCGTGCTGGTGGCCGCGCGGCAGCTGGTCGCCTTCCACGAGAACGCCTCGCTGATCCGGCGGCTGGACGGCGCCCTGGCCGAGCTGCGCGTGCAGGAGGCGCGGCTGTGGGAGCAGGCCAGCTACGACGGGCTGACCCGGCTGGCCAACCGGTCCCACTTCGGCGAGCTGCTGGACGACGCGCTGGCCGCGCCGGGCCCGCCGCCGATGCTGATGCTGATCGACCTGGACGACTTCAAGACCGTCAACGACACCCTGGGTCATGCCGCCGGCGACGTGCTGCTGACCACGGTGGCGGAGCGGCTGCGCGAGATGACCCGGGGGAGCGACGTGGTGGCCCGGCTGGGCGGCGACGAGTTCGCGGTGCTGCTGCCGGGCACCACCCCGGCCGAGGCCGACGCGCTGGCCCGGCGGGTGATCGACCGGCTGGCCGACCCGGTCGAGATCGAGCAGCACCCGATCGCCACGAAGGCCAGCATCGGGCTGGCGGTGTCCGAGCCCGGCGCCCCGGCCGCGCTGCTGCTGCGCAACGCGGACATCGCGATGTACGAGGCGAAGGACCGCGGCAAGGGCACCGTGGTGCTGTACAGCGCCGACATGGGCACCCGGATCGGCCGGGACGCCGAGCTGGCCCAAGACCTCCGGCGGGCCGTGCGGGCCGGCGAGTTCGTGGTCGAGTACCAGCCGGTGGTGCTGATCGACACCGGCCGGGTGACCGGTGTCGAGGCGCTGGTCCGGTGGCAGCACCCCGTGCGCGGCCGGGTGTCGCCGGGCGAGTTCATCCCGATGGCCGAGCGCACCGGGCTGATCGTGCCGATCGGCCTCTGGGTGCTCCGCGAGGCGTGCCGCCAGGCGGCCTCCTGGCAGCGCCAGTACCCCGCGGCGGCCGAGCTGACCGTCAACGTGAACGTGGCGGCCGAGCAGCTGCGGACCCCGTCGTTCCCGGCGGACGTGGCCGGGGCGCTGGCCGACGCCGGCCTGGCCCCGCGTTCGCTGACCGTCGAGGTCACCGAGACGGTGGTCGTCGACGACGACGAGTCGATCGCGGCGCTGCACCGGCTGCGGGCGATGGGCGTCAGCATCGCGCTGGACGACTTCGGCACCGCGGCGTCCTCGCTCAGCCTGTTGCTGACCTGCCCGGTGTCCACGCTGAAGCTGGACCGGTCGTTCGTCGAGCAGGTCACCACGGCCACCCGGCAGGCCGCGGTGGCCACCGCGGTCAGCCAGATCGCCGAGGTGCTCCAGCTCGGGTTGGTGGCCGAGGGCGTGGAGACGCCGGAGCAGGCGGAGCTGCTGTGGAGCCTGGGCTACCGGCACGCGCAGGGTTTCCTCTACTCGCGCCCGGTGCCGGCCGAGGCCGCGGCGGCCTGGTGGCTACCGGATCGCGTTGAGGAGCGGCCAGGTCTTCGGGCCGGCCACGCCTAGACCCTTGAGCCCGCGCCGGATCTGGAACTCCTTGAGCACCTTCTCGGTGAGCGGACCGAACTCGCCGTCCACGGTCAGCCGCGGCTTGCCGGCCCACATGTTGAGCCGGGCCTGGATCCAGCGCACCGGCCCGCGCTCGCGGCTGCCACGGCCGATCGAGTGGCCGGGGTAGCGCAGGTCGGCCGACCCGGGCGCGGGCTTCCTGGTGGCCGCGACGGTGCCGTAGCGGGGCCGGCCGATCGCCACGATGCGGCCGGAGCGCACCTTGCGCAGCACGCCACCGCCGGAGCGCGACCCCTTGCCGTTGGTGTTGCCCTCGATGGTCTGCAGCCGCCCGCCGCCGAGGTTCTTCTCCACGATGCCGACGTGCGAGACCGGCTTGAGTTTGCCGCTGAAGTCGAACCACACCACGTCGCCGGGCTTCGCGTCGCGCACCCGGACCAGACCGCGGTGCCGCCGGTACCAGGGGTACGCCACGCGCGTCACGGCCGTCTTGGGCATCTCGCCACCGGCCCCGGCCTGGCGGAACACCCACCAGACGAACTGCTGGCACCAGAAGACATGATTCATGCCGTACGCCCGGCCGTACTTGTTGTCGTTGTTGTGCCCCTCCTGGTAGCCGATCTGCGATCGCGCGATCCGGAGGACGTCCACCGCGGTCCGGGCCATCTCAGCCCACCCCCTTGTCGGTTCCGGTCTCGGCGCGTTCCTCGTCGCCGACCTCGGGATCGCCGTCGTCGTCCGGGAACTCGTCGGGCTCCTCGGGCCGCAGCGGGAAGGCCTCGACCTCGAGCTCCTCGTCGTCGGCCTTGAGCTCGTCGACCAGCCCGTCCACCTCGTGCGCGGGCAGGAACTGATCATCGGCCTCGACCGGGGCCGCCTCCGGCGCGGGCTCGGGCGCGGCCGGCACTTCCGGGGGCGTGGTCTGCACCGGCGGCATCACGACCGGTGGCTCGGCCGACTTCGCCTCCGGGTCCTTGCTGGGGATGTTGTCCATCAGCTGCTGCGCCCGGTTGTCGGCGACCCGGGTGACCAGGTGCTGGGCGATGCCGAAGAGCAGCGCGTAGGCCAGGATCTGCCGCTGGCTGTCCAGGTTGGTCAGACCGGGCACGAAGCCGCCGGCCAGCAGGACCATGCCGATGATGGCGCTGAGCGCGCCGGACGGGACCTTGAGGACGGCCAGGGCGGTGGAGACCGAGTACGGGGTGGAGGTGCCGCGCAGCCGCCGGATGGCGAGCAGCGCGCCGAGCGCCCCGCCGAGCGCGCCCAGCCCGGCGATGATCAGGATGTCGTCGCCGCTCGGAGCGCGCGGGGCGCCGCGCGGGCACACGTTCGGGGCGACGGCCGCCGCGGTCGACCCGGGGTCGGGCGGCCCAGTGACGGCCGGGTCGAAGCACATCGGGATGGCGTCCGGGGTCCGCGCCACGAAGAAGATCAGCAGGCCGGTCAGCAGGGTGATCGCGGCGGCGGCGAGCACGATGATGTTCCGGAAGTCGCGCAGCCGGGTGTATTCCTCGTCGGACGCGTCGTACGCGATCTCCATGGCCTGTTTCACCGCGGCCCGGCGCGCGGGCCCGGTCGTGGTCTGCAGCGCCCGCTCACCCTCGACCCGGCGCGGGTCGTTGCGGTCGAGCGCCTGGCCCAGCCGGGTCGACACCTCGGGGATGAGCGCGGTGAACTCGGGCTCCGGCAGCACCTCGACCAGGAAGATCTTCGCCGTGTGCAGGTGCAGGTAGGCGCGTTCGACCGAGGTGCCGCGCCACTGGTTGAGCAGGCCACGGTTGCCGAACCGGCCGCGCGAACGGCAGGCCGTGCGCGCCTCGGTCACATGGTGTTCGACGGCGGCCTGGGCCTCGGTCTCGGCCGGCGTGAGCTCGCGGGCGGTCGCGACGTTGAGCCGGTGCTGGACCCGATCGGCCTCGAGGTCGGCCTGCACCGCCCAGTGCTCGGGCCACAGCCGCACTCCGGGTGGCACGGACATCGTCAGCCTCCTGTCTCCGTCGGTTCAGGATGCGGCCGCGCCGGGCTCCTGTCTGTCCGTCCCCCGGTCAGCCCGGTCTTACGATCAGCCCACTCCACTCAGTACGAACAACGGACCACCTACGTAGGGAAGGGGATCCCGAACAAGCACAGGACGGCGACGATCATCATGACGAGGCAGATCGCGAGGAACAGGATTCCTTGGCGTAGCCCCCCATTGAAACTTCCGCGGCTCCCAGCGGTCAGGCATGCACCCACAGTAGGAGCGAGAATCCACTGAGGATGTCAGGCAACCGTCCGGCGATCCGGCGCATTACCCATACGGCGAGCGAAAGGGGAGCCGATGCGCGCCGAGTGGGAACGCGAGTACGTCGACTATGCGACGGCCGGCATGGAGCGGCTGAAACGCCTGGCCTACACGTTGTGCGGGGACGTGCATCACGCCTCCGACCTGGTGCAGGGCACCCTGGTCCGGCTCTACGAGCGGTGGCCCAGGGTGCGGGGCGTCGAGCACGTCGACGCGTACGTGCACAAGATGTTGCTCCGGCAGTTCCTGGCCGAGCGACGGCGGCCGTGGTCGCGGATCCGGCTGGGCGCGACGGTGCCCGAGACGCCGGCGCCCGAGCGGGCCGACGACGACCGCCCGATCCTGGTCGCCGCGCTGCGCCGGCTGCCACCCCGGCAGCGCGCCGTGCTGGTGCTGCGCTTCCTCTACGACCTGCCGGTCGGTGAGGTGGCCGCGATGCTGGGCTGCGGCGAGGGCACGGTCAAGAGTCAGACCTCGCGCGGGCTCGCCACGATGCGCCGGCTGATGGATGCCGACCAGCCGATTCTGAGGAGCTGACATGAACACTGACGAGATCTTCGCCCCGCTGCGCGAGCGGCCGGTTCCCCCGCTCGACGTCGACCTCGGCCGGGCCATGGCCACCGGCCGGCGCCGTGTGCGGGTCCGCCGGACCGTGGCCGTCGCGGGCACCGCCGCGTTCACCACGCTCGCGGTGGCCGTCGGCGTCATGGCCGGCACCCGCGAGAAGCCCGCTCCACCGTCGCTCGGCGCGCCCCCGGGGTTGTCGTGCCGGGTGTCCGCGCTTCCGCTCCCGCCGGGCGAGACCCAGGGCGGCGCGCTCGCGGTCGACCCGTCTGGGCGGTACGCCGTGGGCGCGGTGGCCGGCTCGGAGGAGACCGGGGAACAGGGCAAGGCGCTGCTCTGGGACAACGGCAGGCTGCGGGTGCTGGACGTGCCCGGGTTCGCGCCGACCCCGCTCGCGGTCAGCTCGACCGGCGTGGTGGTCGGCGGCGTGACCCGTGATCATCGGCTGCACGCCTGGGCCTACGTCGGCGGGAAGGTGGTGACCCTGGCCGACGATGGCGAGGGCGCGACGGCGAACGGGGTGAACGGCCGCGGCGACATGGTCGGCGTGGTGAACCGGCCCGGTGACATCTCCCACGCGGTGATGTGGCCGGCCGGGCGGCCGGAAGCGGTGCACTCGCTGAGCGCGCCGGGCGTGGCCGGGGCGACGGCAATCTCCGAGGCCGGCGTCGTGGTCGGGTTCGCCGACTCCCGTCCGTACGTGTGGGACAGCGCCTTCAAGGCCGGCCGGCCGTTGCCCGCTCTGAGCGGGGGGTCCGAGGGCGGCGTTCTCGGCCTGGCCGGCGGCTGGGTGGTCGGCACCAGCGGGCCCGGTGACCGCCCGGTCGTCTGGAACCTGGCCCGCGACCGGGTCGAGCCGGTGACCGCGATCAAGCCGGCCGCCGTCACCACGACCGGGACGCTGGTCGGCACCTCGGCCGCGGCCGGGTCCGCGCCGCCGTACCGTGACGCGTCGATCCTGGTCGGTGGCAAGGCGCGCGAGCTGCCCCATCTGACCGAGCGCCGGGACACCGACGAGGCGGCCGGGGTGAGCGCCGACGGCCGGGTCATCGTCGGCCGCCAAGCCACCGGAGAGGGCGCGGAGACCCCGTTGCTGTGGCGTTGCTGACGAGGCCGCAGGTGGCCGCGCTGGTCTGCACGGTGGCGCTGGTCAACGCGGCCAACCGCCTGGCCGTGATCACACACCAGAAGGGCGGCTCGTACCAGCCCGGCATGGTCGCCGCCGCCCTGGCCGGCTAGCTCTCTGTCCGCCGCCGCCCTCGGAGGTCAGAAGGGCGGCGGCGCCGGGGCCATCGGCTGCGGGCCGACGGACCGCAGGTAGTGCTGGAACTCCGCCTTGGCCGCGACGATCTGCCGGAGGAAGTCAGGGTCGGGGTTGCGGAACTCGACCGTCATCCCGTTCTCGGCGACGTACCCGTTGGCGACCCGGCTCGGGGTGGCCAGCGTGATGCCCTGGACCGCGAAGATGAGCAGCAGCACGCTGAACACGAACCCGGCGACGAAGGCACCCGGCCGCTCGTCGCGGGTGCTGACCCAGCCGATCACGCTGAGGGCCGCACACAGCAGCAGGGTCACGAAGACGGCCACGATCACGATCCGCCGGACGGTCAGCGACCGGACGCAGCGGGGGCAGAACGGCCAGGCCGGCGTAGGCACCTTGCGCTGGATCAGCACCGCGATGATCAGCGCCGGCAGCCCGATGAACAGGGTCAGCAGGAGCAGCCAGAACGGCACCCGCGAGCGGAACGTGAGGTCGTGATGTTCGGTGGCGGGCTCGCCGTGCCGGCAGCAGACGCGCGGAACCCCGTGGCCGCTCGCCACGATCGGGGCCGGGACGACAACGACGCGCATGGGGACACATGTTGACGTACGCCGCTGGATCGCGGTGCCCCATGATCACAAATCGGGCGTAGGGTGGGTCTCCGGTCGACCACGGGGGTGCATCGATGTCCGTTACCCGCCGCAATCTCCTTCGCGCCGGCGCCGCCGGGGCCCTGATCACCACGCTGCCCACGACCCGGCCCGCCGTCCCGCGGGCGGTCGGCGAGCTCGACGACAAGATCCGGGCCGCGATGGAGCGGTACGACATCCCCGGCGTCTCCTACGCGCTGCGCTATCGCGGGCGCGACTACCACCGCGGCTTCGGCGTGACGAATCTGTCCGATCCGCGCCCGGTCGACGCCGATACGGTCTTCCGGGTCGCGTCGACGACCAAGACCTTCACCGGTACGGCGATCATGCGCCTGGTCGAGGCCGGAAAGCTCGATCTCGACCGTACGGTGAAGAGCTATCTCCCGGCCTTCCGCACCGCCGACCCGGCGCAGTCCGCCCGGGTGACCCTCCGCCAGCTGCTCAACCACAGCCCCGGCTGGCTGGGCGACTACTTCAAGGACACCGGCCCCGGTGGCGACGCGCTGGCCCGGTTCGTCGCGTCGATGACGGTGACGCCCCAGCTCAACCCGCCGGGCCGGACGTTCGCCTACAACAACGCCGCGATCTCGGTGGCCGGGCGGATCCTCGAGGTCAAGACCGGCCGCACGTACGAGGACGTGGTGCGCGACCTGCTCCTGCGCCCGCTGCGGCTGCGCCACAGCGCCTTCTTCCTCGACGAGATCCCGCGGGCCGAGGTCGCCATGTCGCACGTGCCCGACCCGGCGACCGGCGAGCTGGTCGCGTCGCCCGAGGCGTTCGCCATGCCGCGGTCGGTGCACGCGGCCGGCGGCCTGATCTCCAGCGCCCACGACCAGCTGGCCTGGGCCAAGTTTCACCTGGGCGACGGCGGCCGGCTGCTCAGCCGGCGAGGGCTGCGCGAGATGCAGACCCGGCCCGGCCCCGGCGGCACGCTGCTGGTCGAACTCGACGGCATGGGCGTGACCTGGCAGATCCGGCCGACCGCCGAGGGCCCGAAGGTGATCGAGCACGGCGGCGACTGGGCCGGCCAGCACTCCGGCTTCCTCATGGTTCCGGCCCGCGACATGGCGCTGACCGTGCTGACCAACTCCGAGGGCGGTCCCGGCCTGATCGCCGAGCTGTACGGCGACGACTGGGCACTGTCGCGCTTCGCCGGCCTGCACAACCTGCCGGCCCGGCCCCGGGTGCTGACGCCGGCCCAGCTCGCGCCGTACGCGGGCCCGTACACGATCACCCAGACCGACCTCGACGGCAACTTCCTCAGCACGGTCGTCGATCTGGTGCCCGACGCCGGCCGGCTCAGCATGCGGGTCGAGGGCCAGGTGCTGGCGATCCTCGAGTTCTACCGCCGCGATTACGTACGGATCCTGGAGCCGTCCGGCGCCGACACGTTCTTCCGGGCCGACTTCGACCGCGGCCCCGACGGCCGGGTCACGTGGTTCCGCTACAGCGGCCGCATCCTCAAGGCGGGCGCGACGCCGGCCGCGGCCCGACCGTTCAAGATCAACAAGCTGTCGTGGCTTCTCTCCTGACCAGGTGTCGATCGGGCCCGGGGTCACTCGTCATCACGGTGTAGGCGAACACCGAGGTGAGAGGATCACGACCATGCGTTACACGCTGCTTCTGCACTACGCCGAGATGTCCCCGTCCGAGCTGGGCGAGGAGATGCTGGCCGAGGGCCGGCGCGCGTTCGCCAGCTACGCGTCCACCCTCCACCAGGCCGGCGTGCTGGTCTCCGGCGAGGTGCTCCAGCCGTCGGCCAACTCGACCACGGTCACCACGGTCGATGGTCAGGTCAAGATCCAGGACGGCCCGTACGCCGACACGAAGGAACAGCTCGGCGGCACCTTCGTGATCGACGTGCCCGACCTGGACGCCGCGATCGGCTACGCCAAGCAGGCGCCTCCCGTTGCCTGGGGCACGGTCGAGATCCGCCCCGGCGCGGTCCACGTCGTCGACGGCACGTGGCATCCCAACAAGTGACACCCGACGCGGTGCGGCCGGCGGCCATGGACAAGGCCGCCGCCGCCGCGGCGGACCAGGCGAACCGGGCGGCTGAGCGGGTGGCCCGCGGCGCGTACGGCCGGCTCGTGGCTCTCCTGGCCGCACCCGCCGGCGATCTCGCCCTGGCCGAGGATGCCCTGGCCGCGGCCTTCGAGCGTGCCCTCACGACCTGGCCCGAGGCGGGTGTGCCCGACAACCCCGAAGGGTGGCTGCTCACCGTGGCCCGCAACCGCCTGCGCGACATCTGGAAGTCCGCCGCCCACCGCACCAGCGCCCCGCTGGAGGCGGCCGCGGACACCGGCGCCGACGCGTACGCCCCGTTCGACGCCCTCGACCCCGACGCGATCCCGGACCAGCGGCTCGGCCTGCTCTTCGTCTGCGCCCACCCCGGCATCGACGCCGCGATCCGCACCCCGCTGATGCTCCAGACCGTGCTGGGCTTCGAGGCGGCGCGGATCGCCACGGCGCTGGCCGTCCCGCCGAAGGCCATGGCGCAACGCCTGGTCCGGGCCAAACGCAAGATCAAGGACGCGCGCATCCCGTTCGTGGTGCCCGACCGGCAGGCGATGCCGGAGCGCCTGCCGCCGGTGCTGGAGGCGGTCTACGGCGCCTATGCGATCGACCGGTGTGACGAGGCGCAATACCTGGCGGTCACGCTCGCGGCGCTGCTGGGCGAGGAGCCGGAGGCCTGGGGGCTGGCCGCCCTGGTCACGCTGTCGCTGTCGAGAAAGAACGAACGTTCTTTCTCTCCACCCGGCGGCGAAGGCGCCGCTTTTGTGCCGCTGGACGAGCAGGATCCGGCGAGCTGGAACGCCGAGATGATCGCCGAGGGCGAATCCTACCTGGCCCGCGCCCAGAAGGCCGCCACACCGGGCCGGTTCCAGCTGGAGGCGGCCATCCAGGCGGTGCACTGCGACCGCGCCCGCACCGGCCGCACCGACTGGCCGGCCCTGCGCATCCTCTACACGGCGTTGAACCTGATCGAGCCCAGTCTCGGCAGCCGGGTGGCGCTGGCCGCGGTCACCGGCCGGATCGACGGCCCGGACGCCGGCCTGGCCCTGCTCGACGAGGTCGCCGCCGAGGACTTCCAGCCGTACCACGCGACCCGCGCCGACCTGCTCGCCCGCGCCGGGAGGAAGGCCGAGGCCAGGCCGGCGTACGGCCGGGCCGCCGCGTTGAGCGACGACCCGGCCGTGGCCCGCTACCTGCGGACGAGGGAACGTGCGGTCAGCTGACCCGGAACGTGGTGACGGTCCAGGTCGACCTGTTGTCGACCATGAGTTGCCAGGCCGGCTCCCGCGTCTGGAACTTCGGGAAGTGCCAGCCGTACGGGCCGCGTGTGTCGTTGCTGCCGCGCAGTGCGCTGACGATGGTGCCGGTGGTGGTGATGGTCAGCATCCGCCCGGTCGGCGGGTGCCGGAAGACCATCGTGCCGCCGCCGACCGAACCGGATGACTTCACCCAGTCCGGGTCGAGGTGCCAGTGCTGCCGCCACTTGGACGCGCCGGTGAACTGGTCGGAGACGACCAGCCGGGGCGAGTCCGAGTTGGCGGTGACCCCGCGGCTGTGCCGGAGGCCGTACACCGTGTCGCTGACCGTGAAGACGTGGCTGGTGGCCGCGTACTTCGCGGTCAGGGTGGAGGTACCGCCCTTGACCGTGCCGCCGTTCGGGACCGCGACGTTCTGTCCGTCCGGGCGGGTCTGGTAGCGCGAGTACATGTTGTTCTTGTCGTAGCTGTAGCGGCCCGGGCCGACCAGCACCCGTACCCCCTTGATCGACCAGGTCACGCCGCCCGCCCGGTCCTCGTGCCCGTGCGCGCGACGCGCCGGGCCGAAGCGGATGGTGTAGTGCGGCGAGTTCTTGTCGGTCCAGCTCCACCGGCCGATCGCCCAGCCGGTCTGCGGGTCGACCAGCCCGCGGTTCGACTTCAGGTCGAGCGGACGCCCGTTGATCTCGTCCGAATCGCCGACCTGGGAGATCTTCCCGTCGGGCTCGGTCATGAAGCTGTAGTTACGCCAGGCCATGTCGACCGTGGCGCGGATCTTCCGCGCGTTGGCCGCCTGGCCCGAGGTGTTCTCCAGCGCGACGGCGGCCTGCTCCCACAGGCTCGCGTTGCCGCCCTGGTAGGCCGACGACTGCTCGTAGGAGATCCCCTCCCTGGAGAACGCCTGCGGAGCATCGTTGACGATCCGGGTGATCGCCACGCTTCGCCAGCCCGTGCGGCCACCGAGGATCTCGGCGGCCCGGAGCAACTGCAGGTTGGCCATCAGGCCGTGGTTGTGCACCGGGTAGTTCGGCGGGCCGTAGTAACGCTTTCCGAGCAGCACGGCGGCATTCATGTCCATGCTGATCCGGAGGTTGTCGTTACGGGTGAGGGCGTAGAGACAGTTGAGCGTCTCCAGCCTGCGCAGCGCGGTGCCCTCGTCCCAGCCGTACGCGTTGGTGCCCGGGTCGGGGTTGTAGCGGTGGAAGGCGATCGCCTGCAGCACGAGTGCGTTCAGCGACTTGAGCTGCCCGTCCTGGGCGGCCCGCCGTGCGAGCGGCTTCATCCACATCAGACCCTCGTAGTTCATCCGCCAGGTCGGGTCGCTGACCGGCGGATTGCGCCACGTCGAGTTGTTGATCTTTCCGACGGTGAACGCGGGGGCAGGCGGCATCTGGACCACGATCGGCTGGCCGTCCGGCACCGCGGCCGGTGCGGGGTTCCCGCACCGGGCGTCGGCGGTCGGATCGGCCGCACGGGCGGACCGGGCCGGTGGGGCGTAGACGGCCTGGATGGCTGCCGGGTCGTCGTAGGACAGTGGATCGATGCCGATCACGTGCGGCGTGGCCGGTTCAGCCTGCTTGGCCACCGCAGCGGTCGGCATTGCCACGGCGAGCGCGGAAAATCCCGCGATGGCCGCGACTGCGGTTTTTCTGAACTTTTCCCCCATGCCGTACAGGAAAGCGAAGCACCCGCATGGTCACCAGAGCCGATCGGACAGAAATTGCGATCGCAGGAGCGGTTCGGCGGCCGCCGCGGTGCCGAGCGCGTCGACCGCGAGCAGCGCCGCGCCGACCACCGGCGGGGACTCCAGCACGCTGATCTCCACCCGGGGCGCCTGGGCCCGGGCGCCCGCCACGACCTGGTCGTGCAGTTGCGGGTGCCGGGCCTGGAGCACGCCGCCACCCAGCACCAGGGCGTGCGGGGCGTCGAGCAGCCCGAGCCGCCCGGCCGCCACCCGGTGCTGGGCCAGGATCTCCCCGGCCTGGCGGCGGACGAGGCCACCGGCCACCTCGTCGCCGGTGGCGGCCACCTCGAACAGCAGCGGGGACAGCTCGTGGATCGCGGTCATCGGCAGCTCGCCCAGGTGCAGAGCGATGCTCACCGCCTCGACGGTGGGCCGGTCGAAGTGGGCCGCCACGGCCGCGGACAGGTCCGTCGGGTCGCCCCGGCCGTCCTCGCCGCGGACGGCCAGCCGCAGCGTGTGTTCGGCCAGGTCGTGGCCGCCGCCCCAGTCGCCGGAGATCGGGCCGAGGGCCGGGAACCGGGCGGTCCGGCCGTCCGCCGCCCGGCCCACACAGTTGGTGCCGGCGCCGCAGACCACGGCCACCGCGTCGGGCAACGATGTCCCCGCCCGCATCAGCGCGAAGCAGTCGTTGTCCACGATCGACCGGGTGGCCCAGTTCCGGGCGGCGACCGCCTCCTCGAGGAGAAGAACCTCGGCGGGCAGGTCGGCGCCGGCCAGGTAGGCGGCGATCACGTCGACCGGGGTTCCGCCGGTCAGCGAGACGATCAGGTCACCGAGGGTGTCCATGGCCCGGGGCAGGCCCACCACATGCGGGGAGATGCTCGGCCCGCGGACCCGGCCGAGGATCTGGCCGTCCGCCGTACCCAGCACGACGTCGGTCTTGGAATTGCCCCCGTCGGCCGCGAGGAAGGTCTCACTCATCGAGCCCAGGCCAGGTGCCGGCGCCCGGCCGCGATGAGCTTGTCGGTGAGCGCGTCGGCGATCTCGTGCTGGGCGACCAGCGGGTGCGCCAGCAGCGACCGATAGACCCGGTGCCGGCCGCCGCGCAGGGCCGCCTGGAGCGCGAGGTCCTCGTACCCGGAGACGTGGCTGATGAGCCCGGCCATCCCGGGCGGGACCGCGCCGGTCGGCAGCGGTGTGAAGCCGTCCGGCCCGACCCGCGCCGACACCTCGATGACCGCCCGGTCGGGCAGGAACGGGAAGAACCCGTCGTTGCGTACGTTCACCGAGTGCACCCCGTCGGGGTCGTGCCCGTGCAGGGCGGCGAGCAGGCCGACCGCCGCCTCCGAGTAGTACGCGCCGCCGCGCTCGCCGAGCAGCGCCGGCTTCTCCACCAGCGCCGGGTCCCGGTACATCGCCAGCAGCGTCGCCTCGATCTCGGCCACCCGCTCGCCCCGGGTCGGCGCGTCCCGCGACGCCCGCACCACCCGGTCGTGGTGGTAGTAGTAGCTCAGGTAGTACGACGGCACGTTGTTCAGCGTCCGCAGCACCTCCTCGTCGATCTCCACCTCGGCCGCCAGCTCGGGCAGGCGCTGGGCGAGCAGCTGCGGCAGCCGGTCGACGCCGTCCACGTGGGCGGCCCGTTCCCAGGTCAGATGGTTGAGGCCGACGTGATCGAGCAGAACCTTCTCCGGGGGTACGCCGAGGAGCCCGGCGAAGCGCCGCTGGAACCCGATGGCCACGTTGCACAGGCCGACCGCCCGGTGGCCGGCGTCGAGCAGGGCCCGGGTGACGATGCCGACCGGGTTGGTGAAGTCGACGATCCAGGCCCCCGGCCGGGCCCGCCGCCGGATGCGCTCGGCCACGTCGAGCACCACGGGCACCGTACGCAACGCCTTGGCCAGCCCGCCCGCGCCGGTGGTCTCCTGGCCGACACACCCGCAGGACAGCGGGAACGTCTCGTCGCTGATCCGGGCCGCCTGCCCGCCGACCCGCAGCTGGATCACCGCGGCGTCGGCGTCGGTCACGCCCGCGTCCAGGTCGCTGGTCCAGACCACCCGGCCGGGGTGCCCGTGCTCCCGGAAGATCCGCCGCGCGAACTCTCCGACCACCTCCAGGCGGTCGGCGGCCGGGTCGATCAGCACCAGCTCGGACACCATCGACCCGAGCCGGGCGAAGCCGTCGACCAGCTCCGGCGTGTACGTCGACCCGCCACCCACGACGGCGATCCTCACTGAGTTGGTCCCTTCACTGCGGTCAGCCCTTCACTCCGGTCAAGGTCACTCCCTGGACGAACGCCCGCTGCGCGAAGAAGAACACGATGATGATGGGCGCCATGGTCAACACTGTGGCCGCGGTCACCAGGTTCCAGTCCACGTGGTGCACGCTGTGGAACGACGCCAGCCCCAGCGACAGCGTCCAGGCGTTCTCGTTCTCGCTGGTGTAGAGCAGCGGGCCGTAGTAGTCGTTCCAGGCGTAGAAGAACTGGAACAGGCCGGCCGCCGCGATCCCCGGCCGGGCCATCGGCAGCACCACGCGCAGCAGCACCCGCCACTCGCCACAACCGTCCACCCGGGCCGCGTCCAGGTACTCCGCCGGGATGGTGAGCAGGAACTGGCGCAGCAGGAAGATGCTGAACGCGTCGCCGAACAGCATCGGGACGATCAGCGGCCAGAGCGTGCCGGTCAGGCCGTACCGCGCCCACATCAGGTAGAGCGGGACGGTCACCACCTGCGGCGGCAGCATCATCACGCAGATGACCGTCAGGAACAGCGCGTTGCGGCCGCGGAACCTCAGCTTGGCCAGCGCGTACGCCGCCGGGATGCTCGAGATCAGCATGAAGGCGGTGGCCGCGACCGCGTAGATGACCGTGTTCAGCAGATAGTGCGGCAGCGGGGTCACCTGGAACACCCGCAGGTAGTTCTCCGGGTGCCACGTGTTCGGCCAGTAGTCGCTGGTCAGCGCCTGGCTGCTGGTCATCAGCGAGAGCAGGATCAGGTAGACCACCGGCGCCAGGAACATGATCGACAGGGCGATCGCGATGCTGTGCCGGGCGACCCACGCCAGCCGGTTCTGCCTGCGTACCCGTCGATGCTCCTTGGTTGTCGGCAGCGCCGGCGGCCGTTCCGCGACGACGGTCACGCCATCTCCTCTCCCGCGAAGGCTTTCGATCGGCGCAGCAGGAAGACCGTTACGCCGAGCGCCACCACAAACAGGGCGATGGCCATCGCGTTCGCGTAGCCCAGGGCGCCGTACTGGAAGCCCACCGTGTAGAGCCACAGCGGATAGGTGAACGTGGAGCCCTCCGGATAGCCGAGCGTCGACGAGAGGCCGCCGCCGGTGGTGGCGCTGCCGCTGGCGATCGCGCCGGCCACCGCCGCCTGGTCGAAGTACTGCAGCGTGTAGATGACGCCGGTGACCGCCGCGAACAGGACCACCGGCCGGATCGTCGGCAGCGTGACGTAGCGGAACCGGTGCCACGCGTTGGCCCCGTCCAGCGCCGCCGCCTCGTACAGGCTCTCCGGCACGCCGAGCACCGCGGCCAGGAAGATGACCATGATGTCGCCGATGCCCCACAGGCCCAGCAGCACCAGCGACGGCTTGGCCCAGGCGGGGGAGTTGAACCACAGCGGGCCGTCGATCCCGATGTGTTCCAGGAACGTGTTCACCGGCCCGGTGCCGGGCTTGAGCAGGTAGACGAACGCGATGGTGGCGGCCACCGGCGGGGCCAGGGCGGGCAGGTAGAACACCGTACGGAAGAAGCCCGCACCCCGCTTGAGCCGCGCCAGCAACATGGACAGCCCGATCGCGCTGATGATCCGCAGCGGCACGAAGATCAACACCATCCAGAGCGTGTTGCCTACGGACTGGAGCAGGAACGGGTCGTCGGCCATCTTCTGGTAGTTGTCCAGCCCGACCCACTCGGGCACCGACAGCAGGTCGAACTTCGTGAACGAGAAGTAGACCGCGGACACCAGCGGGTAGAGGAAGAACACGGCGATGCCGATCAGCATCGGGGCCAGGAACGACAGCGTGGTCAGGTTCCTCCGGAGCCGCATCGGTCTAGCCGCCGAGCTGCATGACGCCGTTGACCTTCTGGTCGGCGCCGGCCAGGCCGGCGTCCAGGTCGGCCACCTTGCCCGACTGCCACTCGGTCATGAACTGCGCGAAGGTCTCCTGGTACGCCGGACCGGACGAGGACGGCGGCGTGGTCGACGAGTTCGGGTTGGCGAAGATGTCCAGGAACACCTTGAAGTTCGGGTCGGCGGTCAGCTTCGGGTCGGTCAGCGTGGCCGTGGTCGTCGGCACGTTCTTGATCAGCTCGGCAAGCTTGGCGATGGCCGCGTCGTCGGTGGTCAGGTACTTGATCAGCTCCCAGGCGGCCTCGGGGTTCTTGGCGTTCTTGGAGATGCCGAGGATGTTGCCGGTGACGTAGCCGCCGCCGTACCGGGCCGGGTCGCTGACCGGCAGGGGAGCGACCCCGAAGTTCAGGTTCTTGGCCTGGTCGGCGAGGAACGCGAGGCGGAACTCGGCGTCGATGTTGATCGCCACCTGGCCCTTCTGGAACGCGTTGTCGGCGCTGAACTCGTCACCCAGGCTGGCCTTGAACTTGACCAGGTTGGCGTACCCGTAGAAGTCGACCAGCTGCTTCTGCCAGGTCAGCAGCGTCTTCCAGGTCGGGTCGGCGCCGATCGCCGACTTGCCGTCCGCGGTCAGCCATTTGGCGCCGACCATCGGCGCCAGGTGCGCGGCCGAGTTCTCGTAGAAGTCGGACAGCGGCAGGAAACCGACCGTCTTGAGCGAGCCGTCGGCGTTCCGGACGGTCAGCTTCTTGGCGTCCTCGGTCAGCTCGTCCAGGGTCTTCGGCGGCCCGGCGATGCCGGCCTTGGCGAACAGGTCCTTGTTGTAGAAGATGCCGTACGCGTCGGCCAGGAACGGCATCGCGCAGCGCTTGCCGGCGTACTCGGTGTACTGCCGGGTGGTCGCGTTGAGCTTGGTCAGGTCGATCTTGTCCCGCCGGAGGTACTGGTTCAGGTCGACCCAGGCGCCGGACGAGCAGAACTTCCCGACGATGTCGGTGGAGTACGAGAGGCCGACGTCCGGGCCGCTGCCGGCGCCGATCGCCTGGGTGACCTTGCCGTCGTCCTGCCCCGACTTGACGTTCACGGTGATCTTCGGGTGCGACGCGGTGAAGTCCTTGATCACGGTGTCGATCGCGGCGGCCTCCCGGTCGGTGAAGAAGTGCCACAGCTCGACCGAGCCGCTCACCTCCGTACCCGGATCGGCGATCTTGTTCTCCTTGGGGGCCGGGGTGCAGGCGGCCGCGAGCATCACTGCGGCGGCGCCCAGGGCCAGGGCTGCTCTACGCATGTCGGGGGTCCAATCAGCTGTCGCGGATGTCGGAGATGAGGGCTTCGCGTACGGTGCCGAGCCCGGCGTCCAGCGCGCCGAGCAGCACCGCGTCGTCGTCGATGGAGGTGACCTCGATGGCGCTCTCGAGCGGGGCGGCCCGCAGCATCGCCTGGTCGACCGCGTCGCGGAGTGGGCGTCCGCCCGCCTGGGCCACCTGTCCCGCCAGCACGACCAGGGAGGGGTCGAGCACGGCGATCACCGCGGCCAGCCCGACCGCGACCCGGTCGGCCAGCTCGGTGAAGAAGGCGCCGCCGGCGTTCGAGACCACTTCACCGGGAGTACGCCCGGAGATGCCGTGCTCGTGGCCCAGCGCGAGGACCGCCGGGCCGCCGACCAGATCCTGCAGGTCCCGCCGGCCGTCGGCGGCGACCAGCGGCATGTAGCCGATCTCGCCGGCCCCGCCCCGGGCGCCGCGCAGCAGGGTGCCGCCGATGTCGATGGCGAGGCCGAGCCCCTCGTCGCCGAGCCACAGCAGCGCGAAACCGTCGGAGTTCCTGGCCACGCCGTGCCGTCGCTCGGCGATGGCGGCCAGGTTGACGTCGTTGTCCACCCCGATCGGCACGCCGAGCTCCTTGATCAGCTCAGGGAGGAGCCCCGGCTTCTGGAAGCCCGGCACCTCGGTGTGGCCGATGGTCTCGGTGCGGCGGTCGTACGAGCCGGAGATGCCGAGCTGGACGTACCTCAGTCGTTCCTGGTCTCCCTGGAGCCGTTTCAGCACCCCGGCCAGAGCGGTTCCCGGATCGGTGTTCCGGAAGTCCACGTCGCACTCGAAGCGGGCCCGGGTCTCGCCGGCGAGATCGCAGAGGGCCGCCGACACGGACGGGCCATCGCCCGAGCCGACGTCCCGGATCGACACCGCCGCGGCGTAGGCGGCGTCCGGGTTGGCCGCGTAGATCTCGGCGTTGGGTCCCGGCCGGCGCCGGGGCTGATGGGCGACCACCCCGACGAGCCCCGCGTCGGTGAGCCGGCGGAGCACCTCGGAGATGGTCGGCGTGCTCAGGGCGGTGAGCCGGCGAAGATCGGCGCGGGTCAGCCTGCCCGGGTCGATGAGGTGCGCCAGCGCGGCGCTCTCGTTCATCGCCCGCAGCAGCTTCGACGAGCCGGCCGGCCGAGCCACCCACCGCTCCCTAATTATTTGACAAACTGACTAACAATTAGCGAGCAACGTAGGCCCGCCCCTCGTCGCCTGTCAAGGACGCTCGTCAGGAAGCGCGGGCCTGCTGCGCCGGCTCTGCGCCTTGGCCGGCTCCAGGCCGGCCGCCGTCCGGAGCTCCGCGTACGGCTACAGGAGGTCGGCCAGGAGCTTCGACGGGTTGAGGGCGTCGAAGGTGTGGCCGGCGGTCGTGCCGAAGGTGATGGTCGCCTGGGCCGGGTCGGTGACCAGCGCCGCGCCCCGGACCCGGACGTGGCGGCGGGCCAGGGCGGCCACGCTGAGCTTGGTGTTGCGGCGGGCGGCGACCGCGGACACCAGCGTGGCGATGTCGTGGCCCTCGCGCTCGACGTGGGCCCGCGGGGCGCCGTTGAGGTGGACGTCGACGTAGAGGATCTCGTGCGTGTCCAGGTCGAGCAGCATCGGCACCACGTAGCGCTTGCGGCCGGTGAGCGCGAACGCGTTGACCACCGTGGCCGGGTCGAACGCGGCGTGCTTGCTGGTGGCGTCGTCGCGCAGCATCCAGCCGGTGTACGCCTCGGCCAGCGCGTCGAACTCCGGCCCGGCGTACCGCAGGCCACGACCGAGCAGGCCGGGCGATTCGGCCGCGGCCAGCCGGACGGCGGCCGGGTAGTCGGTGGCGAGCAGCCGCTCGAAGCGGGACGGGAACGACGACCGGTCGTGCCGGGTCTCGCGCAGCCGGGCGAAGGTCTCACGCACCCGGGGCGCGCGGAACTCGCCGACGTGCAGCCCGCGGTCGATCGCCAGCCACAGCCCGCGCCGCCGGAAGACGTCGCCGAGCCGCTCGCTCGCCTCGAGCGTGTTCACCACGACGCGGCGGTCGGACCGGGACAGCCGCGGGTAGCGGATCGGCTCGAACAGGCTGGCGTCGCCACCGGTCAGCGCGGCGAACAGGCGCAGCAGGTCGTCGGGGGTGGCGCCGGTCGACGGCAGCCGCCCGCGCTCGAACGCCCAGATCAGCTCGAACAGCAGCGTGCGGTTCTCACGGAAGCGGACCTCGGCCGGGTCCAGGCCGTCCACCCCGAGGCGCTTGACGAGTACGCCGAGATCGGCGCGCACGTCCTCACGCAGCGACGCCGCGCTGCCGAAGCAGTCCCGCATCCACTCGCGCAGCCCCGCCTCCAGCTCGGACGGGCTCACCAGCCGAACGGTGAGCCACTCGACGCGGCGGTCGCGGGGGAGCGCCGCCTGCGCCCGGCGCGCCGCGTCGGCCCGCTCCTGGTCCTGCGGGATCGACGACGCCGGCCACCAGCCGAGGTCGCTGAAGTCGAGGGCCCGGCGCCAGCGCTCGTCGGTGTGCTCCTCGCCGGCCATCCGCGCCCGGGCGACGACGAACCGGAAGGAGGCGTCGTCGAACTCGGGCAGCCGGTCGGGGAAGCCGGCGAACAGCGGCGCGTACCGGCCCTTCTCGCCCCGCTTCTCGCGGACATGCGCGATCAGGGCGTGGTGCGGCCCGGCGAGCCCGTCGGTGACCGCGCCGGGGTTGGCGAACCGCACCCCGGCGTGCGCGAACTCGGCGAGCAGCGGCGCGGCCACCGCCGGGGTGGCCGGCCCGGCCGGCGTCACGACCAGTCCCAGCCGGTCGAATGCGATGCGCTCCAGCGCGTCCACGTGTCTGCACCCCCGACGAACCGAGAAACCCCCGACGAAACGAGAACGGCGCCGCGACGCGGCGCCGATCGTGAGGAGAGTGCCCGGGCGGTTCACCCAAAGAAGTTTGTCGAAGTATGCCCGGGCTAGGCCTCTGCGAAGGAGCGTACGGGCAACGATCACGCCGGGACACCCGAATATCGAACGAACCGGCCCCGGCAACGTCGTCCGCACCATGACCAACGCACCCACCCTGCCCGACGGCGTCGGCTGGACCGCCGTGCTCGTGGCCGCGCAGCGGGCCGCCGAGTCGCTGTCCGGCGCCCCGGCCTTCCGCGACCCGCTGGCCGAGGCGATCGTCGTCCACCTGGGCCTGGCCGGGCCCGGTGAGCAGCCGCGCTTCGACGCCATGCCCGGCGACATGGCCGGCCTGACCACGATGATGGGCGACCTGGTGGTCCTGCGGACGCTGCACAACGACCGGGTGATCACCGAGTCCGGGGTGGAGCAGGTGGTGCTGCTGGGCGCCGGGCTGGACGGCCGGGCCTACCGGCTGCCGGGGGCCGGGCGGATCTTCGAGCTCGACCTGGCGCCGGGCCTGGCGCTCAAGGAGGAGGCGGCCCGGGCGGCCGGTCTGCAAACCCTGATGCGGCGTACGGCGGTGCCGGCCGACCTGGCCGGGGACTGGGCGTCCGCGCTGCTCGCCGCCGGTTTCGACCCGTCCCGGCCGACCGCGTGGATCGGCGAGGGGCTGACCATCTACCTCGACCGCTCCGAGCTGGACGGCCTGCTGACCCGGGTCCGCGACCTGTCCGCGCCGGGCAGCCGCCTCTGCCTGGAGATCGCCTCCCGTTTCGACGCCGGCCTGGCCGACGAGGAGGTGGCCGACAACGGCACCCGCCGCCTGGAGACCCTGCTGCGGGAGGGCCCGCCGATCCCGCCGCACGACTGGCTGATCGACCACGGTTGGTCCGCTCGCCACCACACCCTGGTCGAGCTGGGCGAGCGCCACGGTCGCGAGGTGACCCGCTGGTTCGACGCGGACCGCGGCGGCGCGACCCTGTGGATGTTCACCTCGTCGCCGCTGCCGCGGCCAGGATCCTGACCGCCCGGACCAGTCCGGCGCGGGGCGTCTCGCGCCAGTCCGGGTCGAGCGGCGGCAGGCTGGTCGACAGCGGGTAACGATCGCGCAGGTCGGGGATGAGCCGCGCGGTGGCCTGGGCCCGCTCCAGCCACCCCTCGGCGTCGTCCGTGCCCATCCGCCGGTAGGCCGCCGCCGTGGCCGCGGTGGCCCGGACGGTCGCGTACAGCATCGTGACGATCGCGGGCTCCGGCCGGTCACCCAGGATGCCGAGCAGCCGCTCCAGCCAGTCCTGCTCGTTCGGCCCCTGCCCGCTCTGCGCCCACGAGAGGTCGGTCAGCCACGGGTGCGCCAGGTGGACGTCGAACAGCGCCGTGGCCCAGGCGAGCAGGTCGTCGCCGAGCCCGGTGCCCGGGTCGTCCCAGGCCGGCATGGCCACCGCGTGGTCCTGCATGAGGGCGATCAGGTTCTCCTTGGCGCCCACGTACGGGTAGAGGGCCATCGCGGTCTTGTCGAACCGGGCGGCGACGGCCCGGGTGGACACCGCCGCGAGCCCGGACGCGTCGGCGATCTCGATCCCCGCGGCCAGGATCTCGTCGAGGCCGAGTTGCTGCCGCGGGCCGCGTCGCGGGGTGGGCAGCGTGGTGCCGCGGCCCCGCCAGAGCCGGCGGACATGCTCTTCTGCGCTCATAGTCCTTACAGTGTATAGTGTTAGTCATGACGACGACGGCGAAGCTACACGACGGTTCCGATCTCGAAGTCATGGTCCTCGGCGAGGGCCCCGCGGTGCTGCTGCCGGTCAGCCTGGCCGTGGTCGACGAGGCCACGGCCGAGCAGATGCGGGCCTGGGGCGCCCAGCCCGACCTCGGGCCGGCCCTGGCGCACGGTCTGGCCGACGCCGGCCACCGGGTGATCGTGGCCGACTACGAGGGCCACCGCGCCGCCCACCCGGCGGGCCCGACGCTGACCGCCGACGCGGTGGCCACCGACCTGCTGGCGATCGCCGACGCGGCCGGGGCGCACGAGTTCGCCTACTACGGCTACTCGTGGCTGGCCCTGTCCGGCCTCCAGCTGGCGATCCGCACCGACCGGCTGACCGGCCTGGCCATGGGCGGTTTCCCGCCGCTCGGCGGCCCGTACGGCCCGATGCTCGCGGTCACCCGGGCCGCACACCGGATGGCGACCGAGAACGCCGGCCGGGTGCGGCCCGACCAGTCCGAGATCGAGCCCGGCGACTGGGACGCGGCCGTGGTCACCCAGACCCCGGAGCAGACCCGGCAGTACGTGACCCTCTACGAGTCCTTGCGGGACTTCGACGAGCGCGCCGCCCTCGACGGCCTGAAGATTCCGCGGCTGGCCTTCGCCGGCCAGGACGACGCGATCGACTACGGCCCGCAGTGGGGCAACGTCCGGGTCGAGCTCGGCCCGCCCCTGGCCCACCATCGCGCCGAGCTGGAGCAACAGGGCTGGACCGTGGAGGTGGTGCCGGGCGACCACATGACCGCCATGCGGACCACTACGGCCCTGCCGATCCTGACCACGTGGTTGACGACCCTTGGTTCGGGTCGGTAGTCATCAGCCGGACCATGTGGACCGCCCAGAGCAGCGGCAGGACGGACAGCGGGAAGAGCACCCACGGATAGATCCGGGTGGACGGGCGGGCGTCGCGGGCCAGCTCCGGGTGGCTCGCGTCGTAGGTCACCCGGAGCGTCTCGCCCACCCCGGGGCGCGGGTCCTGCGGCGACCATCGAAGCTCGGTGCTGACCGTGCGCCCGTACGCTCATCGGCCCTCCCCGTGGCCGCTCCGGGCGTCGCGGACCAGTTCCGGGTCGCGCGGGTCGTAGATGACCCGGAACGTGTCGCCCACGGCCGGCTTCGGGTCGGCGGGCGGCTGCCAGAGTTTGGTGCGGAAGGGCTCACCCTCGGCGGTGGTGAACTGGACGATGTAGAGGTCGGGGCGTTTGCCGTTGTCGCGGATCTCGACCAGCGTCGCGTCGGCGCCGCGGCCACGCCGGTCGAGCGCGGAGTCGGACCGCCACTCGCTGACCACCAGCCAGGCCATGCCGGCCCCCAGCACGACGAAGATGGCGATGCCCATGCCGAGCCGGCGATTCATGGTCCCTCCCCGTTGGTGGCGCGGCTCCAGGGTAGGAACCGGCCACCAACGGGAGTCTGATCAAGGGATGCGTACGGTCACGTTGTCGAAGGCGGCGTGCCCGATCGACGACGTTGGACTCCACGGGTTCGTATATGCGAACGCCATTTACATCTCGGGTTCGCAGGGTGAATATCCACGTATGGAGTTACGCGTGTCAATAGGCGTTCATCGATGAGTGAAGGTGTGCGGATCGCCCTCGTCGGCTGTGGGGCGATCGGTGAGCTGGTGGCCCGCCGGGTGTACGCGTCGCCCCCGCCGGGCGCCCGGGTGGTGGCCGTCGTGGACCGTGTCGCCCACCGTGCCGCCGAGGTCGGGGCGCTCCTCGGGGTGCCCGCCTTCACCGACCTCGCCGAGGTCCCGGCGGTCGACGCGGTGGACATCCGGCTGCCGCACGACGCCCACGCCGCGGCCGTTCTCCACGCGCTCGACGCGGGCCTGCACGTGCTCGTGGAGAAGCCGCTGGCCACCACCGAGGCCGACGGCCGCGCCCTGGTCGAGGCGGCCGGCGCGTCGGACCGGGTGGTCGCCGTGGCCGAGAACTACCCGCACCTGGCGACCGTCCAGGCCGCCGCCCGGGCGATCGAGGCCGGGCGGATCGGCGAGCTGGTCGCGGTGCGGACCACGCGGGCCTACCGGCTGGACGGCGTGTGGCTGCGGGACGGCTGGCGCCAGGACGGCGGGCCGGCCGCGGGCATCCTGCTCGACCAGGGCACCCACCACACCAGCCTGCTGCGGCACCTCGCCGGGCCGATCGCGGCGGTGACCGCGTCCGGCGGAGCGGACACCGTGGGGCTCACCCTGCGGTTCGCCTCCGGCGTCATCGGCCAGTCGCTCTACACCTGGGTCACCCCGGCGTTCGGGCCGGAGATCGAGGCCACCGCGTACGGGACCGGCGGGCGCATCGACATCCGGGTCGACTACGAGGGAGCGGGCGGATCGGCCGTGCTCAGGTCTGGCGAGGTCCTCGTCGAGGGCGAGGACTACTACGACAGCCACCGCGCGATCGTCGCCGACTGGGTCGGAGCGATCCGCGAAGGGCGCACGCCGCTGGTCGACGCCGCTTCCGCCTTCGCCGATCTGCGTGTCGTGCTCGCCGCGGCCGAGGAGGTTGACCGGTGGACGCTCTGATCTGGGGCGGTGCCGGCACCGCGGTGGCCGGCCGCTCCGTGACGAAGGCGCTCCTCAGGCCCAGAGGTGGGCCAGTACGGCCGCGCCCGGCGGTGCTGGTGCACGCCCGGTAGCCTTGGGCCCCATGCATCCAGGCCTGCAGATGCCGGCGCCGCCGCCGCTGACCATGCGGCTCTCGACCGGCCTGCTGTTCGGCACGGCCGGGCTCCTGTTGCTGAACGCCCTCGTCGAGCTGGTCTTCACCAACACCGACCTGAGCGTCTACAAGGACGCGTACACCGGCGACACCGGTTCGGCCTTCGGCAGCCTCGCGTGGGCCACCTTCGTCCTGCTGATCGGGGCCGGCGTCTGCATCCTGGCCATCCTCAACAGCCACGGCAACGAGAAGTCCCGGGTCACCACCCTGGTGCTGGGCGGCCTCTTCATGGTCTGCGGCGGCGTCGGCAGCCTGGCCGGCGGCTTCCACAACCCCACCGGTTCCGCCGGCAGCGGCGCCGCCGCCCGGGTCCTGCCCGCCACCTACGGCCTGACCGTCACCATCCTCGACGGCCTGGTCCTGCTCTCCACCCTGATCGCCCTGGTCCTGCTGGTCCTGCCCCCGTCGACCCGCTTCTTCCACAGCCGCAAGAAGGTCGAGTTCACGGTCACCTGGGTCCCCGCCGCCCCCGCCCCGCCGCCGCCCCCACCGTTCGGCGGTCCCGCCTTCGGCCCCCCGGTGGTCGACCAGACCCCTCATTCGGCGAACATCCCGATGGCCGACCCGTGGAGCGAGTCCGAGAAGCCGACCGACTACCACCCTCGTCACCACGGCGAGTCGCCCGTTTAAGCTGGCCGGATGGCGTCGGTCAAGCAGTTCCAGGTCACCTTCGACTGTGCCGAGCCCGAGCGCGTCGCCCGGTTCTGGTGCGAAGTGCTCGGGTACGAGGTGCCGCCGCCCCCGCCGGGCTTCACGAGCTGGGCCGAGTGGGACCGCGCATTGCCACCCGAGCGCCAGGGTTCGGCCTTCGCCTGCGTCGACCCCACGGGCGTGGGCCCGCGCCTGTACTTCCAGCGCGTCCCCGAGGGCAAGGTCGCCAAGAACCGCGTCCATCTCGACGTGCGGGCCGGCACCGGCCTGGTCGGCGAGGAACGCCTGGCCACCCTCCAGGCGGAGTGCGCCCGCCTGATCGCCCTGGGTGCGACCCACGTGCAGACCCTGCTCGCCGACGAGGAGAACGAGTCCTGCATCGTGATGCAGGACCTCGAGGGCAACGAGTTCTGCCTCGACTGAGCCGACGCCTGGCCACCCGCGGCTTCAGACCCGCGATGCCCGGCCATTGCCGCGCTCCTGGATGGACACACCCGGCGGTGCCGAGAGCCAGAGGCTTGGATCGTCGATCGCGAGTTTGACCAACTCGACGTGCCGCTCTCGAACCGTCATGATCTGGGTCAGCCGAACTACTTTTCGATGGGTGCGTCGGCGGCAGGGTCAGGCGGGGATGCGGAATTCTTGGAGGCGGGCCGCCAATGTGTCGGCCGCCGCCCGGACGTCGGCGCCCAGCTCGGCGATGCGGTCGTCGGCGGCGCGCTGCAACGGGACCGCGAGGCTGATGCCCGTCGCGGGCCAGCCGGGGACGGCCACGGCGGCGGCCGCGCAGCGTACGCCGGGGGTGGATTCCTCGTTGTCGATCGCCCAGCCCCGGCGGCGGGTCTCGGTCAGGTCGCGGAGCAGGGTGGGCACGGCCGTCAGGGTCGACGGGGTCAGGGACGGCAGGCCGGTGGGGTAGAGGGCGGCCACCTCGGCGTCGGGGCGCAGGGCCAGCAGGGCCTTGCCGATGCCGGTGGCGTGGGCGGGGACGCGGCGGCCGGTGGCCGTGGTCAGGCGGACCGGCTGGGTCGACTCCAGGCGCTCGACGTAGAGGACCTCGGTGCCGTCGAGGATGCCCAGGTGGCACGTCTCGTTGTGGCGGCGGACCAGGTCGCGCAGGATCGGCTCGGCCAGGCGGAGCAGGCCGGTACGGACCTGGTGGGCCGAACCCACCTCGAACGCGGCCAGGCCCACGCTGTAGCGGCCGTTCCCGTCGCGGACCACGAAGCCGGTCTCCTCGAGCGTGGCCAGCAGGTTGTGCACGCTCGCCCTGGGCAGGTCGGAGACCTTGTGCAGCTCGCCGAAGGTCATCGGGGCCGGGGTCGCGGCGATGGTCCGGAGCAGCCAGAGGGCGCGTTCGACCGTCCGGACCGTACGCATGATCGCGAGTTCAGCCCCAGACCTCCTGGGCGGTCTCGGCGATCAGCCGCAGCTTGGCGACCTCTTGATCGTAGGAGAGCACGTTGCCCTCGACGGTCGACGAGAACCCGCACTGGGGCGAAAGGCAGAGCTGTTCGAGCGGGACGTACTTGGCGGCCTCGTCGATGCGGCGCTTCAGCGTGTCCTTCGACTCGAGCTCGCCCCGCTTGGTGGTGACCAGGCCGAGCACGACCATCTTGCCGGGCGGCACGAACCGCAGCGGGGCGAAGCCGCCGGAGCGGTCGTCGTCGTACTCGAGGAAGAAGCCGTCCACCCCCAGCTCGCTGAACAGCGCCTCGGCGACGAAGTCGTAACCGCCCTCGGCCGCCCACGACGACCGGAAGTTGCCCCGGCACATGTGGGTGGTCACGGCCAGGCCGGCCGGGCGGTCCTGGATCGCCGCGTTGATCTGCTTGATGTAACGCAGGTGCTGGTGCTCGGCGTCGTCACCACGGGAGGTGAGCAGGGCGCGCTGGGCCGGGTCGTTCAGGTAGGCCAGGCTGGTGTCGTCGAGCTGGAGGTAACGGCAACCCAGATCAAAAACCCGGCGGACCTGCTCGGCGTACGCGGAACTGAGGTCGGCCCAGAACTGGTTCTCGTCGGGGTAGACCGCCGGATCGATGGCCGCCCGCCCGCCGCGGTAGTGGACCATGCTCGGCGACGGGATGGTCAGCTTGGCCGTCACGCCCTCGCCGACCGTCGAAGCCAGGAACGAGAAGGCGTCCCCGAAGATCGTCTCGGTGAGCCGGACCGGCGCGTCCACGGTCAGCGCGGCCGACTCGAAGTCGAGTTCGCCCTCGGCGTTGCGGAAGTGCACCTGGATCTTCTCGTCGGTGCGGCTGATGCCACCGAGCTGATAGATGAAGTCCATGTGCCAGGACGTACGCCGGAACTCGCCGTCGGTCGCCGACCGCAGCCCGACGTCGCGCTGCATGGCGACCACCTCGCGGATCGCGTCGTCCTCGACCGCGCGCAGTTCGTCGTCCTTGATGGTTCCGGCGGCGTGCTCCTCGCGGGCCCGGAGCAGGCGCGCGGGCCGGAGCAGACTGCCGACGTGATCCGCCCGGAAGGGCGGGGTGTCGCGGAGCGTCATCGTCGATACCCCCTCGGTGCGACAGCCTACGTCCGAGCGCCGCGGTCGTGCATCTCCAGTTCCTCCGGCCGCTCCTTCTGTGGCAGTCGCGGCCACTTGTCCTCCCAGGGGTAGGACTCGCCGAGGCTCTTGGTGGCCAGGCCGGCGGTCTGGAAGCCGTACCCGACGCTCCTGGCCGTGTCGTTGTTCCCGGCCACGCCGACGGTGAGCGCCACCGCGCCGACCGCGCCGAACAGCCCGCCGACCATCTTCGGCACGTTCACCTTGCGGTCGCGGACCATCTTGAGGAACTCGCTGCTGAAGTCGCCGGCCGCGGTGCCGCCGGAGAGGATGGCCGCCGCGATCGCATAGCTCGAGACCGGGATGTCACCCTTGTGCCGGCCCTGCTCGACGAGCTGTTCGAAGTGCCTTTGATGCTTGATCGCGTACGCCTGGAGGGTCGGCGCCGCGGCCGCGGCGAACGCGCCGATCGCCTTGTTCCAGTCGCCGTCCGGGAACATCCGGAAGCCGGTCTCCGACTGCCAGCCCTCGCCGTAGATCTTGACCGCGAGCCCGGCGGTCTGCGCGTAGAGGCCGCCGAACCGGGCCGCGTCGCCCGCCGGTCCCTTGGTCTGGGCGACCGAGTTGGTGATCAGCCCGCCGGTGATCGCCACCCCGGCGATGAACTTGCCGGTGTTGAAGCCCCGGCCCTGACAGAACTTGATGACCTCGCTGAGCGCGTCGCCGGTGGAACTGGCCGCGGCCATGCCGGTGGCGCCGGAGCTGAGGTTGGGCGCGGTCGGCGCCCCGGGCAGCAGGCCGTAGTTCTGGGCGGGGAAGGCGATCGCGCCGGCCGCGCCGAGGGTCTTGGGGTAGTCGCCCTTGGTCGGCGGCACGTGCCACCACCTCGGCTGTCTCTCGACGGCGTCGTGGAACTCTTCCCCACGGTCCGAGGAGGCCCGCGAGCTCGGACGGGTGGTCGGCGGCGACGACACTGGGGTCTCGCCGGTGTGGGCGTCGGTGAACCGCGTCGATGCGGGGCTGGGCGGCTGGGGGATCTCCGCCTCGCTCACCTCGGTCTCGGGCAGGCTGTCCAGCGACGGGACCGGCGAGGGTGCACGTTCCTCCGGGAACGCACCGGGCATGGTCTGCGTAGGGTCGCCGAGCACCCGGGAGACGGCCGTGTTCCCGGCCGCACGCTGCAGGGCGAGGATCGCGGCGGCCCCGGGCGGGAGGTGAACGCCGCTCCGGAACGCGCCGGGCCGGCGTTCCGGCTCGCTGTCCTCGGACCGGGCCTGCGAATGCCGTGCCACCGGAACTCCTAGCGTCGGGATCGCCGTGCGCGATTCGTGACCCTACGGATCCAAAATGGACGGCAACCGACCCGGAGGTGAACGGACCGGCGCTCGTCCGGGCCGACAACCAGACCAGGGGAGTGTTGTCGGTCACGCCAAAGACATTGTTCGGCGAGATCGGCAGTCTTTGCCTTCACGTAGCACGTGGAGGGCGCGATGAAGGCTCTACGATCGGCGGCCGCGCTCGGCGCGGTGGCACTGCTGACCGCCGCTTGCGGCAATGACTCGGCCGGGGGCGCGGGCGGTGGGCAGCCGGTGAACGGTAAGACGTTCACCATGTCCGTGCCCTCCGACCCGGGGAACCTGGACCCACATTTCACCTCGCTGACGATCGCCGGCCAGGTGGACCGCTTCCTCTACGACTCCCTGCTCGGCTTCTCGGCGGACGGCAAGATGCTGCCCGGCCTGGCCGAGAAGTGGGAAGCCACCACCACCGAGGCCAAGTTCACCCTTCGCAAGGGCGTGACCTGCGCGAACGGCACCCCGCTGACCGCTAAGACGGTGGCCGGCAACATCAGTTTCGTGGGCGACGTGAAGAACGCGTCGACCCGGGTCGGCACCTACGTCCCGGCCGGCGCCAAGGCCACCGCGGACGAGGCCACGGGCGTCATCACGGTCACCTCACCCGCCCCGGACGCCTTCCTCGACCGCAACCTGGGCGGTCTGCCGATCGTCTGTGACCAGGGCATGAAGGACCGGACGAAGCTCAAGCAGAGCTCCGACGGCACCGGCATGTTCACGGTGACCGAGGCGGTGCCGGACGACCACTACACGCTGACCCGGCGCAAGGAGTACGCGTGGGGCCCGGGCGACGTCAAGGCCGACACGGTCGGACTGCCCGACAAGGTGATCATCCGGGTGGTCGCGAACGAGGCCACCGCGGCCAACCTGATGCTCACCGGCGAGCTCAACGCCGCCCGGTTCAGCGGCCCGGACAGCCAGCGGCTGACCGGCGACGGCTACCTCAAACGGGACATCCTGGCGCCCACCGGCGAGCTGTGGTTCAACCAGAAGCCGGGCCTGCCCACCGCCGACGAGGCGGTTCGCAAGGCGCTGGTCCAGTCGGTCGACCTCAAGCAGATCCAGCAGGTCTTCACCTCGGGCCGGGGCGCCGACCCGACCGGGCTGGTGGCGCCGGCGATGACCCCGTGCAAGGGGAACACGATCTCCGGTAACCAGCCGCCGTTCGACGCCGCCGCGGGCAAGGCCGCCCTGGCCGCCAAGCCGCTCTCGCTGACCGTGGCCTTCGCCGCGTCGGCCAGCCCGGGCGCCCAGCCCGCGGCCGAGCTGCTCCAGCAGCAGTGGACCGCGGCCGGCGTCAAGGTGACGCTGAAGAACGTGACGGCCGTGCAGGTCGGCCAGATCGCGGCCGGCGAGCTGTCCTGGGACGTGGCGATGTTCCCGATCGGCGTCACCCTGCCCAGCCAGTTGGTCGCCTACCTCTCCGGGCCGACCCCGCCGAACGGCACCAACTTCGCCAGCATCGACAACAAGGCCTACCAGGCCGCGGTGACCGAGGCCCAGAAGACGGCCGGCGAGGGCGGCTGCGCCCAGTGGCTGGCGGCCGAGACCGAGCTGATCAAGCGGCTCGACCTGGTTCCGTTCGCCAGCTCCAACAACCCGTACTTCGTCAAGGGCGCGACGCTCGACCTCTCCGATGGTGATGTCGGGCCTGCCACCATCCGGATGCTCGGCTGACCGGGCCGGCCGATGAACGTCTGGGTCAGGTTCGCGACGCGCAGGACCGGACGGCTGGTGCTGTCGCTGTGGGTGTTGGTGACCGCCGCGTTCGCGATGATGCACGCGCTGCCCGGCGACCCGGTCCGGGCGGCGCTCGGCCCGACCGCGCCGCTCGAGCTGGTCCAGGCCCGCCGCGCCGCGATGGGCCTGGACGACCCGCTCTGGCAGCAGTACCTGCACTACCTGGCCGGCCTGTTCACCGGCGACCTGGGCACCTCGATGACGTCCGGCCTGCCGGTGTCGGACGTCATCTCGGCCCGGCTCGGCTCCACCGTGCAGATGGCGGGGCTCGCGTTCGTGGTGGCCGTGGTGGTGTCGGTGCCGGTGGGCACGCTGATGGCGGTGCTCGTGCGGCATGGCCGCCGGCGCGGCGGTGACCTGGCGTTCACCTCGGCCAGCGTGGTGCTCGCGACGATCCCCGAGTTCCTGATGGCGGTCGGGCTGGTCTTCGTGTTCAGCGTCCAGCTCGGCTGGCTGCCGGTCGCGGGCAAGGCCGGCCCCGACTCGTACGTGCTGCCGGTACTCGCCCTGGCCATCGGCCCGGCGTTCGTGCTGGCCCGGATCGTCCGGGTGGAGATGCTGGCCGTGCTGCAGACCGACTACCTGCGTACCGCCCGGGCCAAGCGCCTCCCGGAGCGGGTGGTCTACCTGCGGCACGCCCTGCCGAACGCCCTGACCACCACGCTCACCCTCGGTGGCCTGCTGCTCGGCTCGCTGGTCGCCGGGACGGTGCTGGTCGAGAACGTGTTCGCCTGGCCCGGCCTGGGCGGCACGATCGTCGGCTCGATCCTGGCCAAGGACTACCCGACCGTGCAGGGTGTGGTGCTGGTCTACGGCATCGGTGTGCTGCTGGCGAACCTGGCCGTCGACGTCGCCCTGGCCGTGGTCGACCCCCGTTCGACGATCCGGGAGAGCTGATGCGCCGCTTCGGTCCGCTGGGGGTCAGCGCGTTCGCTCTGCTCGTCCTCGTCCTGGCCCTGGCTCTGTTCGCCCCGTTCATCTGGCAGGAGCGCGCCGACGCGGTCAACCCGGCCGACATCCTGCGGGGCCCGTCGGCGGCGCACCTGGCCGGCACCGATCCGCTCGGCCGCGACGTCCTGGCCCGGGTGCTGGTGGCGACCCGGCTGTCGGTCGGCCTGGCGCTGCTGGCGACCGGCCTCGGCGTGCTCGCCGGCCTGGTGCTGGGCACGTCGACCGCGGTGCTCGGCCGGCGCGTCGGCCGCTGGATCGGCACCCTGATCAACATCGCCGTGGCCTTCCCGAGCCTGCTGCTCGCCCTGTTCTTCGCGGTCATCTTCGGTGTCGGCGCGAAGGGCGCGGTGCTGGCCATCGGCCTGGCCACCGCGCCGAACTTCGCCCGCATCGCCCAGACGCTGTCGGCCACGATCGCCGGCCGGGACTTCATCTCCGCCGCCCGCATCGCCGGCGTCGGACGGTTCCGCATCCTGGTCCGCCACGTGCTGCCCAACATCGCCGACTCCATGGTGATCACGGCCACCATCGCCGCCGGCAACGCGACGCTGGCCTTCGCCAGCCTGTCCTTCCTCGGCCTCGGCGTGCAGGCGCCCAGCTACGACTGGGGCCGGCTGCTCGGCGAGGGCCTCCAGCAGATCTACATCCACCCGGCGGGCGCGCTGGTCGCGGGTCTCGCGGTGGTGCTCGCGGCGATGGCGTTCAACCTGAGCGGAGAGGTGGTCGCGCGGGCGATCGGCTTGCGCTCCACCCAGACGGGTACGCTCGGCGGCCCGCCGCCTCCCGCGCTCGAGTCACCGATGCCGGAGGTGCCGGACGCTCTGCTCGCCGTGCACAACCTCCAGGTGTCGTTCCCCGGGGTACGCCCGGTCCGGGGCGTCAGCCTGTCGCTGCGGCGCGGTGAGGCGGTCGGCATCGTCGGCGAGTCCGGGTCGGGCAAGAGCCTGACCGCGCTGGCCATCGCCCGGCTGATCGAGCCGCCCGGCGAGGTCACCGCCGACCGGCTGTCCTTCCTGGGCCAGGACCTCCGAGGCGACGACGTTCGAGCGCACCGCCGCCTGCTGGGCACCTCGCTCGCCATGGTCTTCCAGGACCCGATGACCTCGCTGAACCCGGTCCAGCGGGTCGGCCGCCAGCTCGCCGAGGTCGTGCGTACCCACAGCGGCGCCAGCAGGCGCACGGCCTGGGAGCGGGCCGTCGACCGGCTGAGCGCGGTGCGCATCCCGGACGCCGCCCGCCGCGCCGCCCAGCTGCCGCACGAGTTCTCCGGCGGCATGCGCCAGCGGGCCATGATCGGCATGGGCGTGATGGCCAGCCCGTCGCTGATCATCGCCGACGAGCCGACCACCGCGCTCGACGTCACCGTGCAGAAGCAGGTGCTCCAGCTCCTGCAGAACATCCGGGCCGCCGAGGACGTCGGGCTGCTCTTCATCAGCCACGACGTCACGGTGGTCGGGCAGATGTGCTCGCGGGTGCTGGTCATGTACGCCGGGCGGATCGTCGAGGACCTGCCGGCCACGGCGTTGCGGTCGGACGCCCGGCACCCGTACACCCGGGCCCTGGTGGCCGCCGTGCCCGACATGGAGACCGACCGGTCGCAGCCGCTCGCGGTGATCCCCGGCCGGCCGCCGGACCCACGCGACCTGCCGCCGGGGTGTGCTTTCGCCCCGCGCTGCCCGCTCGCCACCGACCGGTGCCGCACCGAGGACCCGCCGCTGGCCACCCACGACGGCCGGCGCGTCGCCTGCTGGCACTCCGACCTCGCACCCGCCGTGGTCCCCGCGCTCCTGAAAGGAGAACAGTCATGAGTCTGGACACTGCACATTGGGGGCGACGACTGGCTGAGCTGGCCGCGCTCCACCACGTCCCCGGCGCCGCCCTCGGCATCCTCAAGGACGGCGAGGTGACCGAGGCCGCGTACGGCGTCACCAACCTCCGCACCGACGTCCCGGTCACCACGGACACGCTGTTCCAGCTCGGCTCGATCAGCAAGGTGTGGACCGCGACCCTGGTCATGCAGCTGGTCGACGAGGGCAAGCTGACCCTGGACGCGCCGCTGATCGAGGTGCTGCCCGAGCTGAAGCTGGCCGACCCCGAGGTCACCAAGCGGCTGACCATGCGCCACCTGCTGACCCACACCAGCGGCATCGACGGCGACATTTTCACCGACACCGGCCGGGGCGACGACTGCCTGGAGAAGTACGCCGCCCTGCTGGCCGAGGCCCGGCAGAACCATCCGCTCGAGGCGACCTGGTCCTACTGCAACTCCGGCTACTCGCTGGCCGGGCGGGTGATCGAGAAGCTGACCGGCGACACGTGGGATGCGGCCGTACGCTCGCGCCTGGTCGGACCGCTGGGTCTGACCCGCACGGTCACGCTGGCCGAGGAGGCCATCATGCACCGGGCCGCGGTCGGGCACCTCTACGAGGACGGCAAGAACACCGTGGCGCCGGTCTGGGGCATCCCGCGCTCGGCCGGACCGGCCGGCGCGATCACCGCGACCGTCGCCGACCTGCTGACCTTCGCCAAGCTGCACCTGGACGGCGGCGAGACCCTGTCCGACGCCGGCCGTTCGCAGATGGCCGAGTTCCAGGTCGAGCTGCCCGACAAGCACACCCTCGGCGACTCCTGGGGCCTCGGCTTCGAGCGGATGGAGTGGGACGGCGAGCGGGTCATCGGCCACGACGGCAACACGATCGGCCAGGCGGCGTTCTGGCGCGTGCTCCCCTCTTCGTCATTGTCGGTCGCGCTGCTCACGAACGGCGGCAACGGCGCCAAGCTGTACGAGGAGCTGTACCGGGAGATCTTCGCCGACCTGGCCGGCGTGACCATGCCTGAGCGGCTCGGCCCGCCCTCGCCGCCGGTTGACGTCGACATCACGCCGTACCTGGGCGTCTACGAGCGGGCCAGCATCCGGCAGGAGGTGCACGAGGTCGACGGCAAGCCGGTGATGACCGTCCAGATCACCGGGCCGCTGGCCGAGGTGCTCCAGGAGCAGGACTCGCACTACCGGATGGTGGGCGTCGCGCCCGGCCTGTTCGTGTGCCAGGACCCGGAGACCGGCAACTGGATCCCGGCCACGTTCTACGAGCTGCCCACCGGCGAGCGGTACGTGCACTTCGGCGCCCGGGCGACGCCGCGTGCGTGAGTTGACGTTCGAGAACGTGACCGTCCGCTTCGGCTCCCGCCGGCGCGGCACGGTCGCGGTCGACGACGTGTCCCTGCGGGTGCCGGCCGGCCAGGTGGTCGGGCTGGTCGGTGAGTCCGGGTCGGGCAAGTCCACGCTGGCCCGCGCGGCGGTCGGCCTGGCGCCGCTGGCGTCCGGCCGGATCTCCCCGGCCCCGCACGAGCGGCACGTCCAGATGGTCTTCCAGGACCCGTACTCCGCCCTCGACCCGCGGATGTCCATCGGCGAGTCGATCGCCGAGGCCGGGCGCGGTCCGGTCGACGTGGCCGGCCTGCTCGAGCTGGTCGGGCTGCCCGGTGACCGGGCCGGCGACCGGCCGCACCTGCTCTCCGGCGGCCAGCGGCAGCGGGTGGCGCTGGCCCGCGCGCTGGCCGGCGACCCCGAGGTGATCATCGCCGACGAGATCACCTCGGCCCTGGACGTGTCGATCCAGGGCGCGGTCCTCAACGTGGTCCGCGAGCTCCAGCGCCGGATGAACCTGACCATGCTGTTCATCTCGCACAACCTGGCCGTGGTGCGCTACGTCAGCGACATCGTCGCGGTGATGAAGGACGGCCGGATCGTCGAGTACGGCCCGGTCGACGAGGTGCTCGGCGACCCGCGCCACGAGTACACCCGGGAACTTCTGGCCGCGGTGCCGCGCCCGGCTCACTAGGCTGGGCGATCATGAGCCAGCTGCCGCGCGCGAGCCTCGGCCGGGTCCTCGAGGATCTCGGCGCGACGCTGCTCGACCTGGTGCACGGGAACCCCGGGTCGGCCGCTCCGATCGGCGGCGTCGCCTTCCACGACCCGTACGACGAACCGGGTCTGCCGCCCGACGCCCTCGTCCTCGGCGTCGGCCTGCGCGACGCGTCCGACATCGCCGAACTGCTCCGATCCCTCGGCGGCCAGGGCGCGACCGGCCTCGTCGTCCGGGCCCCGGTGCCCGCCTCCGACGCCCTCCGGGCCGCCGCGGCACAGAGCGGCGTCGCCCTGCTCTCGCTCACCCGGGGCGCCTCCTGGGCCCAGCTGGCCGCCCTGCTCCGCTCGATGCTCAGCCAGGGCGACGTCGGCGACACCGGGCCCGAGACGCTCGGCGGCATGCCCTCCGGCGACCTGTTCGCGCTGGCCAACGCGGTCGCCGCGCTGGTCGACGCGCCGGTCACGATCGAAGACCCCGACTCCCGGGTGCTGGCCTTCTCGGGCCGCCAGGAGGAGGCCGACGAGTCCCGCGTGGAGACCATCCTCGGCCGCCAGGTGCCCGAACGCTACGCGCGGCTGCTGTCCTCCCAGGGCGTGATGCGCAACCTGCACCGCAGCGAGCAGCCGGTGTTCGTGGCGCCGCCGGCCGAGCTCAGCGACTTCTCGGTGCCACGGGTGGCCGTCGCGGTCCGGGCCGGCGACGAGTTCCTCGGCTCGATCTGGGCGGCCGTCCGCAAGCCGCTGACCCCCGACCGGTCCCGGGCGTTCTGCGACGCGGCCAAGCTGGTCGCGCTGCACATGCTGCGGCTGCGGGCCGGCGCCGACGTCGAGCGGCGGCTGCGCACCGAGCTGGTCGGGACGGCGCTGGAAGGTGGCGCCGGCGCCCGCGACTCGCTGGCCCGGCTCGGGCTGGCCGACCAGCCGCTGGTCGTGCTGGCGCTGGCGCCCGCCCTGGACGGCGCCGACGACCGCTCCGGCATGGCGGCCGAACGGCAGCGCCTCACCGACGCGCTGGCCATGCACCTCAGCGCGGTCCAGGCCAGCTCGGCGGTGGCCCTGCTCGGCGACGTCACGTACGGCCTGCTGCCGACCGACGCCGACACCCGGGCCGTACGCCTGGCCGCGGCCTTCCTCGACCGCATCGGCGACCGGGCGCCGGCGCTGATCGGGGTGAGCCCGGTGGCGGCCACGGTGTCCTCGCTGGCCTCGGCCCGCACCAGCGCCGACCGGGCCCTCCGCGTCCTGCGCAGCGGCCGTGGCGGCCCGCGCCGGGTGGCCCGCCTGACCGACGTGCACACCGAAGCCATGCTCCTGGAACTGCGCGACACGGTCGCCGCCCGCGGCGACACCCCGAGCGGCCCGGTGGCCCGGCTGATGGCCTACGACACCGAACACCACGCCAACCTGGTCGAGACCCTGGCGGCGTGGCTGGACGCCTTCGGCGACGTGGTCGCCGCCGCGGCCGCCCTGCACGTGCACCCCAACACGTTCCGCTACCGCCTGCGCCGGCTGGCCGAACTGGGCGAGATCGACCTGACCGACCCCGACGCCCGCCTGGGCGCCATGCTCCAGCTGCGCGTCTTCGGCCCGTCGTAGCGGCCCGCGCCGTCGTAGCGGCCCGCGCCGCCAGCAGGGCCCGTGCGGCGGAACCGCGATTCATTGACCATCTCCATGGTCGAGGGTCGCGGCGCGCAGCCTGCAGCGGCCTGGCGCCGGCGTGTGCCCGATCAGTGGTGGCGCGGGCGCCGGCCGGCCACGAGCTTAGGCGGGTTCCCACGTGCCCGGGCCGGCCGTGAAGACCGCGTCCAGCTCGGCGACCGGGCGGCCGGTGGACGAGTCGACCAGGACCGGGGTGATCTCGGCGCCGGTGGCACGGTTGATCAGCACCCGGTTGCGGCCGGCGGACGTCAGGTGGCGGTCGCCCCAGGCGTAGAGGGCCAGGATCACCGGGCGGAAGTCGCGGCCCAGGTCGGTGAGCACGTATTCGTGGCGTGGCGGCCGGTCCTGGTACTGCCGTTTGGCCAGCAGGCCGGCCGACACCAGCGCCCGGAGCCGGCGGGTCAGCATGGTGGGGGCGATGCCCAGGTTGCGCTGGAAGGCGTCGAAGCGGGTGTGGCCGTCGAAGGCGTCGCGCAGGATCAGCATCGACCACCATTCGCCGACCAGTTCGAGGCTGCCGGCGATCGGGCACTCGGACCCGGCGAAGCTGGTGCGCCTCATGAGCCGGCGTACGCGGAAACCCGCAGGCGGCCGAAGGTCTGATGCGACATGACGGCGACCGTACGCCGAGTGACTTTCATGATGCAAGTGACTGACCCGACGAGTACGGCGGCCCGCTCTCGTCCGGTCGCACCAAGACACCGGCGGACCGCGGCGGGCAGGCTGCACTACGACCAAGGAGAGGAGTCCGCGGTGGTACGGAGACTGCGCATCGAGGATCTGCGGGACGTCGCGGTGCCGGAGCAGCCCGCGCTCGGACCGGACGGCCGGATCGCCTACGTCCTGCGTACCGCGGACGTGGAGGCCGACCGCACCGCCCGCGCGATCTGGATCACCGGAGCGGGAGTTCCGCCGCGGCGCCTGACCCGCGGCGAGAACGACACGTCGCCGGCGTGGTCCCCGGACGGCGCCTGGCTGGCCTTCGTCCGGGACAAGCAGGTCTGGCTGCTCCCGGCGGACGGTGGCGAGCCCGAGGCGCTCACCGACCTCCCGCTCGGGGCGGGCGCGCCGCTCTGGAGCCCGGACGGCACGAAGATCGCCTTCGCCGCCCCGGTCGATCGCGCGCCGGAAGACAGTTCCAACGCACCGATGGTCACCCGGCGGGTCGACTACCAGGCCGACGGCGCGGGACTGCTGCGCGGCGTACGCAAGCATCTGTTTGTCGTTGATCTTGATGATCGGAAACCGAGGCAGGTCACCGAGGGCGACTGGCACGCGGGGGAGCCGGCCTGGTCGCCGGACTCGACCACGCTGGCCTTCGCCGCGGCCACCGCGTCCGACGCCGATCTGGTCGCGCACGCGCCGATCCACCTGCTGGACATCACCGACCCGCACGCCAAACCCGAGATCAAGGGCCTGGCCGACGGGTACGGCGGAGCGGTCACCTGGGCCCCGGACGGCGAGTCGCTGCTGGTCGTGGGCATGGACGGTCCGCCCGTCGGGCTCTCCGGCCTGCTCCGCGTGCAGCTGGAGGACGGCGCGGTGACCGACCTGGCCGCCCCGCTGGACCGCAACGTGATGCCCGGCGGACCGGGCTACCCGGGCGCGCTGCCGCGGTTCACCGACGACAAGACCGTGCTGTTCTGCGTACGCGATCGCGGTTACACCCACCTCTATTCGGCCGATCTGGCCGGCGGTGAGCCCCGCCCGGTCGTGGCCGGCGCCGGTCGCCTGGTCAGCGGGCTGTCGGTGGCCGGCGACACCGCGGTGATCGTGCTGAGCACCCCGAACTCGTTCGGCGAGGTGGTCGAGGTCGATCTGACCACGGGCGTGGAGACCGTGCTCACCAGCCACGGCATCGAGGACCTGGAACTGTTCCCCCGCGTCGAGCGCGAGTTCACCATCTCCGACGGCACCACCGTGCACGGCTGGGTGACGCGCGACCCGGAGGTCACCGGACGCGGTCCGCTGCTGCTCGACATCCACGGCGGCCCGCACAACGCGTGGGACGGCGCCGCCGACGAGATCCACCTCTACCACCAGGAACTGGTCGCCGACGGCTGGACGGTCCTGGTGGTCAACCCGAGGGCCAGCGACGGGTACGGCCGGGAGTTCTTCACCGCCACCACCGGCGCGTGGGGCGTGTCCGACGCCAAGGACTTCCTGGAGCCGGTGGACACCCTGGTCACCGAGGGCCTCGCCGACCCGGAACGGCTGGCCGTCACCGGCTACAGCTACGGCGGCTACATGACCTGCTACCTGACCGCGCAGGACCAGCCGTTCGCGGCCGCGGTCGCCGGGGGACTGGTCGCCGACCTGACCTCGATGGCCGGCACGTCGGACTTCGGGTCGTTCATGTCGTCGTACGAGCTGAACCTGCACCCGTGGGACGATCCGGACCGCTACGCCGCGATGTCACCGATCACCCGGGTCGCCGACGTGGGCACCCCGACGCTGGTCCTGCATGGTGAGGCGGACGCGCGCTGCCCGGCCGGCCAGGCCCAGCAGTGGCACACCGCCCTGCGTGAGCGCGGCGTCCCCACCGAGCTGGTGCTCTATCCCGGCGCCTCGCACCTGTTCATCGTGGACGGCCCGCCGTCGCAGCGGATGGACTACGGCCGCCGGGTCGCCGAGTGGGTGAAGCGCCACACCGGTTCGGGCCGGGCGCCCCTGGACGCCGCGCACTGGCAGTGCCGGCTGACCGCGCTGGCCGAGCGTCACCGGGTTCCGGGCGCGGCCCTCGGCATCCTGCGGGTCGGCGAGGAGCCGGTCACCGTCGCCCACGGTGTGCTCAATGTGGACACCGGCGTCACGGCCACGCCCGACTCGGTGTTCCAGATCGGCTCGATCAGCAAGGTGTGGACGGCCACCCTGGCCATGCAGCTGGTCGACGAGGGCAAGCTCGACCTGGACGCGCCGCTGACCGACGTGCTGCCGGAGTTCAAGCGGCCGGGCCTGACGATGCGGCACCTGCTGACCCACACCAGCGGCATCGACGGCGACGTGTTCACCGACACCGGCCGGGGCGACGACTGCGTCGAGAAGTACGTCGACCTGCTCGCCGACGTGGCCCAGAACCATCCGCTCGGCGCGACCTGGTCCTACTGCAACGCCGGGTTCGTGCTGGCCGGGCTGGTGATCGAGCGGCTGGCCGGCGGGACGTGGGACGCGGCCGTACAGGAACGGCTCGTGCGGCCCCTGGGTCTGACCCGCACGTCGACGCTGCCCGAGGAGGCGCTGCGGCACCGCGCCGCGATCGGGCACGTGGACGGGAAGACGGCGCCGGTGTGGATGCTGCCGCGGGCGCTCGGGCCGGCGGGGCTGATCAACTCGTCGGTGGCCGACCTGCTGACGTTCGCGAAGCTGCACCTGACCGGCGGCGACATCCTGTCCGAGGGGAGCCGGGAGCAGATGGCCGCCCAGCAGGTCGAGCTGCCCGAGAAGGACACCCTCGGCGACTCGTGGGGGCTGGGCTGGATCCGGTTCGGGTGGGACGGGCGTCGGCTGATCGGCCACGACGGCACGACCATCGGCCAGCAGGCGTTCCTGCGGCTGCTGCCCGAGCAGGGGCTGGCGGTCACCCTGCTGACCAACGCCGAGAACGGTCGCGACCTGTTCCAGGAGCTGTTCACCGAGATCTTCGCCGAGGTGGCCGGCGTCGCCCTGCCCGCGCCGATCCAGCCGCCGGCCGACGAGCCCGAGGTCGACCTCACCCCGCACCTGGGGGTGTACGAGCGGGCCGGCAGCCGTCAGGAGGTGCTGCCCGGGACCTTCCGGATCACCACCACCGGCCCCCTGGCCGAGCTTGTCCCCGACCCGGTCCAGGAGCTGCCGATGGTCGCGATCGACCAGGATCGCTACGCCGTACGCCTGCCGAACAGCCGGCACTGGATCCCGCTGGTCTTCTACCGGCTGGCCACCGGCGAGCGCTACCTGCACTTCGGCGTCCGCGCCACGCCCAAGGTGGCCTGATGCTCAACCGCATGAACGAGCGCCTCCCGCGGATGCTCGCCGACCTGGAGACCCTGGTCCGCTGCGAGTCACCGTCGCACGACCCGGACGCCGTGGCCCGCAGCGCCGACGTCCTGGCCGCGGTGGGCGCGGCCCGGCTGGGCGCCGAGCCGGAGCGCCTGCCCCACGGGTGCCTCCGCTGGCGGTTCGGCGACGGCCCGGCCCGCGTGCTGCTGCTCGGCCACCACGACACGGTGTGGCCGATCGGTTCCCTGGCCACCCATCCCGTCACGGTCGAGGGCGGCGTGCTCCGCGGCCCGGGCTGTTTCGACATGAAGGCCGGCCTGGTCCAGGCGATCCACGCGGTGGCCGAGCTGCCCGACCGGACCGGCATCACGATCCTGGTCACCGGCGACGAGGAGCTGGGCTCGCCCGATTCGCGCGAGCTGATCGAGGCGGAGGCGGCCGGCTGCGCCGCCGCCCTGGTGCTGGAGGCGTCGGCCGACGGCGGCGCGCTCAAGACCGAGCGCAAAGGGGTGTCGCTCTATCGCGTACGCGCGGAGGGCCGCGCCGCGCACGCCGGCCTGGAACCCGAGCGCGGTGTCAACGCCTCGGTCGAGCTGGCCCACCAGATCCTGGCCGTGCGGGCGCTCGCCGACGCGGGCGAGGGCACCACGGTCGTGCCCACCCGGATGACCTCCGGCACGACCACCAACACGGTCCCGGCGGCCGGTGACTTCGCGGTCGACGTCCGCATCCGCACGCTCGGCGAGCAGCAGCGGGTCGACGCGGCGATGCGCCTGCTCAGCCCGGCCGTACCCGGATCGCGGCTGATCATCGAGGGTGGCCCGAACCGGCCGCCCCTGTCGAAGAGCCAGGCCCTGTACGACCAGGCGGTGGCCGTCGCCGGGCGGCTCGGGCTGGACGCTCCCGGCCAGGCCTCGGTGGGTGGCGCTTCGGACGGCAACTTCACCGCGGGCGTGGGCACGCCGACCCTGGACGGCCTGGGCGCCGTCGGCGGGGGAGCGCACGCCGACCACGAACACGTGGTCGTGGCCGAGATGCCCCGCCGGGCCGCCCTGGTCGCTGCCCTGGCCGCCGAGATCCTGACGCCGCTGCGCCCGGTGCGCGCCGCGTCCCCGGGCTGGTGACCGGCATGGACCTGCGTCTGCGCTCCGAGGACGCGGCCGAATCCGCGGCCGCCGCGGCCGGTGTCACCGTCCGCACGCTGACCGAGCTGGCCGACCTGCACGCCGTGCAGCGGCTCTTCGACGACATCTGGCACCCCGACCCGACCAACCCGCCGGTCACCGCCGAGATCCTGCGCGCCCTGACCAAGGCCGGCAACTACGTGGCCGGCGCCTACGACGAGACGGGCCTGGTCGGCGCCTGTGCCGGCTTCTTCGCCCCGCCCGCCCGGCGCGAACTGCACAGCCACATCGCCGGGGTGGCCGGCCGGGTGATGGGCCGCAGCGTCGGCCTGGCCCTGAAGCTGCACCAGCGCGCCTGGTGCCTGCGCCACGGCGTGGACGTGATCACCTGGACCTTCGACCCGCTGGTCAGCCGCAACGCCTACTTCAACCTGATCAAGCTGGGCGGGCTGCCGGTGCAGTACCTGCCGAACTTCTACGGCAGCATGCGCGACGGCATCAACGGCGACGACGAGACCGACCGGCTGCTGCTGCGCTGGGAGCTGACCGCGCCCCGCGTCGACCGGGCGGTGGCCGCCGAAGGCCCGCGCTGGGACGTCGCCTCGCTGCGTGCGGCCGGCGCGGTGGTGGGCCTGGGCCGGTCGGCGTCCGGGGAACCGCTGCCCGGCCGGGTCGACGGCGATACGGTGCTGGTGGCGGCGCCGCCGGACATCGAGGGGTTGCGCAAGACCGACCCGCGGTGCGCGAAGCTGTGGCGTACGGCCGTCCGAGACGTGCTCGTGCCGCTGTTCGCCGAAGGCGCCGCGGTGCCCGGCTTCGACCGGTCGGGCTGGTACGTCGTCCGTAGGGGAGAGCACGAGTGAAACTCACCGGTATCGAGCTGCGCCGCATCCGGATGCCGCTGGTGGCGCCGTTCCGCACCTCGTTCGGCACCGAGACCGAGCGCGACATCCTGCTGCTCCGCGCGGTCGGCGACGACGCCGCGGGCTGGGGCGAGTGCGTGGCGATGAGCGACCCCCTCTACTCCAGCGAGTACGTCGAGGGCGCGGCCGACGTCCTGCGCCGCTACCTGGTCCCGGCGCTGGGCGCCCGCCCCGAGGCCGACGCGACCGCCGTGGCGCCGGCGCTGCACCGCTTCAAGGGCCACCGGATGGCCAAGGCCGTCCTGGAGACCGCGATCCTCGACGCCGAGCTGCGCGCCGAGGGCCGCACCTTCGCCCGCGAGCTGGGGGCCGTGCACGACCGCGTGCCCTGCGGCGTCTCGGTCGGCATCATGAACTCGATCCCGGAGCTCCTGGAGGCGGTCGGCGGCTACCTCGACGAGGGTTACGTCCGCATCAAGCTCAAGATCGAGCCCGGCTGGGACGTCGAACCGGTGCGGGCGGTCCGGGACCGCTTCGGCGACGAGATCCTGCTCCAGGTCGACGCCAACACCGCCTACACCCGGGCCGACGCGGCCGTGCTGGCCGCGCTCGACCCGTTCGACCTGCTGCTGATCGAACAGCCCCTCGACGAGGAGGACATCCTCGGCCACGCCGACCTGGCCAAGCGGGTCCGGACCCCGATCTGCCTGGACGAGTCGATCGTCTCGGCCAAGGCGGCGGCGGACGCGATCCGGCTGGGCGCCTGCTCCATCGTCAACATCAAGCCCGGCCGGGTCGGCGGTTACCTGGAGGCCCGCCGCATCCACGACGTCTGCGTGGCGGCCGGCATCCCGGTCTGGTGCGGCGGCATGCTCGAGACCGGCCTCGGCCGGGCGGCCAACGTGGCGCTGGCCGCCCTGCCCGGCTTCACCCTGCCCGGCGACACGTCGGCGTCCGGACGCTACTACCGCACCGACGTGACCGAGCCCTTCGTCCTCGACCACGGCCACCTGCCGGTCCCGACCGGCCCCGGCATCGGCATCGAACCCTTACCGGAAGTCCTGGCCGAGATCACCATGAGCACGGAGTGGCTCCCGCTTTAGCGCTTACCCGGGAAGGTCCGGGTGCGGCGGCCGGCCCGGGGCGTCAGCGGCCAGCCGGTCGGCGACCAGCGGCGTCCACGCCGGCGGCCCGGGCCGGGGCCACACCTCGGCGCCGGCTGGTAGCGGGCCCACCGGGACGGCGAGCGCGGTTCGGCCCACCCCGCCGGGGTGACGTCCCAGATCATCGTCATGCCGTTCAGGAGACCCTTCTCGCGCCCGAACATCAAGAGATTTAGAGGTCGTGCCAGGGCCGGGCCTTCTCCCGTTCGGTGGCCACCTTCTCGCGCAGCTCGGTCGCCCAGGACGGCTCGGCGAAGGCCGCGGTCCAGGTCAGCTCGCCCGTTGCGACCAGGCGCGGGGTGAACAGGGCGGATTGGGCCCGGCTGGGCGGGCGCCAGATCGGGGGCGGTCCCCACCAGATGATCCGCTCGCGCGGGCGCGACGCGGCGACCAGGGCCGACGACGGCGCGGCCGTCAGCTCGCCCGCGTGGGTCATGCCGGTGGCCGGCGCCGTGGCCAGCAGGGCGGCCGAGGCGACCGTGACCAGCGCCGCCACCGCCGCCGGGACCTCCCAGCCGGCGCGCACCGTGTCGCCGAGGAACGCGACGGCCACCAGCGACGGGGTCAGCACCTCGAAGGTCCAGTGCACCGCGGTCACCGGGCCGACCTCGCCGCGCTGGAGCGCGTGGGCGTACAGCATCATGCCGGTGGCCGCGAAGATCAGCAGCGCCGCGGTCAGCGGCTCGGTCACGATGGCCAGGGCCTTGTCCAGGACGGTGCCGGACGAGGGCACCGGCAGCGCCCGGCCGACCAGCGCGGCCCCGCCCAGGCAGAGGCCGGCCAGTGCCGCGACCACCCCGCCGGGAGCGCCCGCCTTCGCCGCGCCCCACCCGGTGGCCACCACCGCGACCGCCGCCGCGCAGAGCCAGAGGCGCAGCCGGGCCGAAGGTGGGACGTCTTCCTGCGGGCCGGCCGACATGGCCAGCACGGCCAGCGCGGCCAGGGTGACCACGATGGCCGCCACGTCCCGTGGGCGCAGGCGCGACTTCAGGAAGATCCGCGCGCCGATCACGGTCAGCGCCAGCGAGCCGGCCAGCACCGACTCCACGACGTACACGGCCAGGCTCTGCAGCGCGACCATCGCGCCCACCCAGGCCAGCATGTCGCAGGCGATGCCGGCCAGGTAGAACGGGTGGCCCATCGTCTTGACCGTGCCCGAGCTGCGCCGGGCCGCCACCGCCTGGAGGATCGACGCCGCGGCGTAGCTGAACGCGCCGCCGATCACGATCGCCAGGGCGACCAGGCCGGCGGTGGTCATCACGCGCCGATCCGCAGCACGCTGACCGTGTTGTCGGCGCCGTTGGTGACGTACGCGAGCCGGCCGTCCGGCGCGACCGCGACGGTCCGCGGGCTGCCGCCCACCTTCACGGTCGCGGTCACCCGACCGGTGCGCGCGTCCAGCACCGACACCGTGTCATCGCCCTCGTTCACCACGTACGCGTGCTTCCCGTCCCGCGCGAACGCCACGAACTGCGGGTCCCGGCCGACCTTCAGCGGGCCGGTGCGCTTCAGCGTCGCCGCGTCGATCAGGTCGGCGCTGTCCGCCTCGTACCCCGCCGACAGGACCTTGGAGCCGTCCGGCGAGACCGCGACGCTGTGCGGGGCGCGGCTCACCGGGATCGACCGGTAGAGCTTGCCGGTGCGGGTGTCGACGACGCCGACGGCGTTGGACTCGTGGCTGGCGGTGAAGGCCCGCCGGCGTGGCGCCGAGAAGGCGATCGCGTGCGGGTTCGGCGGCACCTCGATCTCGTTGTGCTGGCTGCGGCCGTCGGCGTCGTACACCTCGAGCCGGCCCTTGCCGTGGATCGGCACCCACAGCCGCCCGTCCGGCCCCACGGCCAGCGTGTACGGCTGTTCCCCGGTGCTCAGGTTCCGGGTGACCTTGCGCCGGGCCGCGTCGACCACAGCCACCCCGCTGCCCGACTTGTCGTTCTCGTACATCGACACGAAGACCAGCCGCGAGTCCCGGGACACGGCCACGAAGCGCGGCGTGGTGCGCAGCTTCACCGTGCTGACCCGGCCGCTGCGGGCGTCGATAACGGAGAGTTCGCGCGCGCCCTGGTTGGCCACGTAGACCGTCCGCCCGTCCGGCGCCGCCGCGATCCCCTCGGGTTCCCGGCCGACCTTGATCGTCCGCAGCGCCGTGGGCTTGTCCACGCTGGCCACCTGCCGGGCGAGCCGCACCTTGGGCACGGCGGTGGTGGCCTTGACGGTCGGCGCCACGGTGACCGTGGGGGTCGGGCTCTCCACCGGCAGGGCGATTCCCTGGGCCGGCGGTTGCTCACCGTTGGTGAGGGCGAAGGCCACGCCGGCTCCGCCGAGCAGAACCAGGGCGACGAGTACGGAGATGAGCGCTCCCGCCCCGGCCCGGCGCCGCGGCTGCGACACCAGCACGGTCACCCGGGCCGCGTTCGGGTCGATGTCGGCGGCGGCCAGCTCCTCGATCAGCATCCGGGTGAGCGGCTCGGGTTCGATGGCGCCGGTGACCCGGACATCGGCCCACCCGCACGGCCCGTGCACCGTGACCGTCCCGTCCAGCCAGTCGGACCGTGGCTGCCAGGTGATCCGCAGCCGGTCACCGTCGAGCGTGGCGTCCAGCCCGGGGCCGGAGGTGGTCACCGAACTGACCGCGGCGAGCGGCGGCCCGTGCACCGCGATGTCGGCGGTGAGCTGGGCGGTCACCCGGGGAACGGTCCCGAAGTCGATGCGGTCGGGGTCGAGGCGGATCGCCGTACGCTCCAGCATGCCGGCCGCCGCGGCCGCGACCGCGCGGCTCTCGTCGCCGGCCATCCGGCCCAGCGCCCGGCGGGCGGCGGCGGCCATCGCGAGATCGGCGCCGACGACCACCCGGGCCAGCTCGCCCACACCCTTGAGGCGGGTCTCCCGGATCGGGCTGTCGATCCCGGACATCACGTGCGGTGGCAAGCCGCTGCGTTCACTCATCGTGCCCCCTCGATCAGCATGGTGTGACCGCGGGCTCCGGTTAACCCCCTGAAGCCAAATTGGCACGTTCCGCAATATCGGCCGGGACCTCACGATCACGACGCGACCGGCCGCATCCTCGCACCGGCCGCCTGGCTCTCGACCTGTCCCGGCCGGTGACCCTGATCCTCTCCGGCATCCTGGCCCACCTGCCGACGGCGGCCGCAAGGACTCCTAGGCGCCCGGCCGCAACCCCGGCGCGAAGCGGAACGACACCGCCTCGGCCATCGCCTTGTGCTTGGTGTTCTGGAACGCCGCGATGCGCCAGCGGCCGTCCGGCTCGCGCACCACCACGTACGTCTGCACCTTGCCGAGCTTTCGGGGCCGGCCCCGCAGCACCTCGCCCCGGCTGGTCACGATGGCCGTGTCGGGCCCGGTGAACCGGACGTCGGTGATCTCGTCGGCCAGCGTCGAGCCCTTCAGGAACTTCTGCCAGAGCACCCGGTGACTGCCGCCGATGTCGGCGCGGCCCTGATAGCGGGTGCCGACCCAGGTCACATAGGTGGCGTCGGCGGTGAACAGCGCGGCATAGGCCCGATCGTCATGCGCGGCCCATGCCCGCACCAGCGCGGCGATCGTCTCTTCGACGGCGCGGCGGTCCTCGGTGGTCACAGTGCCCTCCCCATGGGTTATTCTCTGCTCTCATGCAGATTCTTACCATGGGAAGATGAATGCGACCAGACGCTCACGAGGTTTTCCGCCGCTACCTCGACGCGGTCGGCCTGAACGGCGTCGCCCTCGCCGAGGCCGCCGGCCTGAACACCACCGACTGGTACGCGCTGAGCGTCCTGGAGCAGGAGGGCCCCGTGACCTCGGGCCTGCTGGCCGAGCGCACCGGCCTGACCACGGGCGCCACCACCCGCCTGATCGACCGCCTGGAACGCGCCGGCCACGCCCGCCGGACCGCCGACCCGTCCGACCGCCGCCGTGTCCTGGTCGAACACGTGCCCAACCTCGACATCGACGCCATCGTCGGCCCGGCCCGCCGCCACCTGGCCGCGGTCCTGGAGTCCTACACCCCCGACCAGCTCGACCTCCTCTTCGACTTCTTCGACCGCGCGGCCCCGGCCCTGCATGCCGCGACGGCGGAGATCCGACTGGGATCGGCCGACCGCTGAACCCGGCCTATGCTGGGCGCGCCGATCGATCGACCGAGGGGACACTGTGGCCGAACCGTTCGACACCGGGCGCCCGCACCCGGCCCGCGTCTACGACTTCCTGCTCGGTGGCAAGGACAACTTCGCCGCCGATCGGGCCGCGGCCGCCGAGGGCCTCAAAGCCAACCCCAACGTCGCGACCGCGCCGCGCGAGAACCGGGCCTTCATGGGCCGGGTCGTGCGACACCTCGCCGGCGAGGCGGGCGTCACCCAGTTCCTCGACATCGGCAGCGGCCTGCCCACCTCGCCCAACGTCCACGAGACGGCCCAGGCGGCTGACCCGGCGGCTCGCGTCGTCTATGTGGACAACGACCGATAGCTGTCGGGTAGTGTACACACGTGGGTTGTTCTCCTGAAGGGAGCTTCACGTGTCGCTCGGGGCGGGGTTCGTACGGGTCAGCACTGGTAGTCAGGACGAGGTGTCTCAGGTCAAGGTGATCGAGGCGGAGGCTGCCGAGCGTGGGATCACGATCGTCAGGTGGTTCCGGCTGCATGGCTACTCGGCGAGTCATGGGACGCAGGAACCGGCGTTGCGGGAGGTGATCGCGGACATCGCGCGGGGCGACTACTCGACGTTGATGGTCACCGAGTCGTCCCGGCTGGACCGGCGGGAGGATTTGGACGCTCAGGCGGAGATCCTGCTGGCTATCCGGTCGGCTGGTGGCGACATCGTCTCGATCAGTGAGCCGCAGTTCGGGCGGACCGATTTCGCGGGCCGGATCGTGACGCTCGTAGCGCAGCACGCCAACGCCGAGAAGTCCAAGACGGTCAAGAGCACGACGTATCGCGGCATCATGATGATCCGCGACAACAAGGCGCATCACGGACCGTTGCCCGCGTTCTGGGCGACGAAGGGTGTCCGCTACGCCAAGCAGGCGTGGTGTGAGAACCCCGCCGCCGTGGTGGACCTGTACGAGCGGGTTGGTAGCGGCGAGTCCCTGTCCAGCGTGGGACGCGCCTACGACCTGTACCCGACCTCGGTCAAGAACGTGATCCGGTTCGACGCGAACCACACGGGCGTCATCGAGTGTTCCTACACGCACGAGGGCCGGGTGGAGACGTGGGCGCACGAGGTGGCGCCGGTTGTCGATTCCGCGTTGTGGTGGCGTGCGAACAAGGTCCTCGATGCGAACCTGACCGAGAGCCGCGCGAACAAGGGTGGCAGGCCGGTCGCGTGGCCGGCGAACTGGATCTCCGGAATCCTGGACTGCCCCGCATGCGGGGGGAAGGTGTTCCTCAATGCTGGCATGACCCCAGCTCGGGACGCGCGTACGGGCAAGTCGCGGGTACCGAAGCCGCGTACGCCGAAGCTGCGTTGTGGTGGTCACGCCAGGCAGCGCCTGTCGTGCGGCGAGTTCAAGGGGATCGACGCGCAACCAATCATCGAAGTCATCACGGGGATGTTCGCCAGCGATAGCACGGACGTTCTCGCGTTTCAGCGGGTGGCGGGCAACGCGCACGAGTTGGACGAGTTGCAGGCCGGGCTCCGCAAGATCCAGGCTCGGTTGTCGGCTACCGAGGATGATGACGAGCTGGACACGCTGGTAGCGGAGCGCAAGGCGATCAAGGCGCGCATCGAGGGCTTCGAGATCGTGCCCGACCGCTTCGACTATGCGCCCACGGGGCAGACGGTGGCCCAGATGTGGGATGCCGGTGATGACACGGTCAAACGCGGCATGGCCCGCGCGGTCAAAACGTCGTGGGGAATGGTTCTCGCGGAGCATGACGGGCAGTGGGGCATCGCCGTCGGAACGACAGACCACGACGGCCCGGCGGAGACCAGGGGGATTGTTGACCTTGGCAATGGTTTGTGTTTCCGGCGGTAGCGCGGGAACCCGGCGTAGGCTCACCCGGCATGGCGCCGGGTGAGCCTCTTTGGTTGCCGCTCGGTGGCTAGTCATCGGTGTGGTGTTGCGGCATGACGAGCACGACCTTTCCGGCCTCGATGTGTTTGAGCACGTCCGGGAGCCTGAATTCGTCCGGTGCGACGATCACGGTTGGTGCGTCGTCCGCCGCCGGTGGGGTGAGCGCGTCGATGGTTGTCCGGTCCCCGGTTTCGGTGGGCGGGGTGGGGTCACCGTCCGGCGGGGCGTCCGGTGCCCGGTCGACTATCCGGCGAGGGTGCGGGTTCGGTGTCTGGCTTGTGGCCATGTTCCTCCACGGTGGTGGGACGCGGGTCGCGCGTCGTTCCACTCCATGGCTTTCGCCTCCCTTCATGAGGTTTCAGCTACTTCGGGTCGGTGACGGCAAGGCCCGTCGGCGTGGCCGATGACCGACCAGGCAGCGCCCCCGGATCACCGAACCGGGAGTCACGTAGGGGCGTGTCGCGGGCGAGGCGGTGCAGTGGCACGCTGAGCGCACCCCGGGCGGTCAGCGGTCGCCAGATGCCCTCTGCCGGCCAGGACCGCAGCTTGCGGTATGAGGTTGTGGCAACCGGGGGCAACGGCAGGACCGCACCGTCAGCGGCGAGTTGAAGCCAGCGGCGGTGCAACGCGCGTTCCCGGTTGTCGTTGACCATCACCAGCAGAATTACGTCCCGGTCGGCGGTCGCGGGGTGCGTGTTCAGGTGCCGGTCGACGGTCGTGATCAGGGTTCGGGTTGGCTGGCGCACGCTGTCGCTGTAGACCCAGAACGGCACCGTCACGGTGCCGTAGCGCCACCGGCCGTGCGCGTCCGGTCGGGTCTTGCCGCCGCAGGTGTCGGCGCACCGGGCCGGACCCCACCACTGATCAAGCCCGGCGTACTCACGGCCTACCGCGTGGTGGTGCAAAGCGGTGAAGAAGTCGCCCAGGGCCAGCCGGCGGCGCAGATGCGGACGTCCCAGCGGGACGAACGACCGGGACCAGGCATCCACCCAGCGGTCGGTGTTCAGGATGCGCTCGACGCCCGCCCAGTAGGCGCCGCCCTGCCCGAGCGACCACGCCCACCGCCGCCCGTCGCCCCACTGGGCCGGTACCGGGGTCGGCAGCCCGGTGGGCGCCCGATGGTTGAGGTCGTCGGCGGGAACCCCCGCCGGGTGCGTGCCCGGGTGACCGAACTTCACCAGCAACGCCCGGGTGGCCAAGTAGTCCAGCCGAACGGCCGCGTCCGCGACGCGGGCCGGGTTCGGGAAACACAGCGCGGCGAGCTGTTCGGTACTCATCACCTCGTGCTCGGCGACCAGCCGCAACACCTGGAGGTCGGTGGCGGTCAACCGCTCAATCGCAGCGAGCACGTTGACCGGATGGGTTCTGTCGACGCGGGCTCGGGCCATGACGGCGCCCCTTCAGCTACTCGAAGCCCCACGCCCCCGTGGCCCAGGGCCAACCGGTCGGCCCCGCCTCATGCGCCCCATCAGGGAGCCGATCTTGCCCACGGTAAGCACGCCCGCACCCGCACCGGAACCTGTCACACCCTGACTACCCCAACCACCCCTAACAAGGGGTGACGACCCCCCGCGCGCCCCGCGGCGCCCGCACGCCGCATTGCTGCCGCGCCGCTTTCCGCTCCTCGCCGCGCGGGGCGCGGCTGCGGTGCGGGTCGGCTTGCCACCGAACCACACGGGTCGCGCACCGACTATTGCGTCACGTTCATCAATGCCTTATCGATCACGGCCAGTGATCATCTTCACCCACCCACGAACGCCCCCCATGCCTTCACGTCCACCCAGGCCATCAGACAGGGGCCATGGCGCAGGTACGTCGTTACTGCTGGAGGGCGTATGGCGTGAGCTGCGCGACCCCTCATCTCAGAGATCGATGTTCTTCACTTTTTGGCACACCCCCTGGCATTCAAATGTCGTTCGGCCGGTTGCTCGCGCTCGCGTGCCCGTCGCGATACGGGTCAATCATGGCCGGTCGGTCGTCGGTTGCGCCGGCCGTGCGCACCCCCTTGCCATCGATCAACGCTGATACGGGGCGCCCCGATCGTGGGGCGCCCCGTGGTCAGCCGGGCTAGGGGCGCGGCAGGCACCGCGCCGGGCATTCAGCAGGTGCGCCTGCCCTTTCCGTTGCCGCTCGACGGCTAGTCAGGGCCGTGGTGCTGCGGCATGACGAGCACAATTTCTCCGGCCTCGATGTGCCTGAGCACGTCAGGAAGCCGGAAATCGTGAGGTTCGACGATCACGGTGCGCCGATCCGTGGTCGAGCGGCGCCGCCGTGGTGGGGCCGGTTCCTGCGGCACGGGTTCGGGTGGGGTGGGTGGTGGCGTGGCCATCGTTGACGTCCCCCGCGCGTGCCGATGGCCGGGGTGGTGCTCGGTGGTGGCGCCGGGGGTGGGGTCGGTGCCGGGCGGGGTAGCCGCTTCGGTGGCCGACCGGTCGCCTACAGGCGGGCGACGTCGTGGGTGGTGCGGGGTCTGGCTTGTGGCCATTTTCCTCCACAGTGGATGTTCGCCGGTGGTGTGGAAGTCGCGGTCATGCGCGGTTCGCCTCCTTGTCTGGTCTCGACGTTGACGAGCAGGTGTTGCCGGAACCGCTACGGCGGGTGCCGGTAACGGCGGCGCCAGCCGGTAACGGCATTGCCCGGCACAAGCCGGAACAGGGGCCGCACCGGTTGGTGCGTTCGTGCCCGGCCCGTCCGGGCCGGGAGCTGGGGGCGCTACGGGGTTGACGGCAGCGCTGCGGTAACATCCCGCGTGGTAACGCCTCGCCAGCCGCTACCAGGGCCGCAATCAGCCGCCCGGGGCGCCGGGCGTCGCTTCCGGTTGCTTCCGGTTTCAGGTCGGCCCAGTTCGGGCGCAAGGAAGCGGAACTAGGAAGCGGAAGCCGGCCGTTCCGCGCTGTTCCGCCGCGCCGGGCGGAACAGCCCCCGGCCGTTCCGGAACGGCCGCAGGGTGCGCGGGCCGTTCCGGTGGCCAGCGCGGAACGGTCACCGGAACAGCCCCACCCGTTTCCGGAACGGTGGAACGGAACAGGCGGAACAGGCACACCGTCCGGGCCCCGGACGGGTGGGCTCGATGCCGCCGAGTGCGGTCTGATGGTGGCCATGGTGGAGCCGTCCGGCACCGAGCAGAGGGAGCCGACCGGTTGGGCGTTCGTCCGCATGATGGTGCGGGAGTTCGTCCACGAGTGGCGACATCCGACGCCGTTCCCGGTGCGGTACCTGCGGTGCGACGACGGGTGCGGCCGGGTCACCCCGCACAGCAGCATCCAGCGGATATACACGCTGCGGGTTGCCGAGCGCGAGGTGGCCGCGCCGCCGGCGGAAGCGGTCTGCGACGAGTGCAGACACGCCCAGCCCCGCACGGTGGGCGACGAGATCACCGCCGACGTCACCGTGACCTGTACCGGGCACCCGTTCCGCCGGTTCGGGTCCAAACGCAGCCGCCGAACGTGCGGGCAGCAATTCGCCGTGCCGGGCACTGCGTCGAGCGTTCTGTGCCCATGGCGCGCCACCAGCCAGCCCAACCCGGCACCACCACCGCCCGCCAACCGGTAGCGCCCGCACGGGCGCGGTAACGGCGGAGCAAGTTGGTGCCTTCAGCAGCCCCTGCGGGGGTGACCGGGCGCGGTCACGTTCGGGCGCGGGTTGCGCGGGGTGCTACGGGGAGCCGGCCGTCGCCGGTAACGGTCCCGACAACGGCAGCCGTCCACCGTGCGAGACATGGCAGACACCGAGAACACCAGCGCCGGCGCGCCCAGTGCGCCGACCGATCCGACCACCAGCACCGGCCCGGCCGCGCCGGGCCGCCGGTACCGGCCGCGCGGCGAGACCGTTCGGGGCCAGCGGCTCACGCCGAGGTTCACCGATGCAGAGCTGTCCGCGATCAAGGCCGCCGCCGACGCGGCACAGATGACCGTGACCGGGTTCTGTGCCCTGGCTGCGCTCGCCGTCGCGCGCCGCAGGCCGAGTGAGGCGGGCCGGGTGGGCGAGGCGCCCGCCGGGGTGGAGGAGTTGGCCGAGCTACAGCGGGAGCTGTTCGCCGCCCGTAACGCGGTCAACCGGACCGGCGTCAACCTCAACCAGGCGGTAGCGGCGCTCAACTCCATCGGAGCGCCGCCGGTGTGGCTGGAACATGCCGTCCAGCGGGTGACGCGCGCTGTGGCCGAGGTGGACACGGTGGTTGCCCGCATCCACCGCCGCTTGTCGTGATCCCGGCCGTGCATCCACGGGGCGCGAACGTGGGCGGGTTGCTGCGGTACCTGTTCGGTCCTGGCAAGCGGGAGGAACACGTACGCCCGCGGGTCGTGGCCGCGTGGGACGGCGCCGGTCCGCTCTCAGCGCTGCAACCGCCGCAGCTTGCGGGCGGGTGGCACGACCTGCGCGCGTTGACGGAGCTGTTGGAACAGCCGGTCCGGGCCGGTTTCCGGCCGCCGGCCAAGCCGTTGTGGCACACCTCGATCCGGACCCACCCGACCGACCGCATCCTGTCCGATGCCCAGTGGGCGCACATCGCGGGCGAGATCGTGGCCGCCATCGGGTTGGCCCCGCACGGCGATCCGGACGCGGTGCGTTGGGTGGCGGTGCGCCACAACGACGATCACATTCACGTCGTGGCCACGTTGGTCCGTCAGGACCGGCGCACGGTGTGGCCGTGGCAGGACAAGCGCAAGGCGCAGGCCGCGTGCCGGGACCTGGAGGAGCGGTTCGGGCTGTACCGGGTTGCGCGGCCCGGGAAGGGGTCGCGCCGGTGGCCGAGCCCGGCCGAGTTGAACAAGGCCGCCCGGCTTGACGCCGCGTCCAGCGGCGCGCGGCCGGGACGGCGGGCGAGCCGGGCGGGCGGGCGCGGCGCGGCGCCGCGCGAGGTGTTGCGGCGCCGGGTGCGCGAGGTGGCCGCCATCGCCACCGATGAAGCGGATTTCTTCGCCCGCCTCGCGCACGCGGGGGTGCGGGTCAAGCTACGGCGCAGCACCCGTGACCCGCAGCAGGTGACCGGGTACGCGACCGGCATGGACGGGCACACCACCGCGTCCGGGGACACCGTGTTCTACGGCGGGGGCCGCCTCGCGCCCGATCTGACGTTGCCGCAACTACGGTCCCGCTGGACCGGGACACCACCGAGCACGGCGGGCGGGAACGCGGCGCGGCTGGCCGCCATGGGCAACGTGCCGCCGGACGTAGCCCGCCGCGCCGCCGAGACGGTCCGCGACGCCCACGAGGCGATGCGGGCCGCATCGAGCCCTGCCGTCGCGTCCGCGATTGCATACGCCGCCGCCGACCTGTTGACCGCGACCGCGCACGCGTGGGAAGGCCGGGCGGGCGGGCCGCTGTCGGATGCGGCCGAGTGGTTCGACCGGGCCGCCCACGACTGGCACGGCCGGGTACCGGCCCGCCGCGTGTCGCAGGCCGGGCAGCTGAGGACGATGGCCCGGTTGATCGCCGTCATGGGCGCGGTGTCCCGCGACCGCGACACCCTCGCCGCGCTGCACCTCGTGTTCACGCTCGCCGCATTGGCGGAGAGCCTGGCCGACCTACGCGAGGCGCAGGACCGATTGCATCAGGCGCGCGCTGCCCGGCACGCCGCCGGGCAGCTACGCCAGTACCAACCGCCCGCCGGGACGGCAGGAGCCCGCACACCGGGCATGCGGGCCGCCCGCCCGCCGGTACCGGACTCGCCGGCCACCGACCGGCGCGGACAGCAACGCTGAACCGGGCGACGCCATCACGGCGCGGCCCGGCCCAGGCTGAACCACCTCGTGCTGGTCGAGCTGTTCGAGGAGCCACCGGTAGCGGGGCACCAGCCGCCGCGATTCGCCAGCGACATCAACCCCTGCCGGGAGCGGGCGTGGCATCGCGGAGATGTGCGACCACGCCGCAGGTGCTTATTCATCATGTGTCCCCGGTGGACGGGTGCGGCTGTCAGACCGGCTGAGCAGCACTGTTAGAGGAGAACAGGACGGAGCCTCAGCCGGGGCGTCCCGCACGAGCGAGGGTCCGAGGGAGCCTCCGACACACTCTCCGGGGTGAGGTAACGGTCCACGCTACCGCCGAAGTCTCACTCTCTCGTAATGTCCGGTCTATGCGCAAAACCATGTGGGTGGACCCTCGTGAGTGTGTTTCGGCTGCGGACATCTTCGGGTCGAAAACCCGGCCGGACACGATCGAGATCGAAGTTGATCACCTGTTCGAGCTGGTGGTCTTCGCCAAGACGCTCGTATATCTCTTGAGCGACAGTCCCGTCCGGGGGACGGTTCCGGCCAAGGCGGTGGAGGCGCTGGCGCAGATGGACGGCTTCCGCCATTTCAAAGCAATGTTGCCCACGGCGCTCGGTGCTGTCTTGTCCGGCGAGAATGCGCGCAGCGTCGTCGGCGTCGAGGCCGAGGACACCTGCTCCATCGTTGAGGCTGTCCTCGTCAAGTCGGGGTACTTTCAGCGGCCCAACAAAGGAATATTTCTGCAGCGTGCTGACCAGCCGAGCACGTAGCCGCCCGCGGGGGCATGCCGCGTGGTGCAGCGCGGGTACTGCCCGCTGTCGCGCGAGCCCGGTATGCGGAGGGCCTGTTATGAGTTGGCCTGCGGTCCTATCGGGATCTGTCACCGGCTATTAGCTCGACGTCAGTGCGCCGCGATGTCTGTCAGCACATGAGGCGTTGACCCTGTTGGGTCCGTGGTGACCCGGGCCGGCCAAAGCCCCGAACGTCGTGCCGGAGGTTGATCTGGTGTCTGCGGCGGTCGGCCGCCTTTCATGCGGCTTCTCGGTTGCGGTTGTCGAGGACGGCGTCGGCGAGGTTGGCCAGGCGCAGCCCGGCGCCGGGACGGCGGTGTAGCCACCACACGTCCTCGGCCGGGCCTATGGCCCGTTGTGCGGCGTTGTCGCGGGCGGCGGTGGCCACCGGGTACCAGACGCCCGCGTCGGTGAGTCGCTGCTGAAGGTGGTGTTCCCGGGCGGCGGCGTGTAGCCAGAACAGCACCGGCCATGCCCGGCCGGTGACCCGGGCCAGTTGGTGGTAACCGGCGATCTTGTCGACCAGAACCGAGAGGGGTTCGCTGCCGGTATCGAACTCGACGAAGTACGGTGCTGTGACGCTGTGTTCGGTCCAGATGCCGTGCCCGTCTGGCCGCACCCGTGGGGTGTAGACGCGGACCTGCACATCGTCGTCGTCGGGGTCGGCGAACGCCCCCATCTGCTGGCAGCGGGCCGCCGGCCACCACCGGTCCAGGCTCGCCTGCGGATGGGTACGGGCGTAGCCGGCAAGGTTGGTGAAGAACTGGTTGACGCCGAGCAGGTGTGGCAGATTCGCCCGGTTGGTCAACTGCCAGCGCCGCCGTCGGGCCTGATCCTTGCGGGGCAGGTCCTCACCGCGGTGCGCGGCCACGATCTCCACCCCGAGTTGACCCAACACGTAGTGGTAGGGGTAGGTGCCGCCCTCGGCCCGGAACGGCCGGAACCGGCCCAACAGCCCTACCTCGCACAGCTTCCGCAGCCGCCGTTGGGCGAAGTCCAGCGACCCGTACAGGGCGTGCGAGATCTGGAACGAGGTGAGCACGCCGTGGTCGGCCAGCCACCCGAGCAGGACATGATCACGATCGGTGAGGCGGGCCTGGACCCGCAGGAACAGCTCATCCATACAGCCTCCAATATGTTTTGTTTACCCCGGGGGAGACCCCAGACAGAGGTCTGTCGCAGCACGGCCCGCATCTGTCAGGCCGGCCGTGAGCTGCGCTGTTAGGTGACTGGCGGGGTCGGTTTAGGGGTCCGGATCAAGGCGGACACCCCCGCCGACCCCCGGACGGTGACCCGCACCGACACCACACCGGAATCTGTCAACACCGCTCGCCCGACGCCCGGCGACGTGTCCGGCATCGAGCGGCGGAGCAGCAGGCCCGAACGAGCAGGTGAGGCGCTGCTACCGCCGGGGCACGTCGATCAGCCGTACGAAGGTGTCGTCCGCGCCGGCGACGTTCCAGATGGCGTCGGCCGCGCTGGGCGCCGCGTACAGGCGATCCAGGGTGCACGTCGCGACGGGCACCGGCACCGGCGCGGCGGCCAACTCGCGATGCAGGTCCGCTTCCCGCTCCGGCCTGGCATGGACGACCAGAACAGCAGTCGCCGGAACACCCCGCTCGGCGAGCCGGTAACCCGCCAGCCCCTCCGCCGGCGGCGGGGCCGGGTCGCCGGACCATGGCTTCGGCTCCCCGTGATCGATGTGCAGCAGGAACCGGACCACGATCCCGTCCTCTATCCACACCCCATACGCGCGGGGCCGCACCCCGGACACCCCGTACCCCCGCAGCCACGCCGCCGTGTCCGCCGCCCGCTGCCACCGGTACAGACAGCCATGTTGATTGGTGCGGGCCTCGGCGGCAAGGCCGGTGAAGAAGTCGTTGATCAGCAGGTGTCCCGCGACCGGCTGCGCCAGCACGGGCGGCACTGCGTGTCCCGACCGATGGAGCCGTTCCTCTAGGACCGTCACACCGTCGGTGCTTGCCTCGTAGTACGCCAGATGCGACGGGTCGTCGTCATACACGAACCGCCACACCAACCCGGCCCGGAACAGCGCCCCCAGGTGCCGCACGGCGGCCGGACGGCTGCCGAACAGCAACGTCACCACCTGCCCGGTGTGCAACGCCCCGTGCTCGGCCAGCAAGCCCAACAGCGACCAGTGCCGCTCACCCAACCCGTGCACCTGCACCCCACCCGGACGGCGGACCGGCGGACCAAAGGTGCTCTCGTTCGGCCCGACCCGGTACTGCCGCGCCACGTTCACCGTCCCTCTGCGATCAGCGAGCCGCCTCGGGCGCTGGTATGGGTGCGGTGCGCGCCGTCATCGCCTCATCGGGTGCCCCGCGAAGCCAGGCGCACAACCTACACATCTACTAAAGGCGGCAGGTAAGCGCTTACCTGGGTCCCGATGTCCACCAGATCACCCGAAAGGTCGATAGCAAACCGTGACGTAAGGGACACTCTCGTCGTCCTGGATGTCGGACAAATTGATCTTGCGTCGCAAGAATTCCCGCTTTCCTCTGGCCGAGGAATGGGGGTTCGTCGGGGGCGTTGACAGCCCGGTGCGGCGTCCGGCGACGGCCCTGAAGGTGCCGGCACGGTGACGGACGTATCGGCGGGCGGGAGTGCGCTGCTCAGGCGCGTTGCAGTGGTGGGTTATTTCAGAGTAAGAAGCATGGCGTCGTACGTTGGTGAGTCGTCGAATGGCTTAATCTCGCCCAACTTTCGCCATCCCCAGGAGGCGTACGCGGCTTGCGCCGCCGCGTTTTCGGGCAGCACCAACAGGGTGGCACGTTCCTCGTCGCGATCCGCCAGCAACTGGTCGTGGAGCTGGCGCGCGTAGCCTCGGCGCCGTCGCGATTCGCTGACCATGATCTCGGTAAGGGCGAACGTTCGCCGGCCATCCTCGATCAGATCCTTCTCTTTTGCATCTGACTTCAGTTCGTTCCACCAGCCGCTGCCTGCCGGCAGCGTGTAGCCGAGCGCGTACCCGATCGGTTCTGTGTCGATGGTGCCGACCACGAACGCGAATCCATCGCGCGAGGCGTAGCCTTCAAGCCTCTGCCAGTAGCGGTCGGTCGAGAAAAAGGGGTCATTCAGGCGATCGGCGTAGACATCCTCGTAAACGTCGAGAAGTGTTTTCCGTTCACTGTCCAGCTGGGCCGGGCCGTAGTGGGTCAGAGATAGTGTCGCCGCCACCTGAGTTCCTTCTTTCGCCTGTCGCTTAGCTCCGTGCGGCGGAGTAGCGATCTAGAAATTCGCTGACAACGTGCTCGTGGCGGAAGTTGTTAAGTCTCATCGCCACTGATGCGAGTTCGTTATCGACGCGCCAGCTGGCCACCTGATCGGTTAGATCTTCAAGCGCCAGGCCGGCGGCATCTGCGGCCTCGTCGATATTGCGCTGGTCCAGGTGCGCGCTGGCCAGCCGTACACGATAAAGAGCCCTATTGCGGGCGAAGCGGTCGCCGTAACCATGGATCGCTCGCTCAAGCAAGGTGGCTGCGCGTTTGGTTTGCTTGAGTTCCGCCAGGCAAGTTCCTTCGACGCCGTCAAGCTCGGCCTGCCCGAGGAACGAGCACCATTCCTCGGCCGGCTTATCAAAGTCCCGGTCGATGACCTTTCGTGCCGCCGTAATCGCCTTGGCGTTGCCTGTTCTGTCTTGGCCAAGAGATGATGCTACCGCTCTGCGCAGGTGCGGGATGGCGCTCAACCGTGCGCGGCTATGCGCCGCAGATCCTGCGCGGATCGCTGCTTCGGTGTAGCGCATCGCCTCGCGGGGACGTCCAAGGACGTTACTTTGGAAAGCAAGATTTGACAGCGCGTGGACCTCGACCTCTGCGTCGCCGGTCTGGCGCGCGAGCGCCAATGCCTCGTTGTAGCTTGACCGCGCGACATCTTGCCGGCCGGCGTCGAATGCCAGCCACCCAGCGCACATCTGCGCCCTAGCCGTTGCTCCGACTAGCTGAGTCTCTACGGTTTCACCGTAGGTCCCGGTCTCCAACATCTCGTAACCGTTCTGGGCGCTGGCCTTCGCAGCCTGCCACAGGGTCTCTCCGCCATGCTGATAGTCGAGCCCGTAGAGGCGGGCAGCCGCGTCTTGTAGCTGTCTGACGTCCACGAGACCGATCTTGCGGGTTCCGTGCCTCTGATCTACCGGGATGCCGACGACGGGTGCGGCCACACCCAGCGCCAGAAGACTTCTTCGCCTCATGGGATCAAACGGTAGCGCCTGTTGAACGCGTGCAGCCCGCTCCACCTCGGCGAGCGCGATGAGCTCTCCCCTTGCACCTAGTGCCCTGTCCACAGCCTTCGCTACGCCTGGAGTTGATGGCCGGTGGCCGTTTTCGACCTTGCTCAGGTAGCCGACGTCGAGAAGCGCAGTGCGGGCCAGCGCGCGAAGTGAGAGGTCGCGCCCTTTACGGACGCGGCGGAGCGCTCTCGCGAAGGATTCCTTTTCGGCCACGCCCTATCTTCGCGATTGAACAGACGGTGTTGTCAAGGCGACCTGAGGCAACTGGCAACACCTGGAGAGCCGGCCGCGAAGACTCAACACTCACTTGCGAGGCGGGTCAATGCCTCGATGTGGGCCGCTGCCGACTCTTGATTGGAGATCATCGTGTCGATCGCGACCGTTGTTGCGGCGCTGGTGGTGGGTTTTCTAGCGGGGTTGCTCGCGTTCAAGGTCAAAGCTCGATGGTGTCCCAGTTGCGGATCGACGACCCAGGAGCTTGCTCGCGAGTTGGTCGGACGGTCGTGATGGCAGGTCAAAGCGACCGTGGAGCCGCGCCCGTTGGCTCGGCGGCGGATTGGCAGCAGGGTTCATGGCCCCCACTGGAGGGTGGTAGGTCGCGTCAGCCGGGCGTGCACCGCAGGGTTCCGGTAGAGCCGGTGTGGCCGAAGGTGGCCGACCAGTTGTTCCTCGCGTCTCATGACTCGTTCGGTGAGCCTGAGGTGCACATCGATGTGGTTGCGATTGGGTTGGGAGGGGCGCTGATCGCCGAGCTGATGCTGGCCGGGCGGGTGACGTCGGAGAACGGCCTGTTGCTGGTGCTCGAGACTGCGGCTCCGTCCGATGTCCTCGCCAATGCGGTGCTGGCGCGCATGCGGGCGGAGCAGTCGCTCTCGGTCGCTGACTGGATCAAGGCGCTGGCTTTGGACGCGGTCGCTGAGGTGAGCGGCAGGTTGGCGGCGGCGGGCAAGATCCGCGTCGAACGGCCGCGCCGGTTCCGGACGCTGGGGCTGACGCGTGGGACGAAGTACGTGCCGATCGATCGGACTTCGCGGGCTTCCACGCCGGCGGCGCGGATCGCGGACACCATCCGTCGGGGCGAGTACCTGCAACCGGTGAATGCGGTGCTGGCCGGGTTGATGGTGGCGATGGGTTTGCACCGGGAGGTTCTCGATACTTGGGATCCGGGCATTGAGCGGCACATCCGCTACCAGGTCGCTCAGCGGGTGCCCGCCAACGTGCAGGACGTGATCGACCGTACCGAGGCGTCAGTAGGCACCGACGTCATCACGCGCTGAATATTCCGGGCCGTCACTCAGCCTCCTTTTGCTGGTTTGTTCCTGCTCTTCCCCTCATCGAGGAGTTCATAGTCATGTCCAATACGCGTACGCGTAGAGGTAGTTCCCGGGGTGGTGTCGCTGCCGCGTTGGCGAAGTCTCGGCTGGGTGTCGCCCCGTTGGTGTTCAGTGTGATGGCTGCTGCGGCTCCGTTGACGGTGGTGGCTGGTGGCGCGACGGCCGGGTTCGCGGTGACTGGCAGTACCGGTATTCCGCTGGCGTATGTGGTGGTCGCGGTGGTGCTGGGTGTGTTCGCGGTCGGGTATGTGGCGATGTCGCGGCGGATCGTGAATGCGGGCGCGTTCTATACCTACATCACTCGTGGCTTGGGTAGACCGGCTGGTGTCGGCGGCGCGGCTGTCGCGCTGGCCGCGTACGGGCCGTTGATGCAGGTCGGTCTGCTGTGTGGGTTCGGGGTGGTCGCAGCGGACTTCATGACCACCCACGCGAGCTTGACGATGCCGTGGTGGATCTGGGCCTACATCGCGTGGGCGGCGGTGGCCGTGCTCGGTGTGATCCGGATTGATCTGCTCGGTGTGGTGTTGTCGGTGCTGCTGGTCGCCGAGATCGTGGTCGCGGTGGTTTTGGCGGTGGTGCAGGTGGAGCATCCGGCGGGCGGCCGGTTGTCGGTGACGACGTTGTCGCCGTCGAACCTGCTGACCACCGGGCTGGGTGCCGGGTTGGCGACGGCGATCGCCGGGTTCGTGGGGTTTGAAGGCACCGCGGTGTTCTCGGAGGAGGCCAAGGATCCGCGTAGGACGGTGGCGCGGGCGACGTTCATCGCCGTCGTCCTGATCGGCGGCCTGTACGCGTTCTGTGCGTGGGCGATGTCGGTTGCGGCCGGCCCGGACCAGATCGTGGCCCGGTCGACCGCAGAGGGCTCGGCGCTGATCTTCAACCTGGCCGCCCCTTACGTGCCTGCTGTGGTGATCACGGTGGGGCAGTTCCTGCTGCTGTCGAGCCTGTTCGCCGCGGTCCTGGCGTTCCAGAACACGCAGGCCCGGATCGTGTTCGCCTTGGCCCGCGAAGGTGTCCTTCCGGCTGTGCTGGGCCGGGTGGGGAAGCGGTCGAAGGCGCCGGTCGGCGGGAGCATCACCCAAACCGTGATCGCGTTCGCGGCGATCATCGCGTTTGTGCTGACCGGCTGGGATCCGTTCGTCAACGGGTTCTTCTGGCTGACCGTGCTCGGCGGCATCGGCGTCCTGGCGATGATGACCATCGTCAGCCTCGCGGTGGTCGCGTTCTTCACCCGGCGTGACAATCAGGCGGGGGTGTGGGAAGGCCGGCTGGCCCCGTTGCTGGCCTTCGCCGCGCTGGCGGCGGTGTGTGTCGTGACGGTGGACAACGCGGCCGCTCTGTTCGGCGTCGACCCAGCGTCGGGCACCCAGTGGCGGCTGCTCGGGGTCTACCCGGTGGTGTTCATTATCGGGGTCGTCGGGGCGCTGATACTGAGATCCGCGAAGCCTGAGGTGTACGCGAGGATCGGCCTCGGCGCGCACAGCATCGTCGGGGCTGTCGGGCACACCGCTGAGCCCAGCACGGCTGCGGGGGGCGTCCGGTGACCCGCCTCGATGAGCCGATCGTGGTGCGCCGGGCTACCACCGGCGATGCCACGCAGGTGACCGCCGTGTTGGTCGCGGCGTTCGTCAACGGTGATCTCGGGCCGTGGCTGGTCCCGACCAGACGAGACCGCATCCGTATGTACAAGCCGTACTTCGGGATGCTCACCCGCCACGCTCTGAAACATGGCCGGGTGGACATCACCGGCGATGGTAAGGCGGTCGCGGTGTCCTACCGTCGCGGCAGTGGTCTGGTCGTGCCGGAGATCGTTGACTACGACTACCGGCTGGCGCGCATCTTCGGCGTCCACGCCGAAGGGTTCCGCGATCTCGACGCCGCTCTCGAGGAACACCACCCGGACGACGTCGGGCACTGGTACTTGCAGTTGCTTGCTGTGAACCCCGACGTGCAGCGACGCGGACGCGGGTCGGCGTTGCTGGATCATCTCCACCAGTTCACCGACCGGCTCGGTCTGCCGTGCTATCTGGAGTCCACCGGTGCCGGCCCGACCGCGCTGTATGACCGGCACGGCTACCAGCCTCAGCCGCCGTTCCGGATCGGGCGAAGTGGCCCCCAGGTGTTCCCGATGTGGCGGCCCACGGCCAGCATCGACCGGCACCCGGAAGGCGAATCGGTAGCTGTTCCCGGCTGACCGTCATTCCTCGGGCCGGGATCGGCTCCGCCAGACGACCCCCCTTGCTGGCGGCCCGGCCCGAGACGGCTGGGCGCCGCCCGTTCCTTCCGCCACGACGAGCGGGCGGCGTCCCGCCCCCTTTTCAAAGCACCAGCTCGACTCAAGGCACCAGCTCGACGTTGCCTCCATCCCTTTTGTTCATCTGTGTTTTCGAGGAGAAGTCCGCCAGCATGGCCAAGTTCGCTCGACTCCTGCCGTTCGGCCGGTTGCAAACCCCGATCCGTGCCTTCGTCCACCCCGTAACGGGCCGGACGGTGACCGTGGTCGCCACCAACCACTTCGGCACAACCCGCTACTACCGGGAACTGCTGACGGCCATCACCGATCGGCAACAGCGCGGCGCCACCGTGTTCAGCGAAGGCGCCGACATGGTCCCCGGCGACCACCTTGATGCCACCCCCGACGAGCAGAGCGCCCTGGCCAGCATGCGCACGGCGAACAACCAGATGGCAGAGGCGTTCGCCAGCTTCGGATGGGTGCCCGACTACGACGTGATCGGCTTCCCCGCCGAGTGGCGGTACGTCGACCTGTCCCACGAGGCCGTCATTCGCCACGGCGGCGCCGCCACCTTCCAATACCTCGCCGACACCGCTACCGGACCGGCCGTCGACCCACGCCTGGTACGCGGAAGATTCCTGTTCGCAGCCGCGGTCGGCCTGCGGGTCGTCGGTTTGCTCCCGGCCGGGATGCAGGCCCAGCTCAGGAACGACACCGACACGGTGATCCTGGATCAACGCAACAAGCTGGTCCTGGACGAGATCGACACCACCGGCGGTGACGTGGTGACCCGATGGGGAGCCCGGCACCTACCCGGCCTGGCGGTCGGCCTCACCGAGCGCGGGTTCCAGCACACCGGCCGCGACAGCTGGCACACCGTCGGTACCCTCCCACCCATCCCCACCGCCCTCTGGCGGCTGGGAGCCGCCCACCGCGCCGTCACCCGCGATGCGAAAGGGGCTGTCCGATGAGCGGGCTCTGGCACCGCGCACGCATCGCGGCGGTAGCGGTTTGCGTTTGCCGTGGTGATCATGCTCCCCGTCCCTTTGGCCGACCGCAGAGCGACGTCGAACCGAGTTCCTCATTGGTGACCGCGCGTGGATTGCGCCGCGTATGGGGAATTCGCGGTGAAACCGGGAGCGGACAGATCGCGGGGACGGTCACCGCATGAACTTCCAGCGGCAGCCTCCACCGCCAGGTCTCATCGCAGCGGCCGAGCAGGACTACCACGCCGCTCGTGACGAACTCGACCAGATGATCGCAGCCGCCAGAACGGTTTTGGCCAACGAGTTCTCCGAGGTCGAGGCCGTGACCGATGTCTGGCTATCCCTGCACGTTCAGCAAGACAACCCGATTGTTCTTTTACTCAGCGCGGCCGCGATCGTGCGGCTTGCTAAAGCGCCAGCCACGCCTCCAGAACGGACGCGCCCATGACGCAACTGCTCATCAGCGCCTACAACTACGAGAGCGGCGGCCACAACAAGCTCACGGACACGTTCGACGTGGAGCCGCTGAAGCAGGCGTTCGCCGTCCTCGACACGCCGCCGGCGTTGATCCTGTTCTGCGAATCCAAGCTGTACCGGCGCCGCCAATACCAAGGTTTGCGGCTGGCCGAACGTGCCTTTACCGAACAGTTCGACGCCCCCTACTTCGGGTTGCTCGGCACCATGACCCGCGGGCCGATGCCCCCGGCCATCTTCTACAACACCAACCTGTTGACCTGTCTGCACTGGCCGAGCGACGACCCGCACGAGCAGGTGTTCGACGGTCAACGCAACCTCGGCCTGTTCCGCGTGAACGAGACCGGCCGCCAGTTCGGGGCGTGGGTCGACCACTTCGACCCCTGGCACGGCTGCGACCGGCTCCGGGCGGCGAAACTCCGCGGCCAATACGGGCGCGACAGCCTGCCGTTTATCGGCGGCGGTGATCTGAACTGCTCGGCCAGCGGCCCGCATTTCCCGCAACGCGACTGGGCTGCCGCCCACCCCGCGTTCCGCCGCTACAAAGGCATCCACAACGGCTTCGACACCGACACCGGAACCCTCCGTGGACCGGTACGCCCGGCGACCGCGCCGATGGACTTCCTGATCGGCGCCTGGGACCACACCACCGGCCGCCGCACCGAAGGAGCCGGCTACCACGCCATCGCCGAACTCGCCTGGCAGCACAACTCCAGCAAACCCATCCAGTCGAGCGTCATCGACAAACCGCACGAGGGGGGCACCGAACTCATCGACTATCTGCTGGCCAACACCGCCATGCTCCCGCACGTCGACCCGGCCAGCTACAGGGTTCACATCCCCGATCCGGGGCTACCCGATCCGTCCGACCACTACCTGATCACTGTCGTGGTCAACCTCTGAACCCGAGACCCTGACCATGACACCCCACGGCACCCACCCACGCACCGACCGGACAGCCGCGATACCGGCCAGTGAACCGCCCGACCTGGCCGACGGGATCGACACCTCGATCGCGCATCCGGCCCGCCGGTACAACTACTGGCTCGGAGGCAAAGACAACTTCGCCGCCGACCGCGCCTCCGGCGACGCCATCGCCAGGAAATTCCCGGGAATCCGGAAAGCCGCGATCGAGAACCGCAAGCTGATGTGCCGGGTCGTCGACTGGGCCGCCCGGCAAGGCATCACCCAATTCGTGGACATCGGCACCGGCATCCCCGTCTCCCCAAACACCCACGAAACCGCCCAAGCCATTCAACCCGCCGCCAGGGTGGTCTATGTCGACAACGATCCGCTCGTTCTCGCGCACGCTCGGGCGCTGCTCACCAGCACCACCCAGCGGGGCCGGACCGAATACATGCAGGCGGACCTACGCGACGCCCAGGCGATCCTGGACCACGACGCGGTCAGGGACACCATCGACTTCACTCAACCGGTTGCGGTGCTGCTATTCGCGGTCCTGCACTTCCTACCAGACGAGGCCCAGGTCCGGCACATCCTGCACACCCTCACCGCGCCACTGGCGGCAGACAGCATCCTCGCCGCCAGCCACGCCACCTACGACTTCATGCCCGCCCCGACCCGACGACAACTGGAAACCGAACTGGCCGGCGAGGCCGGGCAGCACGGCACATTCCAACCGCGTACGGGCGAGCAATTCCTCGACCTGTTCGCGAGCAACGGCCTTGAACCTGTCGAACCGGGCCTGGTCTCCGCGATCCGGTGGCACCCGCAGCTCCAGCCTCATCCCGGTGAGAGTGTCACTGATGCCGACGCCAGCAGCTACGCCTACGTCGGGAGGCGGCCGTGACGGTGTTCTCCCAGCCGGACACCTACACCAGCAACCCGGAGGCCGGCGTCGGCAACGACAAACCCCATCCCTCCCAAGCCCACCGTCAAGCAGGCACGGGAGGTGAAACCAATGTGGAGACGTAGTCGACTTCGCGGCTCCTGCCGAGAGCGACCGATGAACTTCATCGAATAGTCCGCCGACCCCATACCAGCCAATTCAGAAGGAGCAAGTGATGACCAGCGCCCCTATTGCCCCGGCCGCCTTGCCGACCGATGTTGCGGTGTTGAGTCGCCTGGAACCTGGACTGGTGGAGCGGCTACGCCACGAGGCGTTGACCGTGCCGCAGGACTGGGCCCTCGAATATGGCGAGTATCAGAACGGCGGCTGGCACACTCTGTCGCTGCTCAACGACTCCGGCGATCCCCGTGATGTAACGATCCGGGACTGCGCGCGGGTCAGAGCAACCACGCTGTTGGAGCAGATGCCCGCCGTGAGTGAGCTGCTGACCGGTCTCGGCGTCCGGGTGATGTGGGCTCGGCTGGCCCGCCTGGATGCCGGCGCGTTCCTGTGGGAGCACCGAGACTACGGCGAGCTGAGCGGCGCCGAACGACACCGGCTGCACGTACCGCTGGTGTCCAACACGTCGGCATATCTGGTGCTCGGCGGCACGAAGGTACACATGAGCGTCGGCCGGGTGTGGCGGTTGACGCCGACCAGCCCGCACGGCGTATGCAACAGGTTCGGGCCGTCCCGGATTCACCTGATCATCGACTGCTACGCCGACGAAGCGCTCCGGAAGCTCGATCACGGCGAGGCGCCGGAGCCGGGCGACGCCGAGCTGCTGCCATCGCCCGATCAGGCTCAGATCGATGAGGTCGTGGCGACCGCGACGGGCCTGGCCGATCTGGGCTACGACCATGCTGCCGAGACGGCGCTGCTGGAGCTGTTCTACCAGTTCGCTCTTCCGGAGGGCCGTGCGTACGACCTGATCAGCGACATGTACACCGAACTGCACCGCGCCGATGACGCGAAGCGGTGGCGATCGAAGAAGGACGTCATGCTCGGTCGCTCCTGATCCCCGTTTCTGTTCCGTCGCTTGCCTTGAGGAGGCTTGTTGTGAGTAGTCGTCTGCTGAACAACATCGCCGCGGTCAACTTGCCGCGCCAGTTCGGGCTGTTGGAGAAGGCGATTGGCGTTATCGGCCGCAGCAGCACCGTGCATTCTCTTCATGTGCGTGGCTCGCTGGCGGCCGGCACCGCCGACCGGCTCTCAGACCTCGATTTCATCGTCGCGGTTCACGACCCGAGCTTCGGCCCGTTCATCCGCATCATCGACACGTTGATGAGCGCTGAGCTGGGTGCGTTGCTGCCTGGCTGGCGGGACACGATCGTGGCCCGCATGGGCGGCCTCGGCTACGTTTTCCTCGTTCCGCACGAGGGTGTTCTGCAGCAGATCGATTTGTACGCGGTACCCGTGTCACGGCTGGACACCGTCCTCGCGCGTACCAAGGCGATGCCGGTCTACCAGGCCGACGGCGAACGTTTCCAGCGGCACAGCCAGCAGGTTGATTGGCTGATCAACAGCACGCTCGATCGGCCGTACACCACTCGGGAACTGCTCGTCGAGATCTTGGTCCTCGGCCACATGATCCACAAGCGGATCGCCCGTGGGCAGCGCTACGTCGCTTACGCCGAGATGTTCGCGCTGCACACCGCGGCCAAGAACCTCATCAAGGCGGCGCTCGCTCCTGGCTCGGCGTTCTACGGCTGGTACCAGCTCGGCGAGGAGATCGGCACCACGCCGATCGGTCGGCAATGCCTGGCTGGTCTCGACCGGCTGATCTCCGGCAACCCGATCCCGCAGTCGGGCGACCTGACCGCCGCACTCAACATCGTCCTGGAGCTGGCCGAACGCGCTGCCCCGGATGCGGTGGCGGGGCTGCGTCCGGCGATCGCCGCGTACCGGTATTACCTGGAGCAGATGTGATCACGGCCGGGCGGACAGCGGTGTTCTTCGGCGGATGCGTCCCCGCCTCACCGGACGAGGAACACCTGGCCCACAACATCGGTGCCCTGCTCGCCGAACACGGTTTCGCGATGTGGCACGGCGGCTACAACGGGCTGATGGAACACGCCGCGAAGGGCGCGGCCAAGCACGACGCGCCGGTGGTCGCGGTCAGCATCCGCGACATGCCATGGGGTGCGTTCAACCCGCACGTCACCGACACGATCCTGGTGACCGGCATGGGAGAACGGATACACACGTTCCTCGACCCCGCCGACATCGTCATCGCGATGGCCGGAGGCGTCGGCACGCTGCACGAGCTGACCGCTGCGCTGTGGTACGCGGGCAACATCCGACAGGTGCCCGTCGTGATCGCGGGAGCCACCGCGCGCCGGCTCCTGGCGTTCCTGCGTGCCGAACGATGGCTCTACGCCTCACCGACCCGGCCGCTGGACTTCCTGCACGAAATCGGAGACGCCGCCGGCCTGCTGCCTCTCATCACCGCGCGTACGGCCTCAGACAGGAGCACCTCGTGACGGCGGCGACCACCGCGCTGGCCGAGCGGGTGCTGGCCATCGGCACGGTGACCGCTCCCTACTCGCTGCCGACCGGTGAACTGCTCAGCTCCTATTTCGACGAGTACCGCATCGCCGCCGATCCTGAATTGCTGGCCCGTACAGGCCAAGCCTTGGCCGCCCTGCTACCGGCCGACGTTGACGTGGTTGCGGGTCTGGAACTGGGCGGCGTGCCGTTCGCCCTCGCCGTGTCGGCGGCGACCGGGCTGCCCGCCGCGCTGGTTCGCAAAACGGCGAGACCGTACGGTGCCCGGCTCCAGGTCGAGGGCCGGCCTCGGACGGGAGCACGCGTCGCGATGATCGACGATGTGATTCGCTCCGGCCGGCAGATCACCGTCTCCGCCTCGGCGCTGCGACAGGCCGGAACACTTCCGATTGCCGCCGTCGCCGTGATCGTCCGGCCGGGCAACGCCAGAGCTTTGCTCCGAGCCCACGACATCACGGTGTCCGGTGTCGTGGACGAGACGCAGGCCCCGGCCCGACCCGGGCAGGGACCGACGTGATCCACGCCGTGCTCTACGACCTCGACGGCGTGATCGTGGACAGCCGAACAACAGTTGTCGAGGCCCTGCGCGAGGTGGCCGGCATCGCCCTCGGCGCCCGACCACCGCATGAGCAGGTGTTCCCGCTGGCGTCCCTGCCGCCGGTACAGGCACTCACCGACCTGGGAGTGGCAGATGCATCCCGAGTGTTCGATGCCCACTTCGACGCCGCCTACGCCGCCCACGCCGGCAAGTCCCAGCTCGTTGCCGGGGTGACTGCCGCGATGTGGCGCATCAGGATGGCCGGGCGCAGGCAAGGCATCGTCACCTTGCAGCGCCGTCACCGGCTCAATCTGCTCCCACTCGGGCCGGTGCACGACCTGGTTGACACGATCGTGTGCTTCGAGGACGCCGCCCCGAAACCCGCCCCGGACCCGCTTTGGCTCGCCCTCGACCGGCTGGACATCGTGCCGGAACAGGCGTGCTTCATCGGCGACACCGTCAGCGACATCCAGGCGGGCACGGCCGCAGGCGTGCGCACCTACGGCGCGGCGTGGGGCTACCAGGACGCCGCCGAGCTGGCCGGTGCGGGCGCAGACGGGCTACTCACCCGACCCGCTGACATCGTGAACCTGGCCCTGGCCGGCCCACCGGTCACGGTAGGCTACGATTCCAACGCAACACGCATGACCGCCCGTTCCGGCGACAGCCCGTGAACCGCGGCATCGACAGTAGGACGGGAACAGAGCAGATGGGCATGGTGGGGCGGCGAGCTAGCCGCGCTGAGCTGGGGAACGAGGACCGCGTCCTCGCCTGACCCCCTCGGCCCGGCTCGGCGTGATCCTGACACCCGCTTTCCCACCGCTGTTTTCCTGCGCGAATCCGCCTGGACGGACACCGGCGAGGACCCCACACCACCCTTGCACGCCCGCATGGGTACAAGGCGCGGTGTGGGGCGCCAGGTGCATTCGCCGCCCCGCTTGCTCTTGTGAGGCCCTGCCATGCGTTCCGCCGATATCCGCAAGACCTTCTTCGATTACTTCACCAGCCGGGGCCACACCCGGGTACCGTCCAGCCCGCTCGTCCCTGACGATCCGACCCTGCTGCTGGCCAACGCGGGCATGAACCAATTCAAGCCCTACTTCCTCGGCGAGGTCCGGCCCCCGTATCCGCGCGCGGTCAGCGTCCAGAAATGCGCCCGCACCTCCGACATCGACAATGTCGGCAGGACCACCCGGCACGCCACGTTCTTCGAGATGCTCGGCAACTTCTCCTTCGGCGACTACTTCAAAGCCGACGTCATCCGCTACGCCTGGGAGCTGCTCACCGAGCACTACCGGCTCGATCCCGACAAGCTGTGGATCACCGTCTACCAGGACGACGACGAAGCCATCGACCTGTGGCGGCAGGTAGGCGTCGCCGCCGAACGTATCCAGCGCCTCGGCATGGACGACAACTTCTGGTCCATGGGCGTACCCGGGCCCTGCGGACCCTGCTCCGAGATCTGCTATGACCGCGGACCCGCTTTCGGGCCCGCCGGAGGCCCCGAAGCAAACGGCGAACGCTACCTAGAAATCTGGAACCTGGTGTTCATGCAGAACCTGCGCGGCGACAGCGTAGGAGCTGGCAAGGGCGATTTCCCCATCGTCGGAGAACTACCGAACAAGAGCATCGACACCGGGCTCGGCCTGGACCGGCTCGCCGCCATCCTGCAAGGCGTCGACACCGTCTGCGAAACCGACCTGCTCGCGCCCACCCTCGCCACCGTTGAACGGCTTGCCGGCCGCCGCTTCCCCGGCCGCAACGGCAGCGAGGAAGCCGTCTCGTTTCAGGTCGTCACCGAGCACGCCCGCTCCACCGCATTCCTGATCGCCGACGGCGTGCTTCCCTCCAACGAAGGCCGCGGGTACGTCCTACGCCGTCTGATGCGCCGCGCCATCCGCCACGCCCGCTCTATCGGCATCGACCGGCCCGTGCTCGTCGAGATCGTCGCCAGCGTCATCGACAACCTCGGCGACGCCTGGCCCGAGCTGCGCAGCCAGCGCGAACTCATCACCGCCGTGGTCACCCGGGAAGAGGAAACCTTCGGCGCGACCCTGCGCCAAGGCACCCGCCTGCTCGACGCCGCCATCACCCGCACCCACACCAGCGGCGTCACCCAGCTCGCCGGAGAGACCGCGTTCGAGCTGCACGACACCTACGGCTTCCCCATCGAACTCACCCTTGAAGCCGCCCACACGGCCGGCCTCACCGTCGACCAGGACCGCTACGCCGCGCTCTTGGAGGAGCAACGACGCCGAGCCAAGAAGAGCGGCAAAGCACAGACCGCCACCGCAATGCGCCGCCAGGACACCTACCGCGCCATCCTGGCCGAACACGGCCGAACCAGCTTCGTCGGCTACACCGACACCACCGCCGACACCCAACTCCTCGTGCTGCTAGCGGACGGCGGACCGGTCGCGGCTGCCACTGAAGGCCAACAGATCGAGATAGTGATCGGCCGCAGCCCCTTCTACGCCGAATCCGGCGGCCAGGTCGGCGACACCGGCACCCTCAGCACCAGCGACGACACCACCATCGAAGTTACCGACACCCGCTACGGCCTCGACGGCTTCCAAGTCCTCACCGGTCGCATCCTCACCGGCGAAGCCCGCCCCGGACAGGCTGCTCACGCCGTCGTGGACGCCCCACGACGTGCTGCGGTCGCCCGCTCCCATTCGGCCACGCATGTGCTGCATGCCATGCTGCGGCGCAGTCTCGGCGATCACGCCCGCCAGCAAGGCTCCCTCGTGGCCCCCGGCCGGCTCAGGTTCGACTTCGCCCACTTCGCCCCCATCGACCCGTCCCAGCTCCACACCATCAATGCCCTGGTCAACGACTACCTGCTCGACGATCCCGACGTACGGATCTGGCAGGCCACACGCGCCGAAGCCGAAGCCGCCGGAGCCACCGCCTTCTTCGGCGACAAATACGGCGACCAAGTACGCATCGTCGACATCGGCGACGCCTCCCGCGAACTCTGCGGCGGCACCCACGTCGGCCACGGCACCCAAACAGGCCCCGTCCGCATCCTCGGCGAATCCTCCATCGGCGCCGGCCTACGCCGCATCGAAGCCCTCACCGGCCACGACGCACTAACCCACGCCGACCACGAACACCGCCTCCTCGAAGAAGTGACCCAGCTACTCGGCACCCATACCGACGACCTGATCACCACCCTCACCAAGCGGCTCACGGCCCTCACCGACGCAGAGAGGACGCTCGCTGACAACCGGCAACGCGAACTCGACACCATGGCCGCTGAACTCGCTGGACGACGACGCAACCTCGACGGCGGAGTCCTTGTCTCAGCACGCGTCGCGGACTTGACCGTCACAGAACTTCGCACGCTCGCTGCGGCGATCCTCCACCGCCTGCCAACCGATAACGCGGCCGGCGTAGTCCTCGCCACAACAGGCGACGGCAAAGTGCAGCTCACCGCCGCGATCAGTAATCGCCTACGCGACCGCGGAACCCAGGCGCGGGAACTTCTTGTCGAGGCGGCCGTCACCATCGGCGGAGGAGCAGGTGGCGCCGGCCCTATCGCCAGCGCGGGAGGAAGAAAAACCGAAATGCTGGACACTGCACTTGCACAAGCCGAGACTGCTCTTGCCGCTGCCATCAATCGCTGAGCATTCATTCGACCCTTGCCTTTACGCACCATGCGCCTGCATCACCGACCAGCTGGACGAATTGGACTCCGGTAAAAGGTGAACGCTCCAGACCTGGACGCAGCGACGTAGTGCAAGAGCACCCGTAGCGGTGCAAACGGCAACTTCGCGGAAGTCGCTCAGCTCACCAACGCCGTTGCGGTGCGTGACAGCGAGGACCCTGCGGGGCCAACGTTGGTCTTCACGCCGGACGAATGGGCGGCTTTCATCGAGAGAGCCAAAGATGGGGAGTTCATCGCGGCTGACCAACCAGCCACGTAAGGGCACCCGATCTTTGGACGGGTGCCCTTCGTGTTGGACGCGTGCAGTAGACCTCGGCGTTGATCTGCCCGTCCTTCCCACGCGAGGGCACCCTTCCACCGTCTGCAATGTCGCAACGTCGCGGACTACACGACCACCCCCGACGGCGACTCGGGCTCTTGCGGACGGGGCCGGGTGGTCGCCGTGCCGATGGTGGTCAAGTCCTGCTCGGCTTTGAGGATCTTGAGCAGGATCGAGGCGCGTTCGTTGGACACGCCGTGCCCGTCGTCGCGCATGGCCTCCGCCAGGTTGTCCCGCGACAGTGACCGACCCTTGGTGGCCAGCGTGGCGCGGGCCGCCCGCGCGGCCGGGATCAGGTGCGCCACGGTTCGGATGTCCGGAGGTGCCGCCGCCCGGTCGCCCGGGTCGCCAATGCGGCTCGCCGCGCGCCCGCCCGCGCCAGCGCGCTCGCCCGGGGGGTGCTCGGCGGGCCGGTCGGCCGGACTGGTCGCGGACGGCGCGGGGGTGTTCGTCCGCTCGCCGGGGACGGTCCCGTACGGTGCTGCGTCGTCCCGTCCCGTCTGCCGGACGATCTCGGGGACGTCCGGGACGGTCGCGGCCGTCCGCTGATCGTCCCGGACGATCGTCCGCTGATCATCTTTTTCATGATCGAACATGGCGGACAGAAGCTTGACCGAGACGAGCATGGACAGCGCTGGCCACCCGGCCAGCGCCTTGCCGATCGGGTCCGCGCCACCGACCGCGACGTTCGCGGCGAGGCTCGCGGCGGTGCCGACGATAAGCGCCACCCACGGAACCCATCCGGTCGCCCGCCCGGCGCGACGCTGCGCCACCAGGAACAGGCTGGCCACGATCTCTAGCCCGTCCACGCTGATCGGGAACGCGTACGACTTCCACCCGAGCTGATCGTGATGGGTGGCCAACTCTCGCATGTGCGCGAAGCTGATGGCGCCCGCGACGAACGCCAGACCGCCGACGAACAGGGCGGTAAGGATCAAGAGCGTCTTGTCGGTTCTGGTGTTCACAGGGTCACCCCCTCGGCGGCAGCGGCGAATGCGAGCAGGGCGGACAGATCGGCGAGCACCCGCCGCGCGTCAGCGGCGGGCATCGACAGGCGCACGTCCCCGACCTGCGCGCGCAGGTAGGGGTCACAGGTCCACGGGGCGCACGCTTCGGACAGCCAGGCCGTCCCGTCCCGGACGGGCAACAGCACGGCGCTTGTCAGCCGGACGGGCACCGGGGCCGACCGATGTTCCCGCCCAGGTCGGACCGGTAGCCGTCGGTCTGGCTGGCCGGATCGGCGGTGCATCGGGTCGGGTCGCACCATGCCGGGTGATCGTCGGTGCGGCCGGTTTGGGTCGGTTGTGGTTGTGGGTTGCGCTGTTCTTGGGCGCGTGTCATGGCAAGGGGTCCTTTGCACAGCAGGCGGACGGTGATCGCTCGTGTGTGCACAACCCGACTTGCTATGACCCGCTCGTCCTGACCCACGCGCGCGCCCTGCTCACCAGCACCCCCGAGGGCCGCACCGCCTACGTCGACGCCGACCTGCGGGAGGCGGACCGGATCCTGCCGGCCCCGGAGGCGCGGGACACCCTTGACCTCGGCCGGCCGGTGGCCGTACTGCTGATGGGGGTTCTGCACTTCTTCCCGGACGACGACGCGTACGACCTTGTGCCGACGATCATGGCCGGCCTGCCCAGCGGCAGTTACGTGGCGATCTCCCATGTGACCGGCGACCATGACCCGGAGGGCTGGGCGCGGTTCACGGCGGTGATGCGGCGCCAGGGGATCGAGTCGCACCTGCGTGACCGGGCCGGGGTGGCGCGGTTCTTCGACGGCCTCGAGCTGGTCGAGCCCGGTGTGGTCCCGATCCTCGACTGGCGCCCGAAGGGGCCGGCCACGCTGACCGACGCGCAGGTCGCCCTCTACGGAGGAGTGGCCCGCAAACCGTGATCAGTTTCGTCTCGGCCGGACTGGGTAGGTAACTTCAGGTCTCATCCGCCGGTTTTGAGGAGATTTGGCATGACTGCTGTCGCTGATCCAGCCACCGTGCAGGAGTGTCTGCGCGTCGGCGCCGGATTCTCGCAGGGAGACCGCATCTGGATCGCCGAGCAGTTCGCGACGTTGGACGCCCGGCTCGCCGGGTTCCACGCGGACGCGACGGAACTCGAGGTCTCGGTGAAGGATCGGGAGGCCCGAGGACAGAAGGTCACGCTGGAGTGCTGGATCGCCGGCCGCGACAAGATCGTCACGACCTCCTCGGAGGAAGATCTGAACGCGGCGCTGCACGATGTACGCGACGATCTGCGACGCCGGCTCGACGACCAGAAGACCCGTCAGGAGCCCCGCCACAACCGGCACCTGCGCGAGCACGTCGAGCCCACGACAACTGACCCTCTGACATAGAGCAGTGACGCTATGCTCGCCGCCATGCGTCTTCCGAAGACCGTGGCGGCGGGCCTGGCCGCGGTCCTTCTCCTGGGCTGCGGCCTTCTGCGTCCCGACGAGACCGGCAGCGCGGGTCCCGAGCCCACGTTCTCGGTGAACCCCGGCGGCGAGCCGCTCGACGACACCATCGAGGACGCCGTGCCGCCGTCGGCCGACCTGGACGCCGTCTTCCGGCCCTCGTTCACCACTACCGAGGGCGAGATCGACGCCGGCTCGGGTTTCCTGGTGCGCTGGCCCGACGGGCGGGTCCTGCTGCTCACCGCCCATCACCTGCTCGGCACGGCCGGCGGGATGAGCCGTGAGTACACCGGCGCCGAGCTGAGCGGCGGCGTGGTCACCGGAATGACCGCGGCCAGCGTGGACGACGAGAACATCGTGATCGCCTCGAACCGGATGGTCGACCTGCCCGGTGCGGTGTCCGGCGACGTGGACATCCGGCGTGACCTTGCCGCCTTCGAGGTCACCGACGCGGCCGGCGCCGCCGTGCTGGAACTGGCCGAGAGCCCGCCGGCACCCGGCGACCGGGTCTACCTGCTGGCCGAGACCGACCAGCCGGGCTCGCGGATCTACCCGGCCGTCGAGACCGCCCGGGGCTCCGTGCCCTTTCTCCAGTTCGAGTACGACGACGAGGTGGCCCTGAAGGCCACCAGCGGCGCCCCGGTGCTGAATTCGGACGGCCGCGTGGTCGGCATCAACATCGGCGGTGACGAGGGCAAGTCCCCGGTCGAGGGACACGCCAACTCGATCGAGACCTTCGTGCCGATGCTCCGGAAGGGCCTGGGACAGGTCTGACCGTACGGCGTCCCCCGGACGGCTTACGAACCGGGGAACGAGGACCTTGAGTCTTCCTATCCTCGTGCGATGCCTGCCGTTTATCGCGCGGACACCGCGCCCGACACGACGCCCGTCCCGCCGAGGAAGGAACGCAGCCGCTACTTCGACTTCCTGCGCGCCGCCGCGCTGGTCCGGGTGTTCCTGTACCACATGTTCCCGGCCGCCTGGCTGGCGATGATCTTCCCGTCGATGGGCGTGATGTTCGCGCTGGGCGGCTCGCTGATGGCCACGTCGATGCAGCGGTCGGTGGAGCAGGCGATCACCGGCCGGCTGCGCCGTCTGCTGCCGGGGCTGTGGGCGATGGCCGCCCTCGTGGTGCCGGCGATGCTCCTGCTGCCGTGGCCGGGCCGCCCCGACCTCACCCACCTGGCGCTGTGGGTCTTGCCGATCGTCGAGCCACCCGCGGCGCGGTGGGCGGCACCCGTCGAGGGCGTGCTCTGGTACCTGGTCGCGTACCTCTGGCTGGTTCTGCTCTCTCCGCTGCTGCGGCGGGTCTATCGCCGGATCGGGCTGGTCGCGGCCGTGCTGCCGGTGGTCGCGGTGTTCTTCTGGGACTACCTGGAGTGGCCGGTTCCGGCGCGGGCGGAGTCGGCGGTGACCGACGTGCTGACCTTCGCCGGCTGCTGGATCCTCGGCTTCGCCCACCAGGCCGGCGTGCTGAGGCGGATCCGGTGGGCGGTGCTGGGCCCGATCGCGGCGGTGCTGGTCGGCGCGGGCTTGGCGTGGACGATCACGCACCCGGGCGAGGAGGGCATCGACCTGGCCAACGAGCCGGTGGCGTACGCGATCTACTCGGCCGGCTTCGTCCTGCTGCTGTTCCGCGTCCACCCGCAGATGGCCTGGCTGAAGCGGGTCCGGCCGCTGAACGGGCTGGTCAACTTCTGCAACGCCCGCGCGGTGACGATCTACCTGTGGCACAACGCCGCGATCGCGCTGGTCTTCGCGGCCGCCGAGCGGTACGAGCTGGAACGGATCGGCGACAACCTGGAGATGGCGGCGCTGTTCGTACTGTCGCTGGGCCTGGTGGCGGTGTTCGTGGCGCTGCTGGGCTGGGTGGAAGACGTCGCCGCCCGCCGCCCGGTGTCGCTGCTGCCGTGGAGCAAGGTCCCGGCCAGCCGCCCGCGCAAGGAACAGCCCGAGTGGTGCGGCCCGGTCTGGTTCTGACCGGTCGGTGGATGGGGCCGCCCCCGTGTACGGCCCCATCCACCTGCCCCTACCAAGAACGCCGGGCCACGACGTTCTCGCTGTGTTCGGCACCAGCGTCGGCGGCCACCCGGCCCCGGCGGAACCGGTGCGGCCCATCGCCGAACAATCAGCTTTGTCCGGGCAGGTCAGCGAATTGTCCGCAGCCGTTCGCGAACAAATAGGGTCAGGCGTATGGAGCTCGACGTCGACCGGATCCGGTCCGCCTACCCCGCCCTGGCCGAGGGTTTCGTCCACTTCGACGGCGCCGGGGGAACCCAGCCGGCCGCCCCGGTGATCGCCGCCATCACGGCCACGATGAGTACGGCCGTGGCCAACCGTGGCACCGCCTCCGCGCCGGCGCGCCGCTCCGGCGAGATTGTCGCCGCGGCCCGGAGCGCGGTGGCCGACCTGCTCGGTGGCCGCCCCGACGGGGTGGTGTTCGGCCCGTCCGCGACCGCGCTCACCTACCTGGTGGCGCGCACCCTGGCCCAGGGCTGGGGCCCGGGCGACGAGGTGGTGGTGTCCCGCCTCGACCACGACGGCAACGTCCGCCCGTGGGTGCAGGCGGCCGCCTCGGCCGGTGCCACGGTGCGCTGGGCCGACGTCGACGTGGCCACCGGCTCGCTGCCGGTCGGGCAGTACCAGGACCTGATCGGCCCGCGTACCCGCCTGGTCGCCGTGACCGCCGCCAGCAACGCGACCGGCGCCGTACCCCCCGTTCGTGAGATCGCGGACCTCGCCCACGCGGCCGGCGCCCTGGTCTACGTCGACGGCGTGCACGCCACCGCCCACCGCCCGACCGACGTGGTCATGCTGGGCGCCGACTTCTACGTGACCAGCGCCTACAAGTGGTCCGGCCCGCACTACGCCGCGGTGATCGCCGACCCGTCCACCTGGGCGCCGCTGGAGCCGGTCAAGCTCGTCCCGTCACCGGCCCAGGCCCCCGACCGCTTCGAGTACGGCACGCTCAGCTTCGAGCTCCTGGCCGGTGTCACCGCGGCCGTCGACCACCTGGCCGGCCTGTCGGCGCTGGCTCCCGCCGCCCTCGACCGCCGAGCCCGGCTGACCGCGAGCATGACCGCCGTCGCCGCCTACGAGAACACCCTGGCCGGCCGCCTCCTGACCGGCCTGACCGAGATCGACGGCGTCACCCTGTGCGCCGCGCCGGCCGGCCGCTGTCCCACGGTGTCGTTCCGCCTCGGCGACCAGCCTCCGGCCGACACCGCCCGCATCCTCGGCGAACAGCGCATCTGCGTCTCCCACGGCGACTACTACGCGGTCGAGTACTTCGAGGCGGCCGGCCTGCGAGCCACCGGCGGAGCGGTCCGCGCGAGCATCTACCACTACAACACCGAGCCCGAGATCGACCGCCTCCTGGACGAACTGTCCAGGATCAAGCACTGACCTCGCTCGCCCGACGATCTGCCGCCAGGTCGCGGCGGTCAGCGGGCGGGTGGACGCCGGTAGCCCGTTTCCGGTCGCCCAGCCCGTTCCCGGTCGCCCAGGGTTTCGCCGACGCCGAGGTAGGCATGTATCGCCCGGGCGGCCCGGCGCCGGACGGCAGCGTCGTCTGTGCCGTGGGGCTGCCCGGTGACGTGTGCCTGGTCGGCTTCAACGAGATGGGCGCCGTCCCGCGTGTGAGCGCGCCGGTAGGCATGCTGCCCGGCGGGCGCTGCCTCGCGGTCTGACGGTTGGGCCAACCTGACACGCCTTGTCAGTGATCTGGCCTACGTTGTCCCGATGCGAGCAACAGGAACGTTCGAGGTGGCCGCCTTCGACGCCGCCCCGGTGCCGCCACCGTCCATCGCGACGGCGGTCCCGGTCGGCGTGGCGACCATGCGCAAGCTCTACACCGGCGAGATCGCGGGGGAGTCGGCCACGCTGTTCACATTTGCGTACGACCAGACGACCGGCGCCGGGACGTACGTGGCGATGGAGTCCTTCCGCGGCACCGTGGCCGGCCGGTCCGGGGCCCTGAACTTCGCCCACTCGGCCACCACCACCACCGGCGCCGACCGGGCGGCCGAGTTCTTCGTGATCGTGCCCGGCAGCGGCACCGAGGCACTGGCCGGCATCACCGGCGCCGGCGGCCTGACCGTCGAGCCCGACGGCACCCACCGCGTCTGGTTCGACTACGACTTTCCGGCGCTCTGAGAGGACGCCTCACGAGAGATAGCGTACCGTCGATGGGAGCGCTCCCATCTCGTCCTCGTGAGGAGTACCGATGAAACGCTTCCTCGCCGCGGCCCTCGTCCTGGTCGCCGGCTCCGTCACCGCCATGGTCGTCGCCACCGGGCCGGCGCAGGCCGACACCCGGATCTGCGAGCAGTACGGCAGCACCACGATCCAAGGCCGGTACGTCGTCATGAACAACCGTTGGGGCTCCAGCGCCGAGCAATGCATCAACGTCACCGCCACCGGATTCGCGATCACCAGCCAGCAGGGCGTCGGCAACACCAGCGGCGCGCCGGTCTCGTACCCCGCCGTCTTCTACGGGTGCCACTACACGAACTGCTCACCCGGCACCGTCCTGCCCCGCCGGGTCAGCGACATCAGCAGTCTGACCAGCAACATCACCTACCGGTACGTGAGCGGGGCGACCTACGACGCCGCGTACGACATCTGGCTCGACCCGACACCGCGCACCGACGGCGTCAACGCCATGGAGATCATGATCTGGTTCAACCGCCAGGGCAACATCCAGCCCATCGGTTCCCCGGTCGGCAACACCACCATCGGCGGCCGATCCTGGCAGGTGTGGCAGGGCAGCAACGGCTCGAACAACGTCATCTCCTACGTCGCGCCGTCCGCGATCACCAGCTGGAACTTCAGCGTCCTCGACTTCATCACCGACGTCCGCAACCGCGGCGCCATCACCTCCTCGTGGTACCTGACCAGCCTCCAGGCCGGCTTCGAGCCCTGGATCGGCGGCGCCGGACTGGCCGTAGAGTCCTTCTCCACCACGATCAACTCCGGCGGAACACCCCCGCCCGACCCCACGCCCACGTCCTCGTGCCGCGTCACCTACGCCGCCGACTCGTGGAACAACGGCTTCACCGCGAACGTGACCGTCACCAACACCGGCAGCACCCCCGTCAACGGCTGGACGCTGGGCTTCACCCTCCCGCCCAACCAGGCCGTCACCAGCTCATGGAACGCCACCCTGACCGGCAGCAGCGGCCCGCTGACCGCCCGCAACATCTCCTGGAACGGCACCATCCCACCCGGCGGCAACGCGACCTTCGGCTTCCAGGGCACCCACGCCGGCTCCTACACCTCCCCGTCACAGTTCACCCTCAACGGCTCCACCTGCACGACGGCCTGACACGCCCCCCGACGACGCTCGGCGTTGATCAGCCGAAGTAGTTCGACGTGCCGTGCTCGGGGTTCAGCGGGAACGGCTTGACGTGCCGAGTTCGTGGTTCAGTCGAAATCGGTGGACGTGCCGAGCTCACGCCATTGCTCGAGCTCGGCACGTTGCCGGTCGAGCACCCCGCCGAACGCCTCCACCGCATCCGCCCCGAGCACCAGCACCGAGGGCGGCGCCGCCGACTCCACCGCGGCGATCATCACCCGTGCCGCCTTGTCCGGGTCGCCGGGTTGGGTCCCGTGCACCCGGTCGTTCTCCTTGCGCCGCGGCCCGGCCGTGCTCGCGTAGTCCCCGATGGCATCAGCCGACTGCGTCAGCGACCGCCCGGCGAAGTCCGTCCGGAAGAGCCCCGGCTCGACCGCGAACGCCCTGATCCCCAGCGGCTCCAGCTCCGCACGCAGCGACCCGGTCAGCCCTTCGAGCGCGGCCTTGACCGCGGCGTAGTACCCCGACCCAGCCGGCGAGATCCGCGCCCCGATCGACGAGATGTTCACAATCGTCCCGCGCCGCCGCCCCCGCATCCCCGGCAGCACCGCCTTGATCAACGCGACCGCCCCGAAGAAGTTGGTGGCGAACAACCGCTGCACATCCGCGTCGTCCCCTTCCTCAACCGCGGCCCGATACCCATACCCAGCGTTGTTGACCAGCACATCCACCCCGCCGAACCGCTCCTCGGCCCGCGCGACAGCGCCGGCGACCTGACCCCCGTCGGTCACATCGAGCGCCACAGCCAGCGCAGTCTCCGGATAGCCGTCAACAAGCCCGGCAACCGCCCCCACATCACGAGCCGTCACCACAGCGTTGTCACCGCGAGCAAGCACGGCCCCCGCAAGCGCCCGCCCCAGCCCACTCGAACATCCCGTGATCAACCAGGTAGTCATCCCGCCATTCAACCCCAGCCCCACCCCGGCCGCCGCCTGGCCATGATCGACCACGCCCACGTGGTACCCAGCGGCCCGATTCGAAATCATTCAGATGTTCACAGCATGCAAGTGGTGCCTATATGTGCGCAGAGCAAAGGGGCCACGGGAGGGAGTGGCGGGGAGGCGGTGTCCGCCGGCATGGCCACCCGCTCAGTCGCATCTCGCGAAACATCAAGGCGCGGTGTGGTCCCGGGCGCAGCCGATGAGCGCTTCGCGACGGCTGCCCACCCAACGTCGGGATGAGCGCGCGAGAAGGGCCGTGCCCCGGCGAGGCTGGCCGCGGCGAGATGTGCTGCGGCGAGATGTGCTGCAGCAAGGTCGGCTACCGCGAGGGCGGCTGCGGCGAGACAGCCGTGGCGAGGGAGCTGTGGCGGGAAGGGCTGTGGCGAGAGGTGCTGTGCCGGGAGCGGTCGCAGCGATGGGCAGGGGCTATGTGCGGCCGCGGACGAGGCGGCCCACCTCGGCTCTCAGCTTGACGAAGTCGGGCTGCTCGCGGGTGGTGATCTGGTCGCGGTCGGGGCCCAGGCGGACCGGGAGGTCGGCCCGGATCGAGGCGGGGGCGCCGCCCAGGACCACCACCCGGTCGGCGACGTAGACGCTCTCGTCGATGTCGTGGGTGACGAACAGGATGGTCATGTCGTTGCCTCGGACGGCCAGGAGCAGGTCCTCCAGGTCCTCGCGGGTCTGGGCGTCGACCGAGCCGAACGGCTCGTCCATCAGGAGCAGGGCGGGGCGGTAGGCGAGGGCCCGGGCGATCGAGACGCGCTGCTGCATGCCGCCGGAGAGTTGCCACGGGTGTTTGCGGGCGGCGTCGGACAGGCCTACCTGGGCCAGGGCGGCCAGGGCGGCTTCGTGGCGGGAGGCTCGGGTGCCGCCCTTGTGGCGCAGGGGCAGCGCCACGTTGTCGGTGACGGTCAGCCAGGGCAGCAGGGAACGGCCGTACTCCTGGAGGACGATCGCCACGTTGTGGGGTACGCCGTCGGCTCGGATGGTGCCCTCGCCGGGTGGGAGGAGGCCGGCCACGCATCGGAGGAGGGTGGACTTCCCGCAGCCGGACGGGCCGACGATGCTGACCAGCTCGCCGTCGGCCACGCTCAGGTGCACGTCGCGCAGGACGGTGTGGCCGGCGTACGCGTGACCGAAGCCGTTGATCTCCAGCACGGGCTCAGGCTTCCGGCTGGTAGGCCGAGGCGGACCCGGCGGCGACGGGAACCTCGAGCAGGTACGGGCCGTCGGCGGCCAGGGCCGTGTTCAGCTCGCGGGTGAGCGAGGCGGCGTCGGCGACCCGGGCCGCGGCGCAGCCAAGACCCTGGGCGACGCTCACGAAATCGATCTGATGGATGTCGGTGCCGACCAGGTCCGCGGCGCCGAGCCGGCGGCCGAGCGCCTTCACCGCCTCGTACCCGCGGTTGTTGAGCACTACGAAGGTGACTGGCGCCCGGTGACGCGCGGCCGTCCACAGGGCCTGGATCGAGTACATGCTCGAGCCGTCGCCGACCACGCACACCACGCGTTCGTCGCGGCCGGCGGCGAGGGCCCGGCCGACCGCCAGCGGCAGGCCCCAGCCCAGCGCGCCGCTGCCGGTGGTGAGGAAGCCGCCGGGGCGGGTGATCGGGAAGCGGGCGTGGAACAGTTCGCGGTGGCTCGGGATCTCCTCGACCACGATCGCCTCGCCGGGGACCAGCGCCCGCAGGGTGTCGATGGCCAGCGCCGGCTCGATCGGGTCGAGGCGCGGCACGGCGCCCGGGCGGACCCGGACCGGCGGTGACGCCCGGTATCGCTTCTCCACCAGGTCGAGCAGCACGCTCAGCCCGGTGTTCACCGTGGAGAGGATGTTCGTCCCGGCGGGCGCCCATGCGGCCTGCGCGGGGTCGCAGTCCATGGTGAACAGCCGCGCGTCCGGCGGCAGCATCGGCCCGTCGGTGTGCACGTGGTACTTGAAGATCGGGCCGCCCACGGCGAACACCACGTCGTGGCCGTCGAGGGCGCGGGTGATCTGGTCGCGTACGGGCGGGAGGAAGCCTTGGAAGAGCCGGTGGTCCTCGGGGAAGCCGGAGCGGGCCGACAGCGGCGTGAGCCAGACCGCGGCGGTGACCCGTTCGGCCAGTTCGACCGCGAGGTCCTGGGCGTCGTCCTCGTCCACCCCGGCGCCGATGACCATCGCCGGGCGGCGGGCCCCGTTCAGCGCCGCCGCCACCTCGGCCAGCGCGGCCGGGCTCGCGGTGAAGTCGGTGTGCAGGTCGCGGTCGGGCACCGGGGCGGCGGGGTGGTCCCAGTCGTCCTCCGGGACCGAGACGAAGACCGGGCCGCGCGGCGGGGTCATGGCCACCCGGTACGCCTCGGCCACCGCGGCCGGCACGTCCTCGGCGCGGTCGGGCTGGACGGCGAGCTTCACGTACGGCCGGGGGAACTGGGCCGGCTCGTCGGCGGCGAGGAACGGGCGGGTGGTCAGCATGGCCCGGGTCTGCTGGCCGGCGATCACGAGCAGCGGCACCCGGTCCCGGTACGCGTTGAACACCGCGCCCAGCCCGTGCCCCACCCCGCCGGCCGAGTGCAGCTGGACCACCCCGGCGACGCCGGTGCCGATGGCGTGCCCGGCCGCCCCGGCCACCGCGATCGACTCCTGCAACGCCAGCACGTACGTGAAATCGGCCGGCCAGTCCCGCAGCATCCGGATCTCGGTCGAGCCGGGGTTGCCGAACACCGTGTCCACGCCCTGCCGGCGCAAGAAGTCGAAGACCGCGTCGCGTACGGTGAGCTGGTCCATCAGAGACCTCCGGTCCGATGCCGCCGCAACGCGCGACGTTCCACCACGAGCAGCAGCGTATTGAGCAGGTACCCGAGCACGCCGAGCAGCACGATGGCCGACCACACGGTCGGCAGGTCGGAGCGGCTCTGCGCGTCGGTGAGCTGGAAGCCGATGCCGTCGGCGGCGCCGGGCAGCAGCTCGGAGAAGACCATCAGGATCAACGCCAGCGACAGGCTGAGCCGCAGCCCGGCGAAGATCTTCGGCAGTGACGACGGCAGGATGATCCGGCGCAGCCGGTCGGCCGGGCCGATCCGGAAGACCCGCGCGGTGGCGATCTGCACCGGGTCGACCGTTCGGGCGCCGTCGGCGGTGTTGAGCAGGATCGGCCAGACCGCGCTGACCGCGATCGACACGATCTGCATGGCCGACCCCAGGTGCATCAGCACGATGAACACCGGGACCAGCGTCGGCGGCGGGATCGCCCGGGCGAACTGCAGCAGCGGGTCCAGGTAGTCCATCAGCCGCGCCGACCGGCCCAGCGCCAGCCCGAGCCCGACCCCGGCGAGCGTGGCCACGGCCAGCCCGGCGGCCATCCGGCCCAGGCTGGGCAGCAGGTTGTCCACGGCATCCGGGGTGAGGACGAAGGGGCCGCTGAACCACAGCTCGTACATCCGCTTCACGATCGCCGAGGGCGGTGGGAAGAACACGTCCTGGGTACGCCGGGCCGCCAGCTCCCAGAGCCCGGCGACGAGCAGCGGCACCGCCCAGCGAACCGCGATCCTCATCGCCCGTGCCACCCGAAGGCGCGCCGGGAGAAAACCACCAGCACGGCGTTCACCAGCAGCCCGAGCGTCCCCGCCCAGACCGTGCCGGCGAGCACGTCCAGGGTGCCGGCCACCGCCTGCTGCGCCTGGGCGATGAACACGCCCAGCCCGTCGCCGAACCCGGCCAGGATCTCGGTCCCGACGGCCAGGATGAGCCCGATCGCGGCGGCCAGGCGTACCCCGGTGGCTATGAACGGCGCCGCGGCGGGCAGCGACACCCGCCACATCACCTCGGCCCGCCCGAACCCGAAGACCCGCAGCGTGTCCCGGGGCACCGGGTCGACCTCGCTCAGCCCGTAGATCGTGTTGAACAGCACCGGCCACACCGCGGCGTAGACGATCAGCGTGACCTCGGTGGTCAGCCCGGCGCCGAGGATCAGGCTGACCAGCGGGATCAGCGCCACCGACGGGATCGGCCGGAGGAACTCCAGCACCGGCCGCAGCGCCGCGCCGACCGCCGGGACGCCGCCGAGCAGCAGCCCGAGCGTCACCCCGATCAGCACGGCCAGGGCCAGCCCGGCGGCCCAGGCGGTGACCGTGGTCGCGAGGTCGCCGAGGAAGCCGGGTTCGGCGGGCAGTCGGGCCGCCCGGGCCAGCACGGCCGAGGCCGGCGGCAGGAAGTCGCGGGGGATCGCGCCGGTCGCGGCGAGGATCTCGCTGAGCGCGACCGCGGCGGCCACCCCGGCCGGCCCGCGGAGCCACCGGCCCGGTGTCGGGGTCATGCGGCCGTGAACACCACGGTCTTCACGTCGAACGGGCCGGGCAGCAGCTTCTGCGACGTCATCAGGTCGGCCAGCTTCTGCAGCCCGGTGGGGTCGCCGGCGGTCGGGTACGCGGGCAGTTGCGCGTTCTTGGCGGTGGTGGCGTCCACCTTGGCGTACCCGGGCAGCACCCGTTCGACCAGCGCCCGGTCGCCGGAGGCCAGCGCCTGCCCCTTGAGGATGGCCCGCTGGAACGCGGCCGCGGTCTTCGGGTTCTTCGCCGTCCACTCGTCGGTGGAGAGGTAGCCGCTGATCGGCAGCCCGTCGACGGCGCCGGTGCCCGCGTCGAGGGCCATCCGGGCGGGCAGCGTCGCGGTGATCGCGGTGCCGAACGGTTCGGCGGTCAGGGCCGCGTCGACGTCGCCGTTGGCGAGCGCCTTGTCCATCTGCGGGAACGGCACCGCGCGGTACTTGACGGTCGCCGGGTCGACGTTGCCGGCCCGGAGCACCTCGTTGAACGTCAGCGACTGGATGTTGTTCAGGATGTTCACCGCGACGTTCTTGCCGGCCAGGTCGGACACCGACCGGATGGGGGAGCCGGGCAGCACCACGAGCTGCAGGAACCGCGGCGCGACGGCGGCCGCCGGGGCCAGCACGCGCAGTTTCATCGTGCCCTGCTGGTGGGCCTGCAGGAAGGTCACGTAGTTGCCGCCCGCGATCACGTCGACCTGGCCGTTCTTGAGCGCCGGCAGGGCGGCCAGGCTCTGCGCGACCGGCTCGACGGTGACCTCGAGCCCTTCGGCCTCGAAGAGCTTGCGCTCCTGGGCGATGTGCAGGGCCACGACGTCGAGCAGCGGAAGCGCGGCGACCGTGATCGTCTTCTTCTCCAACCCGTTGCCGGCCTCGGGCTCATCGTTACCGCAGGCGGTGATCGAGACCAGGAGGAGTGCGCTGACGGCGGCGACGACGCGATTCCCACGCATAGGTACAAGTCAATACCTGGGGTGGTTTCCGCACAACCCCATTCGATCCCGGTCGAATAGGGTCAGGCCCCCCACCCGGCCTGCTCGCCGCCCACGCGCTCGGCGACGATCTTCTCCTGGTAGCCGCTGCGCTTGTAGGCGGCGATCGGGTCGGGGTCGAGGCCGGCGTCGGCGCGGACCTCGCCGAGCAGCGGCCGCACGTCGGTGTTGTAGGCGTCCATGATGACCGCGTTGGCCTCGAGGACGTCGCCGTCGTTCTGCGCCTTGGTCAGCGCGTCCCGGTCGACCAGCAGCGCCTTGGCCGTCGCCTCCTGCACGTTCATCACCGAGCGGATGATGGCCGGGATCTTCGCCTCGATGTTGTGGCACTGGTCGAGCATGAAATTGATGCCGTACGCCGGGTCGAGCGCGTCGCCGCGGACGATCTCGTACATGATGCGGAACAGCTGGAACGGGTCGGCGGCCCCGGCCATCAGGTCGTCGTCGGCGTAGAAGCGGCTGTTGAAGTCGAACGCGCCGAGCTTGTTCTGCCGCAGCAGGAACGCGACGATGAACTCGATGTTGGTGCCCGGGGCGTGGTGGCCGGTGTCGATGCAGACCGTGGCCCGCTCGCCCAGCTCGATGCAGTGGGCATAGGACGTGCCCCAGTCGGGGACGTCGGTGGCGTAGAAGGCCGGTTCGAACAGCTTGTACTCCAGCAGGAGGCGCTGGTTGCCGGTGAGCCGGTCGTAGGCCTCGCGGAGCGCCGCGTGCAGCCGGTCCTGCCGGTTGCGCAGGTCGTCCTGGCCGGGGTAGTTGATGCCGTCGGAGAACCACAGCTTCAGGTCACGTGACCCGGTGGCGTCCATGATGTCCACACACTCGAGCATGTGGTCGGTGGCCTTACGGCGTACCCCCGGATCGGGGTTGGTCACCGAGCCGAGCTTGTAGTCGTCGTCCTGGAACACATTGGCGTTGATCGCGCCGAGCTTGATGCCCTTCTCCTGCGCGTACGCGGACAGCGCCGCGTAGTCCGCCACCTTGTCCCACGGGATGTGCAGCGCGACCGTCGGCGCGACCCCGGTGAACTGGTGCACGACCGCCGCGTCCGCGATCTTCTCCTCGGGCGAGCGGGGCACGCCGGCCTGGGCGAACACCTTGAAGCGGGTGCCCGAGTTGCCGAAGGCCCAGGACGGCGTCTCGATCCGCTGGGCGGCGAGCGAGCGCTTGACGTCGGTCATGACGACTCCAAATGAAATACCTCGGTGAGCAGGGGGAGCCCCTCGGCCGGCGTGGCGCCGCCGAAGAACTCCGCCATCTCAGCCTGCCAGCGGGTGTTGACGTCCAGCGCCTCCATCGCCGCCTGGGACGCCGTCAGATCGTCCGCCTCGACGTAACCGATGAGCAACCCGTCGGCGCGGAGGAAAAGCGAGTAGTTACGCCAGCCGGTGGCCCGAAGCGCGTCCTGCATCTCGGGCCACACGGCTTGGTGCCGCTCCACATACTCCGGGATCAGCTCGGGGCGGACCCGGAGTTCGAAGCAGTATCGGGGCATGTGCTGAGCCGATCGAAACCTAGAAGTTGAACTGGTCGATGTTCTCGGGGGTGAACTCGGTCGGCGGGCCGAGCACGATCTCACCATCCTTGCCGACGGTGTAGTCGCCGAGCTTGCCGGCCTTGAACTTGTCGCCCTCGGCCCCGGTGATCTGGCCCGAGGAGAGCGCGACGCCCGCGTACGCGGCCAGGTAGCCGATGTCGGCCGGGTTCCACAGGGCGAACTTCTTCACCGTGCCGTCCTTGACGTACTGACGCATCTGGTTCGGCAGGCCGAGCCCGGTGACCTGAACCTTGCCTTTGAAGCTGGAGCTCGACACGTAGCGGCCCGCGGCGGCGATGCCGACCGTGGTCGGCGCGACGATCACCTTGAGGTTCGGGTACGACTGGAGCAGGCCCTGGGCCTCCTGGAACGACTTCTGGTCGTCGTCGTTGCCGTACGCGGTCTTGACCAGCTTGAGCTTGCTGTTCGCGGGCTTGGCGAGCTCGGTCTTCATCACGTCGATCCAGGCGTTCTGGTTCGTGGCGTTCGGGGTGGCGGACAGGATGGCGATCTCGCCCTCGCCGCCGGCCAGCTCGCTGGCCATCTTGACCAGGCTCTCACCGATGCCCTGGGTGGTGGCCTGGTTGATGAAGACGTCGCGGCAGTCCTTGGACGCGTCCGAGTCGAAGCCGACGATCTTGATCTTCGCCTGCCGGGCCTGCTTGAGCGACGGGCAGACCGCGTTCGGGTCGTTGGCCGCGATCGCGATCACGTCCTGCTGCTGCTGGATCAGCGTGTTGATGTAGCTGACCTGCGAGGAGGCGGCGGCGTCGTTCGGGCCGACCAGCTTGTACTCGCCCTTCAGCTCGCCCAGGGCGACCTTGCCGCCACTGACCTCGACGTCGGTGTACGGGTTGTTCAGCTGCTTGGGCAGGAAGGCCATCTTGACGCCCTCCTTCAGCTTCGCGTTCGGGTCGGCGCTGGCGCCGCCGGCCGGGGCCGAGGCGCCGGCGTCACTCTGGTTGTCCCGGGTGGTGCCGCTGCAGGCGGCGGCGCTGAACAGCGCGACCGAGGCCGCGGCCGCCGCGAGCACGCGCCGGCGGGTGGAGTTGCTCATTTTCAGGCTCCTGACTGGAGGGGGATATCTCATCGGGCGGCGGCGGATCGGAGACGACGCCGCTGCCAGGTGGTGCGGATCGAGGTGACGATGTTGGGCAGCAGGACCGAGGCCACCAGCAGGACGCCGGTGACGATGTTGAGCGCCTGGCCGGAGACGTCCTCCAGACGAAGCGCGTTCTGCAGCGCGGCGAGCAGGACCACACCGGCGAGTACGCCGGGCAGGGTGCCCTTGCCGCCGAAGATGGAGACGCCGCCGAGCAGGACGGCCGCGACGACGGCCAGTTCGAGCCCGGCGCCGTTGTCGGCGCGGGCGCTGGAGTAACGCAACGTCCACAGCACCCCGACCAGGCCGGCCACGGCGCCGCTGACCACGTACAACCAGAATTTGGTCCGGGCCACCCGGATGCCGGAGAAGTGCGCGGCCTGGGCGTTGGCGCCGATCGCGTAGAGCGAGCGGCCGAACGGCGTGGCGTGCAGGACGACCCCGAAGATCAAGGCCAGGATCACGAGCAGGATGAGGACGTTCGGGACGCTGCCACCGCCGATGGTGCCGGTGACCCAGCCGGTGTAGGCGGCCGGGAAGTCGGCCACCGCGCTGTCGCCCAGCACCACCAGCGCCAGACCGCGGTAGAGCGCCAGCGTGCCGATGGTGACCGCCAGCGACGGCAGGCCGAGGCCGGTGACCAGGAAGCCGTTGACCGCGCCGAGGATCGCCCCGATCACCACGCAGAGCGGGATGATCGTCTCGATGCTCAGGCCCTGCGTCCAGAAGGCGCCCATCAGCGCGCTGGTGAAGCCCAGGGTGCTGGCCACCGACAGGTCGATCTCGCCGGTCACGATGATGAACGTCATCGGCAGCGCGACCAGCGCGATCGGGAGCAGGTCGAGGACCAGGAAGGTGAAGTTCCGGCTGGTCCCGAAGTTCTCGACGCTGAGGGACGCCACGACCAGGACCACGACGGTCAGGGTGACGATGATCGCGTCCCAGCCGATCCGCCGGCGGAGGCGGTCCGGGGCGGCGGCCGGAGCCTCCGCCGCGGGCGCCGGGGCCGGCGCCGTCGTCTGCTCAGACATGCGAGTCCCTCTTCCGGAGCGAGCGGGCGAGCCGGACCGCGACCAGGCGGTCGGCGCCGATGGCCAGGACGATCAGCGCGCCGACGATGGCCTGCTGCCAGAACTGGTTGATGTCCAGCACCGCCAGAGCGCTGCCGATCACCGTCAGCAGCAGCGCGCCGAGGCCGGCGCCCCAGACCGAGCCGGAGCCGCCGAACACGGCCACCCCGCCGACCACCACCGCGGCCACCACGTTCAGCTCGTAGCCGGTGCCGGCGGAGGCGTCCACGGTGCCGAACCGGGCCGCGAACAGCACCCCGGCCAGGCCGGCCAGCGCCCCGCTGAGCAGGAACGCGCCCAGCAGGTTGCGGGCGACCTTGATGCCGGCCAGCTCGGCCGCCTGCGGGCTGGAGCCCATCGCGTAGAGCTCGCGGCCGGCCCGGTAGTTGCGCATCATCAGCGACACACCACCGACCACCACGATCGCGATCAGCACCAGCCAGGGGACGCCGAGCAGCGAGTCGTTGGCGAAGCTGAGGAAGTGGGGCGGCAACTCGTCGGCGTTGACCTGCGAGCCACCGGCCCACGAGTAGGTGACGCCCCGGTAGATGTAGAGCGTGCCCAGCGTGACCACCAGCGCGGGCACCCGGCCGTACCGGACCAGGACGCCGTTGAGCAGGCCGCAGACCGCGCCCACGGCGATGCCCACGAGCAGCGCCACGATCATCGGCAGGCCGGGGCGGGCGCTCATCATGGTCGCCACGGTGAAGGCGCTGACGCCGAGCACCGAGCCGACCGACAGGTCGATGTTGCGGGTGATGACCACGACCGCCTGCCCGGCCGCCATCACGGCCAGGATCGCGGTGTTGAGCAGGATGTCCCGGATGCTCTGCCCGGAGAGGAAGCGCGGGTTCCCGATCGCGGTGTACGCGACCAGCAGCACGAGCGCGATGACGATGCCAAGCTCGCGCGCCTTGAACAGCGAACCGATCCTCGGGGTCTTCACGGCGAGAGTGGTCATGATGCGACCTTCTGCCCCATGGCCGCGTACATGACCGTCTCCTCGGTGGCTTCGGCCCGGGTCAGCTCGGCGGCCACGTGCCCCTCGCGGAGCACCACCACACGGTCGGCCATGCCGAGCACCTCGGGCAGTTCGGACGAGACCATGACGACGGCCATCCCGTCGGCGGCCAGCTGGGACATCAGCCGGTGCACCTCGGCCTTGGTGCCGACGTCGATGCCGCGGGTGGGCTCGTCGACGATCAGCAGCCGGGGCGCGGTGGACAGCCACTTGGCCAGCACGACCTTCTGCTGGTTGCCGCCGGACAGGGTGCCCACCGGGTCGGTGAGCCGGCCCAGCTTGGTCTGCAGCTTCCGGGTCCAGGCGTACGCCTCGTCGCGCTCGGTCGTGCCCAGCAGCAGCCCGAGCCGGGCGAGCTTGCGGGCCCGGGGCAGCGTCACGTTGCGCTCGATCGACAGCTCCATGACCAGGCCCTGCTGGCGGCGGTCCTCGGGGACCAGGGCCAGCCCGGCGGCCATCGCGGCGCGCGGCGAGCCGGGCTTGAGCCGCTTGCCGAGGAAGCGCACGGTGCCCGAGTCGTACGGGTCGACCCCGAAGACGGCCTGCATGACCTCGGAGCGGCCGGCGCCGACCAGACCGGCCAGGGCGACGATCTCGCCCGACCGTACGGTGAAGGACACGTCCTTGAACACGCCCGCCCGGGACAGGTTCTCGACCTCGAGCACCACGTCGCCGGCCGGCACGTCCAGCTTGGGGAAGAGCGCGCTCAGGTCACGGCCGACCATCCGGCGGATCATGTCGTCGACGCTGAGGTCGGCCACCGGCTCGGTGCACACGTGCTTGCCGTCGCGCATGATGGTGATCCGCTGGCAGAGCCGGGTGATCTCCTCGAACCGGTGCGAGATGAACAGGATCGCCGCGCCTTCCTCGCGCAGCGACCGCACCACGGCGAACAGCCGCTCGACCTCGACGCCGGAGAGCGCCGCGGTCGGCTCGTCCATCACCAGGATCCGCGCCTCGCTGGACAGCGCCTTGGCGATCTCGACGATCTGCTGGTCGGCGATGGACAGGCCGCGGGCCGGCCGGTCCGGGTCGAGCTGCACGCCGAGCCGCTGGAACAGCCGGGTCGCCGCCGCGCGCATCGCCTTGCGATCGATCTGGCGCAGGCGGGTCAGCGGCTGGTTGCCCATCGCGATGTTCTCGGCCACCGACAGGTCGGGGAAGAGCGTGGGCTCCTGGTAGATGACCGCGATGCCGGCCGCCTTGGCGTCGGCCGGGCCGGCGAAGTCGACCGGTGAGCCGTTGACCACGAGCCGGCCGGTGTCCGGCCGGTGCACGCCCGCCAGCATCTTCACGATGGTGGACTTGCCGGCGCCGTTCTCACCGACCAGGGCGTGCGCCTCGCCGGGGTAGAGGGGGAAACTGACGCCCTGGACCGCGGCGACCGCCCCGAAGGACTTGGTCACATCGACGACGTCGAGCACGGCTTCGGTAGCCGCCACAGCCACCTCCGGGTAGTTGTTGAAATGTTTCAGTCGGCGTAGGGTCGAACGTAGGTGGCCCGCATCACACGTGTCAAGAACGAACCCGTAACTTGTCTGAAACGCAGAGGAAGTTCGAGGTAGCAACTGGTGGTCGTAGGCAAGGCACCGTCGGTGAAGGACGTGGCGGCCGCCGCGGGCGTCTCGCTGGGCACGGTGTCCAACGTGATGAACCGGCCCGAGATGGTGGCCACGGCGACCCGTGAGCGGGTCGAGCGGGCGATGGCCGACCTGGGCTTCGTGCGCAACGAGTCGGCCCGTCAGCTGCGCGCGGGAACCAGCCGGACCCTGGCCTACGTGATGCTGGACGGCAGCAATCCGTTCTTCCACGACGTGGCGCAGGGCATCGAGCTGGCCGCCGAGGACGCCGACCTGTCGCTGTTCATCTGCAACAGCAACGGCCGCGCGGCCCGCGAGGAGGTGCACCTCGACCGGCTGGTTCAGCAGCGCGTGCAGGGCATCCTGATCACCCCGGTCGACCCCGACTCGGCCTTCCTGGGCGAGGTCAGCCGGCGCGGCATCCCGGTGGTCGTGGTCGACCGGGTACGCGACAGCAACTTCTGTTCGGTGGCGGTCGACGACGTGTACGGCGGCCGGATCGCGGTGGAGCACCTGATCGAGAATGGTCACACCCGGGTCGCCTTCGCCGGTGGCCCCGAGGCGCTGGGCCAGGTGCGGGAGCGTCTGCAGGGCGCCCGTGAGGTCTGGGCCGACAACGGCCTGCCGCCGGAAGATCTGGTCTTCCTGCCGACCGACGCGCTGACCGTGGCCGACGGCCGTGAGGCGGGGGAGCGGCTGGCCGGCCTGCCCGTCCGCCGCCGGCCGACCGCCGCGTTCTGCGCCAACGACCTGGTCGCGCTCGGGCTGCTCCAGCAGGCGATCGGCTCCGGCCGGCGGGTGCCGGAAGACCTGGCCATCGTCGGTTTCGACGACATCGAGTTCGCGGCCGCGGCCGCGGTGCCGCTGACCTCGGTCCGGCAGCCGCGGCAGGAGCTGGGCCGGGCCGCCGCGCAGCTCGTCCTGGACGAGGCGACCAACCCGGCGCACGTCCACGAGCAGGCCATCTTCACGCCCGAGTTGATAGCGCGAGCCTCGACCGCCGTTCACTAGAGGCCAGTGGTAGGCCAGAGCGGCATCCGTGGTCCGGATACCGCTCTGGCCTACCACTGGGTTCGGGCCTTGACCTCTCGTCGGCGCGGGACGTAACGTGGGCGCAACATCATGAAACGTTTCACGGATGGGGCATCGATGACGGTCGTCGACGACTTGCTCGCGCGCAGCAACCGCCTGGGCGCCGACCCGAGGACCACGAACTACGCCGGCGGCAACACGTCGGCCAAGGGCAGCGAGACCGACCCGGTCACCGGCGGCCCGGTCGAGCTGCTCTGGGTCAAGGGCTCCGGCGGCGACCTGGGCACGCTGACCGCGAAGGGCCTGGCCGCGCTCCGCCTCGACCGCCTGCGCGCGCTGCCCGGGGTCTACCCGGGGGTCGACCGCGAGGACGAGATGGTCGCCGCCTTCGACTACTGCCTGCACGGCCGGGGCGGCGCGGCCCCGTCGATCGACACCGCCATGCACGGCCTGGTCGACGCCCCGCACGTGGACCACCTGCATCCGGACGCCGGCATCGCCCTGGCCACCGCAGCCGACGGCCCGCCGCTCACCAAGGAGATCTTCGGCGACAAGGTGCTGTGGGTGCCGTGGCGCCGGCCCGGCTTCCAGCTCGGCCTCGACATCGCCGCCGTGCACCGCGCCAACCCGCAGGCCATCGGCGTTGTCCTCGGCGGCCACGGCATCACCGCCTGGGGCGCCACCAGCGACGAGTGCGAGGCCAACTCCCGCTTCATCATCGACACCGCCGCCGCCTGGATCGCCGCCAACGGCCGGCCCGATCCCTTCGGGGCGCTGCTGCACCCGCCGCTGCCCGCCGACACACGACGGGAGCGGGCCGCCGCCCTCTTCCCGCTGATCCGCGGCCTCGCCTCCACCGACCGCCCGCAGCTCGGCCACTACACCGACACCGACGTCGTCCTCGACTTCGTCGGCCGCGAGGAGATGTCCACGCTCGCGGCAAAGGGCACCTCGTGCCCCGACCACTTCCTGCGTACCAAGGTGAAGCCCTTGGTCCTGGACACCGCGCCGGACGCGCCGCTGGAGCAGGTCGAGGCCCGGCTGCGCGAGCTGCACGCCGCCTACCGCGAGGACTACCAGGCCTACTACAACCGGTACGCGACCCCGGACAGCCCCGCCATCCGCGGCGCCGACCCGGCCATCGTGCTGGTCCCCGGCGTCGGCATGTTCTCGTTCGGCGCCAACAAGCAGACCGCCCGGGTGGCCGGCGAGTTCTACGTCAACGCGATCAACGTGATGGCCGGCGCCTCGGCCGTCTCGACGTACGCCCCGATCGACGAGTCGGAGAAGTTCCGCATCGAGTACTGGGCCCTCGAGGAGGCCAAGCTCCGGCGGATGCCGAAGCCGGCCCCGCTGGCCGCCCGGATCGCGTTCGTCACCGGCGGCGGCTCCGGCATCGGCCGGGCCATCGCGCTGCGGCTGGCCGCCGAGGGCGCCTGCGTGGTCGTCGCCGACCGGGACGCCGAGACGGCCGCCGCGGTGGCCGAGGAGATCGGCGGCCCGGACAAGGCGGTCGCGGTGACCGCCGACGTCACCTCGGGCGAGGCGGTCGCGGCGGCGGTGCGCGAGGCGGTGCTCGCCTTCGGCGGCGTCGACCTGGTCGTCAACAACGCCGGGCTGTCCATCTCCAAGCCGCTGCTGGAGACCACCGAGGCCGACTGGGACCTGCAGCACGACGTGATGGCCAAGGGCTCGTTCCTGGTCTCCCGGGAGACCGCCCGGGTGCTCGTCGCCCAGGGCCTGGGCGGCGACATCGTCTACATCTCCAGCAAGAACTCGTTGTTCGCCGGGCCCAACAACGTCGCCTACGGCGCCACCAAGGCCGACCAGGCCCACCAGGTCCGGCTGCTCGCGGCCGAACTGGGCGGCCACGGCATCCGGGTGAACGGCATCAACCCCGACGGCGTGGTCCGCGGCTCCGGCATCTTCGCCGGCGGCTGGGGCGCCAAGCGGGCGGCGGTCTACGGCGTGCCCGAGGAGGAGCTGGGCGCCTACTACGCGCAGCGCACCCTGCTCAAACGCGAGGTGCTGCCGGAGCACGTGGCCAACGCGGTCTTCGTGCTGACCGCCGGCGAGCTGTCGCACACCACCGGCCTGCACGTCCCGGTCGACGCCGGCGTCGCGGCAGCGTTCCTCCGGTGAAACGGTTCGCCGCGGTCGACCTGGGCGCGTCCTCCGGGCGGGTGATGGTCGGCGCCATCGGAGGGGACGGGCGCCTCGACCTGACCGAGGTGCACCGCTTCCCCAACGAGCCCGTCCGGGTACGCGACACGCTGCACTGGGACGTGCTCGCGCTCTACCGCGGCGTCCTGGAGGGCCTGCGCGCCGCCGGCCCGGTCGACGGCATCGGCATCGACAGCTGGGCCGTCGACTACGGCCTGATCGACGCGGACGGGCGGCTGCTCGGCAACCCGGTGCACTACCGTGACTCGCGCACCGACGGCGTCTTCGAACCGACCTTGCGAAAGCTCGGGGAGGACAAGCTCTACGCGCTGACCGGCCTCCAGAAGCTGCCGTTCAACACGATCTACCAGCTGCTGGCCGAGCCGCTGGCGCCGCTCGCCCACCGGATGCTGCTCATTCCCGACCTGATCGCGTACTGGCTGACCGGTGAGGTCGGCGCCGAACTCACCAACGCCTCCACCACCCAGCTCCTGGACGTGCGGACGGGCAGGTGGGCCGCCGGCCTGATCGACCAGGCGGGGATCCCCGGCCGGCTGCTCCCGCCACTGCGGGCGCCCGGCTCGGTGATCGGCTCGTACCAGGGCACGCCGGTGTTCGCGGTCGGTTCACACGACACCGCATCGGCCGTGGTCGGAGTGCCCGCCGCCGATGCGAACTTCGCCTACATCTCCTGCGGGACGTGGTCGCTGGTCGGCGTCGAGCTGGACGAGCCGGTGCTCAGCGATGAGAGCCGGACGGCCAACTTCACCAACGAGGGCGGCGTCGACGGCACGATCCGCTACCTGCGCAACGTGATGGGGCTCTGGCTGCTCCAGGAGTGCCAGCGCGAATGGAACGTGCCGGATGTGCGCGAGCTGCTCGACGCCGCCGAGGCCGAGCCGTTCGCCGGGGTGATCGACGTCGACCAGCCGGTGTTCCTGCCGCCCGGCGACATGCCCGGCCGGATCGCCGCCGCCTTGCCGACGAAGAGATCGGGGCGCGGCGCGATCGTGCGCTGCATCCTGGACAGCCTCGCGCTCGCGCACCGGCGCGCGATCCGCCAGGCGGCCGAGCTCTCCGGCAAGAACGTCGACGTGGTGCACATTGTCGGCGGCGGCGCCCGCAACGAGTTGCTGTGCCAGCTCACCGCCGACGCGTGCGGCAAGCCGGTGCTGGCCGGGCCGGTCGAGGCCACCGCGCTGGGCAACGTCCTGGTGCAGGCCCGCGCCGCGGGGGTGCTGGACGGCGGCCTACCGGCGTTGCGGTCGGTGTTGCGGGAGACTCAGCAGATCCGGCGGTACGAGCCCCGCGGCGATCCGGACCGCTGGCAGGCGCTGGAGGACCGGTTGTGGGGGTGAGGCAGAGGTGCGCATCGCGCTCTTCGTGACCTGCCTGGCGGACACCATGTTTCCGCAGGCGGCGAAGGCCACCGTCCAGTTGCTCGAGCGGCTCGGGCACGAGGTGGTGTTCCCGCCCGGTCAGACCTGCTGCGGCCAGATGCACATCAACACCGGCTACCAGAAGGACGCGCTGCCCCTGGTGAAAAGGCACGTCAAGACCTTTCTGCCGTACGACGTGGTGGTCGCGCCGTCCGGATCGTGTGTCGGGTCGGTCCGCCACCAGCACGCCATGGTGGCCTCGGCGGCCGGCGACGAGCGGCTCGCGTCCCGGGCCGCGGCGGTGGCGGAGCGTACGTACGAATTGTCGGAGCTCTTGATCGATGTTCTGAAGGTCGAGGACGTGGGGGCGTACTTCCCGCACCGGGTGACCTACCACCCGACCTGCCACTCGCTGCGGGTGCTGCGGGTCGGCGACAAGCCGATGCGGCTGCTGCGCAACGTGCGGGGCATCGACCTGGTCGAGCTGCCGGCGGCCGAGCAGTGCTGCGGGTTCGGGGGCACGTTCGCGCTGAAGAACGCCGACACCTCGGCCGCGATGCTCGCCGACAAGATGGGGCACGTCCTCGACACCGGCGCGTCCGTCTGCACGGCCGGTGACTCGTCCTGCCTCATGCACGTCGGCGGCGGGCTGTCCCGGTTGAAGTCCGGGGTACGCACGCTGCACCTGGCCGAGATCCTGGCGGCGACCCCATGACCACCTTCCTGGGCATGCCCGCCCCGCGCGGGGTCGGCCACCTCCGTGGCGACGAATCGTTCCCCCGGGCCGCGCACAAGGCGCTGGCCAACGACCAGCTCCGGCGCAACCTGCGGCACGCCACGACCACGATCCGGGAGAAGTCCGGCCGGGTGATCGCCGAGCTGCCCGACTGGGAGGAGCTGCGCGTGGCCGGGTCGGCGATCAAGGCCGACACCATGGCCCGCCTGCCTGAACTTCTCGAACAGCTGGAAGAACGGGTCACCGCGGCCGGCGGGGTCGTGCACTGGGCGGCGGACGCCAACGAGGCCAACACGATCGTCACCGACCTGGTGCGGGCGACCGGCTCGGAACGCGTCATCAAGATCAAGTCGATGGCCACCCAGGAGATCGGGCTCAACGAGGCCCTCGAGGCGGCCGGGATCCAGCCGGTCGAGACCGACCTGGCCGAGCTGATCGTGCAGCTCGGGCATGATCAGCCCAGCCACATCCTGGTACCGGCGATCCACCGCAACCGCACCGAGATCCGGGACATCTTCCTGCGCGAGATGCCCGGCGTGGACCCCGCGCTGACCGACGACCCGCCGGTGCTGGCCGCGGCGGCCCGGCGCTACCTGAGGGAGACGTTCCTCAGCACCAAGGTGGCCGTGTCCGGGGCCAACTTCGGCATCGCCGAGACCGGCACGCTGTCGGTCGTCGAGTCGGAGGGCAACGGCCGGATGTGCCTGACCCTGCCCGACACGCTGATCACCGTGATGGGCATCGAGAAGGTGCTGCCGACCTGGCAGGACCTGGAGGTGTTCCTGCAGCTGCTGCCGCGGGCGTCGACCGGCGAGCGGATGAACCCGTACACGTCGATGTGGACCGGGGTCACGCCCGGCGACGGCCCCCAGGACTTCCATCTCGTGCTGCTCGACAACGGGCGCACGGCGGTGCTGGCCGACGAGGTGGGCCGGCAGGCGCTGCACTGCATCCGGTGCTCGGCCTGCCTCAACGTCTGCCCGGTGTACGAACGGACGGGCGGGCACGCGTACGGCTCGGTGTATCCGGGGCCGATCGGGGCGGTGCTGTCGCCGCAGCTGACCGGGGTCGAGGACAACGCGTCGCTGCCGTACGCGTCGTCGCTGTGCGGGGCGTGCTTCGACGCCTGCCCGGTGCGGATCGACATCCCGGAGATCCTGGTCCACCTGCGGAACCAGGCGCCACATCCGCGGACTGAGCGCGCGGCGATGGCGGCCGTGGCGTACACCATGGACCACCCCGCCCTGTACGAAGCCGCGCAGCACGCCGCCAAGCTGTCCAAGTACGCGGGCAAGCGCCTGCCACCGCCGCTCTCCGGCTGGACCGCCTCGCGCGACCTGCCCGCCCCGCCGTCCGAGACCTTCCGCGATTGGTGGGAGAGCCGCGATGAGTAGCCGTGACGTCGTCCTCGGCCGGATCCGCGCCTCCCTCGCGGGCTCCGCCCCGGCGGTTGATGTGCCGCGCGACTACCGGCCCGCGCTGGGTGCGGCCGCGTCGCTGGACCTGCTGGTGGAGCGGCTCGCCGACTACAAGGCGGTCGTGCATCGGGCCGCCGCGGTCGCGCCGGTCGTCGCCGAGATCGTCAGCGGCGCTCTGGTCGTACCCCCCGGACTTGATCTTTCTTGGGTCCCCTCCTCGGTGTCGGCCCTGGTCGACGACGGGCTGCCGGCCTCGGCCATCGCCGCCGCGGACGGCGTGCTCACGGCCGCGGCCATCGCCATCGCCGAGACCGGGACCATCGTGCTGGACGCCTCGCCCGACCAGGGCCGCCGCATCATCTCGCTGCTGCCCGACCTGCACATCTGCGTGCTTCGGCCGGCCCAGGTGGTGGGCGGGGTGCCGGACGCCGTCGCGCGGCTGACGCCGGGACGCCCGCTCACCTGGATCAGCGGCCCGTCGGCGACCAGCGACATCGAACTGAACCGCGTCGAAGGGGTGCACGGTCCCCGGAACCTGCACGTGATCCTCCTGGAGGAGTAATGCTCTTAGAACCCCAACCCCGCCGTAAGACCCGGATCGGCCTCGTCGCCGGCGGGCTCGGCACGTACTGGCCGCAGTTCCCCGCGCTGCTGCCGCAACTCCAGGAGTCCGCGCGCTACGTCTCGGCGCGCTTCCAGGAGATGGACGCCGAGGTGACCGACGCCGGGTTCGTCTCCGACGCCCAGGAGGGCGCGATCGCCGCCGAGAAGCTCCGGCAGGCCGACTGCGACCTCATCGTCATGTTCCTGGCCACCTACCTGACCGCCTCGATGGTCCTGCCGATCGCCCAGCGGTCCAACACGCCGATCCTGGTCATCGACCTGCAACCGACCGAGAAGATGGACCACGCGTCCTTCGACACCGGGGCCTGGCTGGCCTACTGCGGCCAGTGCCCGGTGCCCGAGGTCGGCAACACGTTCCGCCGCGCCGGCATCCCGTTCCGGTCGGTGTCCGGCTGGCTGCGCCAGGAGTCGGCGTGGGAGCGCATCGGCACCTGGATCCGCGCGGCGCACGTGCGGGCGGCCCTGCGCCACGCCCGGCACGGGCTGATGGGCCACGTCTACCCGGGCATGCTGGACGTCTCGACCGACCTGACCCTGCTGCCGGTGACGTTCGGCTCGCACGTCGAGGTCCTCGAGTTCGACGACCTGCGCGAGCGGGTGCTCGCGGTCTCCCCGTCCCAGGTCACCGAGCGGATGGAACTCGCGCGCAAGATCTTCACCCTGGACGACACCGTGCAGCAGGACGACTTCGCGTGGGGCGCCCAGGTGTCGGTCGGCCTCGACCAGCTCGTCGAGGACTTCGCGCTAGACTCGATCGCCTACTACCACCGGGGCCTGGCCGGTGAGCAGCACGAACGCCTCGGCGCCGGCATGATCCTCGGTGCGTCGCTGCTGACCGCCCGGGGCATTCCGACGACCGGCGAGTACGAGCTCCGCACCACCGTGGCCCAGCTGGCCACCCAGGTCGTCGGCGCGGGCGGGTCGTTCTGCGAGATCCAGGCGCTCAACTTCGAGGACCAGGTGGTCGAGATGGGCCACGACGGTCCCGCCCACCTGGCGGTCAGCGCACGGGACCCACTGCTGCGCGGGCTCGGCGTCTACCACGGCAAGCGCGGGTGGGGCGTCAGCGTCGAGTTCGACGTACGGGAGGGTCCGGTCACCCTGCTCGGCCTGGGTCAGGACCGGGACGGGAGCCTGATGTTCGTCGCCTCCGAGGGGACGGTCGTGCCCGGGCCCCTGCTGGCCATCGGCAACACCACCAGCCGGGTGTCCTTCGGCCGTGACCCGGGCGAGTGGGTGGACGAGTGGAGCGCCAGCGGCGTCGGCCACCACTGGTCCCTCTCCCTCGGCCACCGCGCCGCCGACTACCGGGCCGCGGCCAGCCTCCTCGGCATCGGTTTCATCAGCGTCTGACCGCCTCTGCGCCCTGCGGCGGTGACGTGCTGAGCCAGGTCGGGAGCACATGGTCCGGCCTGGTCCTGGTGGCGCTCGGCGTCACGGTGACGTCGAGGTCGTCGTTGCGGCCCGGGATCACCACGGCGGCGGGCATGATTGCGGCCCGTCTGGCACGAATGAGGCGGCGGGGTGTTCAGGCGCCGCGGTGGGAGACGCGGGCCCAGATCAGCAGGGCGATCCCGGTCAGGGCGCAGGTCGCCTTGTGCAGCGCCATCAGCACCATGCTGGGGAACTCCCACAGGATGAACGCGAAGACGGGGAAGAGCAGCGGGCCCACGGCTCAGCCCGTGGTGAGTTGCAGGGCGTGTGCGGGTGGCTGGAAGCCGGGCGGCCAGGGGGCGTCGAACAGGGTCTTGCAGATCGTGACGGTGGCCCACGGGACCCAGGGGCCGCGGAGCCTGATCGGGTACGCGCCCTCGAAGTGCAGTTCCACCGAGTAGTCGAGCGGGTTCGGCTGGATCAGGAGCAGGGCGTTGTAGTGGTACGACGTCCACTGGTCGGTCATCAGCAGCAACCGCTGGTTGGTGACGATGGCATGGAACCGTCCGCCGTGGCGCCACTGCGGGGCGGCGGCCGCCTCGGCCCGGCGCCGGTTGCCGGAGTTGATCGCGGCCGAGGCGGCCAGTGACGCGGCGGTGAAGAGCAGGCCGCCGCTCGCGTACATGCTGCTGGAGTATTCGACGTCGGCGCCGCAGTAGATCTGGGTGTCGACGGGGAGCGCGCCGTACTGTTCCTCGCCGGCCCGGCACATGATCGTCGGGGTGACGGGGGTGAGGCGCCGGCCGGCGCGGAGGTGCTCGAGGAGCAGGGTCATCGACTGCCAGCCGGCGACGGCCTGCTCGGCCTCGTGCTGCTGGATCTGCTTCCGGGTGGGCATGTCCCTTTCTGACGGACAGGTCGCGACGAGGTCAGGGGAGCTGGGCGCGGGCGCACTCGGTGACGTACGGCAGGTCGAAGCCGGTGCGCCCGACCAGCGCGGGATGGGTCGCCGCGAGCTGGCGCACCTGGGCCAGCACGGCGGCCCGCACGTCGGCCGGCAGCAGGATCACCCGGCTGCGGGAGGCGACCAGGTCGAGCAGCGCCTCGGGGGTGACGCGGTCGGTCCAGCGGAACTCGGCCGTCTCGACCGGACCGAAGGGCGGCCCGACGGCGGGGTCGCGGCCCTCTTCGCCGCCGCCGATGATGGTGCCGAGGCGGTCCACCCATTCGGCGGCGGCGGTGTCGCGGACGTTCCACAGGATGCCGAGGCGCCCGCCGGGGGCGAGCACGCGGGCGATCTCGGGCACGGCCCGTTCGCGGTCGACCCAGTGCCAGGCCTGGGCGATGAGCACGACGTCGACCGCGTTGTCGGGGAGGGGGATGTGCTCGGCCGATCCCTGGTGGGTGTCCACGGCCGGCAGGACGCGGCGCAGCTCGGCGAGCATGCCCTCGGAGGGGTCGACGGCGGTCACCGGGAGCCCGCGCTCGGTCAGGCCGCGGGTGAGTTTGCCGGTGCCGGCGCCCAGGTCGAGGACCCGGGGCTGCCCGCCGGGCAGGAGCCAGTCGAGGGCTTCGGTGGGGTAGCCGGGCCGGCCCCGCTCGTAGGTGCGAGCGACGGGGCCGAACGAGTGCGCCTGAACGGAGCGATCATCCACGAGGCGATCATATATACCAGTATCCTAGGATGCTCTACATGATGTGAGTGGGGTTGCTTGCGTTTGAGCAATCACCGGACCGGGAACCTCCTTGAACGAGCCAAGGAGGTCTTACAGATGAGCTTCACCGACAAGATCAAGAACAAGGCCGAGGAACTGACCGGCAAGGGCAAGGAAGAGGCCGGCGACGCGACCGACAACCCGCGTCTCGAGGCCGAGGGCCAGGCCGACCAGACCGACGCGCACGCCAAGCAGGCCGGTGAGCACGTCAAGGACGCCGCGACCGACGTGAAGCGCGCGCTCAGCTAGGACATGTCTCAAATTCGCATCCGGGGCGAAACGACTGGGGCTGAATTTGAGACATGTCCTAGACAACGCAGCACTGAAAAGGGGGCCCGAGGGGCCCCCTTTTTCTATTCGGCGATCTGCTTGCGCCACCACTTCTGCCCGGACTCGGGCAGGGTGTCGATCGGGTCGTAGTACGCGTAGAGCTTGCCGGCGACATCCTCGGCCGAGCCCTCCTCGATGGACGTGCGGTAGTTCTTCGTCCAGTACGAGATGCCGTGTTCACGGTCGTAGTCGGCGATCATGTGGACCCAGCGCTTGCCGACGAACGGCACGTCGCAGACGATCCGCGGGGTCGCGTACCCGGGCAGGTAGCCCATCATGTCGTGCTGGAGCTGCTGGGCGTGCCAGACCGGGACCCGCCAGTGCTCGGCGTTGGGGATCATGTCGCACATGTAGAAGTAGTACGGCAGGATGCCGGCCTCGCCCTGCATGGCGAAACACAGGTCGAGCAGGTCGGGCGTGGTGGCGTTGACGCCGCGCATGAGCACGCCCTGGTTGCGCACGTCGCGGACGCCGACCTCGAGCAGCATCCGGGCCGCCCGCGCGACCAGCGGGGTCAGCGAGTTCACGTGGTTGATGTGGGTGTGCACGGCCAGGTTGACGCCGCGGCGTTCGGCGGTGATGGCGACCCGGTTCAGGCCCTCGACGACGTCGCCCTGGAGCCAGTGCTGGGGGAGTCCCATCAGGGCCTTGGTGGCGAGGCGGATGTCGCGCACGGTCGGCACCGAGAGCAGGCCCATGAGGTACGCCTCGAGCTGTTTCCAGGGGACGTTGGCCACGTCGCCGCCGCTGACCACGACGTCTCGTACGCCCGGGTGCGACCGGAGGTAGGCCAGGTGTGCGTCGTACCGGTCGACCGGCTTGAGGGACAGCTTGAGCTTGTCGACGGTGGGGGTGCTGTTGCCGACCAGGTCCATGCGGGTGCAGTGGCCGCAGTACTGGGGGCAGGTGGACAGCAGCTCGGCGAGCACCTTGGTGGGGTAGCGGTGGGTGAGGCCCTCGGCGACCCACATGTCGTGTTCGTGCAGGGAGTCGCGGGTGGCGTGCGGGTGTGACGGCCAGTCGAGGTGGCGGTCGGTGGCGACGGGGATCATGTACCGCCGGACCGGGTCCTCGTAGAACGAGGCGGTGTCGGGCACCCGGCCGGGCACCATGGTGTTGATCATCTGGGGTGGGATGAGCATCGACATGGTGGCCAGGCGCTGCTGGTCGGTCTCGAGGTCGGCGTAGAAGCTCTCGTCGACCAGGTCGCCGAGGACGGCGCGGAGCTGCTTGACGTTCTTGACGCAGTGGACGCGTTGCCACTGCGCGGACTCCCACTGGGCTCTGGTGACGTCGCGCCAGCCGGGGAAGCGGGTCCAGTCGGGCTCGACGAGCTCGTGGCGCCGGTACTCGTACGGCTGCACTGCATTGCCTCCCCGGGCGACGAAGAAAGATCGTCCTCCGACCGTACTGGAGAATCTGCGGTCTAGAAACTGGCCGGGCGAAGGATTTACGGTATAGAAGCTTGAACACAACATGTTTCACAGGAGGCGCGTGGTGAAGGTGGGTCTGAATCGGGTGCTCGAGCCGGCCGGTGTGCTGCCGCAGGCGGCCTGGCGGCTCGACGCGCGCCCGGAGATCGCCGCCGATGAGGTGCGGATCGGGCTGGAACGGCTCAATCTGGACGCGGCCAGCTTCCGGCAGTTGTCGGTCAAGCACGGCGGTGACGGTGCGGCGGTGCGGGCCGAGGTGCTCGACATCATCGGTACGCGCGGGAAGATGCAGAACCCGGTGACCGGTTCGGGCGGCATGCTGATCGGCGTGGTCGAGCAGGCCGGCCCGGATTCGCCGCTGCCGGTGAAGCCGGGGGACCGGGTGGCGACCCTGGTGTCGTTGACCCTCACGCCGCTGGCCGTGACGGATTCGCTGGAAGGCTGGGACGGGCTGAGCGAGCAGGTGCCGGCGCGCGGGCATGCCATCCTGTTCGGCCGTTCGGTGGTCGCGGTGCTGCCCGACGATCTGCCGGCCGAGCTGGCGCTGGCGGTGTTCGACGTGTGCGGCGCCCCGGCGCTGACCGATCGTGTGGTGCGCGGCTACGACCGGCCGACCGTGGCGGTGCTGGGCGGCGCCGGGAAGTCCGGTTCGCTGGCGCTGGCCGCGGCGAGGCGTGCTGGTGCGCGTACGGCCGGAATCGTGGTCTCGGCGACCGAGCGTGACGCGCTGACCGAGGCCGGCCTGGCCGACGTGGTCGCGGTCGCCGACGCCCGCGATCCGGTGGCCGTCTCCGGCGCGGTGGCCGAGGCGCTCGGTGGGCCGGCGACGGTGACCGTGGTGTGCGTGGACGTGCCGGGCTGTGAGCACGGGGCGATCCTGGCGACGGCCGAGCGCGGCACGGTGATCTTCTTCTCGATGGCGACGAGTTTCCCGGCCGCCGCGCTGGGTGCGGAGGGGCTGGCGGCGGATGTGACGATGCTGATCGGCAACGGGTACGTGCCGGGGCACGCGGCGTTCGCGATCGATCTGGTGAGGAGCGTCCCAGCGGTGCGCGGGTTGTTCGAAAGCCGGATCGCGGGACACTGACCGGCATGACTGCGCTCTACACCAACGGCCGTTTCTACTCCGCCGCCGACCCTCGGGCGACCGCGATGCTGGTCGATGACTCCCGGATCACGTGGCTCGGCACCTCGGCCGACGCGCCCGCCGCGGATCGGGTGACAGATCTGGCCGGCGCGTTGGTGACACCCGCGTTCGTGGACGCCCATGTGCACGCCACGGACACCGGGCTGGCGCTGGACGGGCTCGACCTGTCGGGCACCCGGTCGGCGGCGGAGGTGCTGGACGCGGTGGCGGCGTTCGCGGCGGCTAAGCCGTCGGACGCGGTGGTGCACGGGCACGGCTGGGACGAGTCGATGTGGGCCTCGCAGGTCCCGCCGTCGGCCGGCGAGCTCGACCGCGCCGCGGGTGGCCGCCGGGTCTATCTGTCGCAGGCTTCGGTGCACTCGGCGCTGGTGTCGACGTCGCTGCTGGGTGCGGCGGAGGGCGTTGACGGGTACGACGTTTCGGGCTGGGTGCGGGAGCACGCGCACCATGCGGTGCGGGCGGTGGCGCTGGGCGCGCTGACGCCGGAGCAGCGGACGGCGGCTCAGCGGAGCGCGCTGTCGCGGGCGGCGTCGCTGGGGATCGCGGCGGTGCACGAGTGCGGTGGCCCGGGCACGTCCAGCGAGGCGGATTTCCTTTCGGTGCTCGCGCTGTCCGGGCAGGGGCTGCCGCGGGTGTTCGGCTATTGGGGCGAGCTGGGCGGCGCGGCGAAGGCTCGGGAGCTGGGCGCGGTGGGTGCCGGGGGCGATCTGTACGCGGACGGGGCGCTCGGGTCGCGTACGGCCGCGGTCCGGGATCCGTACGCCGACGGTGACGGCTGCGGCCTCGGGTTCCTGACCGCCGAGCAGGCCGGCGAGCACCTGATCGACTGCGTGAACGAGGGGATGCAGGGCGGGTTCCACGCGATCGGGGACGCGGCGATCGCCACGGTGCTGGACGGGTTCGCGATCGCGGCCAAGGCGCTCGGGGTGGATCGGCTGCGGGCGGGCCGGCACCGGATCGAGCATGTCGAGCTGGCCGACAAGGCGATGATCGCCCGGATGGTGGAGTTCGGGGTGGTCGCCAGCGTGCAGCCGGTGTTCGACGCACTCTGGGGTGGTCCGGAGCGGATGTACGCGCAGCGGCTGGGTGTGGCCCGGGCGATGGCGACGAACCCGATCGGGCAGATGCACGCGACCGGGGTGGCGCTGGCGTTCGGGTCGGACTCGCCGGTGACGGCGCTGGACCCGTGGGCGGTGGTGGCGGCCGCGGCGGCGCCCCGCAACCCGGTGTACCGGATGAGTGTGCGGGCGGCGTTCGCGGCGTCGAGCCGGGGCGGGTGGCGGGCGGCCGGGCAGGACGGTGTGGGGGTGCTGGCGCCGGGGCAGTCGGCGACGTTCGCGGTGTGGGAGACGCCGGGCGGGGTGCGGGACGGGTTGCCTTCGCTGGACGCCTCTCCGGTCTGCCTTCGTACGGTGCTGGACGGTTCGACGATCTTCGAGAGGTAGGGGTACGTGGCGGGGAAGCTGGATCTGGATCCGCGGGTGGTGCGGAAGGCGCGACGTCTGGCCGTCCGCGCCGGTCAGCCGGTCGTCGACCTGGCGCGGTCGCACACCACGGTGTCGGTGGAGCGGGCGGTGTTGCGGCTGGCCGGGGTGCGTGGCGCCGACCCGGACGGCATCCCCTGGGTGAACCGGCTGGTCGACGCGGTGATCGCCGACGTCGGCCTTTCGCACGGCGTGTCCCTGCCGGTCTTCCATGCGCTCAAGGACTTCGACGACATCACGGTGCTGGCGCAGAAGGCGGCCGCCGGCGCCGTGCGATTCTCCCTTCCCGACAAGTCGGGCGTGGCTCGACGGTCGGCGTTGAAGGCCGCGCGGGCCGGGCTCGCGCGGGTCGACCGGCGCCGCGCCGAGCGTGAGCGGATGGTGAAGCGGCTCGGCGATCCCGAGCAGCGGCCGTGGATCTATCTGATCGTGGCGACCGGGGACATCCACGAGGACATCCCGCAGGCGCAGGCGGCGGCGCGGGCCGGGGCGGACGTGATCGCGGTGATCCGGTCGACCGGGCAGTCGCTGCTCGACTACGTGCCCGAGGGCGCGACCCGGGAGGGCTTCGCCGGCACGTACGCCACGCAGGAGAACTTCCGGCTGATGCGGGCGGCGCTGGACGACGTGAGCCGGGAACTGGGCCGTTATGTCCGGCTGACCAACTATGCGAGCGGGCTGTGCATGCCGGAGATGGCGGTGATGGCCGGCCTGGAGCGCCTCGACATGATGCTCAACGACTCGATGTACGGCATCCTGTTCCGCGACATCAACCCGATCCGCACCTTCGTCGACCAGCGGTTCTCCCGGCAGGTGCACGCTCGGGCCGGGATCATCATCAACACCGGCGAGGACAACTACCTGACCACGGCCGACGCGGTCGACGCCGCCCACACGGTGACCGTGTCTCAGCTGCTGAACGAGTTCTTCGCGCACGAGGCGGGCCTGGCCGACTGGCAGCTCGGCATCGGGCACGCCTTCGAGATCAACCCCGACGTGCCCGAGTCGTTCCGGCTCGAACTGGCGCACGCCCTGCTGGCGCGGGAGCTGTTCCCCGACGCGCCGCTGAAGTGGATGCCGCCGACCAAGCACATGACCGGCGACGTGTTCCGCGGCAACCTGCTCGACGGCTTCTTCAACCTGGCCGGCGCGATGACCGGGCAGGGCATCCTGCTGGTCGGCATGATGACCGAGGCGGTGGTCACGCCGTGGCTGTCCGACCGGGACATCGCCCTGCAGAACGTGCGCTACGTGCTGGGCGCCGCCGGTGGCCTGCACGAAGACTTCGTCCCGGCGCGGAACGGCTTCATCCAGCAGCGCGCCCACCGGGTCCTCGACGAGGCCATCGACCTGCTGTCCCGGATCGCCGACGACACCGTGCTCAACGCGATCGCCGACGGAACGTTCGGGATCATGCGCCGCCCGGCCGACCGAGGCAAGGGCCTGTCCGGCGTGGCCGCCCACGCCGCAGATTACTTCAACCCGGTCACCGAGATCCTGGAAGCGTCATGACGATCGTCCGGCCGTACGGGGACACCACCGGGGACGGGATGGTGCAGTTGTCGTTCACACTGCCGGTCCCGCATGACAAGCGGGCCGAGGGGGCCGCGCTCCAGCTCGCGGGGAAGATGGGGATGGAGCCGGCGATGCTGGTGCACAGCCGGCAGATGGGGGACGGTTTCACGTTCTTCGTCGTGTACGGGCGGGTGCGGCATCTCGTGGACACCGAGCAGGTGCAGGTGGTCGAGCGGGACTTCCCGCTGCTGTCGGCCAAGGAGGTGAACGCGGCGATCAAGCGGGGCCTGCGGCGGCGGCTGTCGGTGGTGGGGGCGTGCATCGGGACCGACGCGCACACCGTGGGCATCGACGCCATTCTCAACCTCAAGGGGATCGCGGGGGAGAAGGGGCTGGAGTCGTACCGGGAGATGGCGGTGCTGAACATGGGCGCGCAGGTGTCGGTGCCCGAGCTGGTGGAGACGGCCCGGGCGGCCAAGGCGGACGCGGTGCTGGTGTCGCAGGTGGTCACCCAGCGCGACGCGCACCTGCAGAACACCCGGGCGTTGTCGGCGGCGTTCCGGGAGGCGCTGCCGGCCGGGCGGCGGCCGCTGCTGATCGCCGGCGGGCCGCGGTTCGACGAGATGATGGCGGGCGAGCTGGGTGTCGACCGGATCTTCGGCCGGGGGACCACGCCGCGGGAAGTGGCGTCCTATCTGGTGCACGCCGTCGTGGAGGGTGCTCGATGATCACTGTGACCCATCGCCGGTATGTGCCGTACGCGCACGCGCACTACGCCGGGAACCTGGTCGACGGGGCGTACTCGCTCGGTCTGTTCGGTGATGTGGCGACCGAGGTGTGCATCCGGCTGGACGGCGACGAGGGGCTGTTCGCCTCCTATGCCGACGTGCAGTTCCGGGCGCCGGTGCAGGCCGGCGACGTCCTGGAGGTGACGGCGACGGTCACCAGGATGGGTACGCGGTCGCGCACGATCGACTTCGTCGCGGCCGTGGTGTGCCGTGGCACCGGCGGTTCGGCGGCGGCGGTCCTTCCTGAGCCCATCGTCGCCGTGACCGCCACGGGCACCGTGGTCGTGCCCTCGAAACCATGACCGCGGCCGTCTGCGTGGATGTCGGCTCGACGTACACGAAGGCCTGTCTGGTCGATCTGGCCGGCGGCGGGCTGATCGCGCGGGCGGAGGTGCCGACCACCGCGTCGACCGATGTGCTGTCCGGGCTCGATGCCGCCGTCGCGCAGTTGCCCGGCCCGGGCGAGCTCTACGTGTGCTCCTCCGCCGGTGGGGGGCTGAGGCTGGCCGTCGTCGGGTACGAGCACCTGGTCACCGCCTCGGCCGGCCATCGTGCCGGGCTGTCCGCGGGCGCCCAGGTGGTGCACGTGGCGGCGGGGCGGCTCGACGGCGCCGCCGTGGCCGCGCTGAGGAAGTCCCGTCCGGATGTGATCCTGCTCGTCGGCGGCACCGACGGCGGCGACGGCGAGGTGCTGCTCCACAACGCCGGCCGGCTGGCCACCGCGCGTCTGCGCCGCCCGGTCGTGGTGGCCGGCAACGCCGAGGTGAGCCCGGCCGCCGCCGCCCGGCTGACCGGACGCGGGATCCCGGTGACCGTCACCGGCAACGTCCTGCCCCGCATCGGCGTCTTGGAGCCGGGCCCGGCCCGGGCGGCGATCCGCGAGGTCTTCCTTCGCCACGTGATCGGCGGCAAGCGGCTGTCCCGCGGCCCGCGGTTCGCGTCGCTGGTCCGCGCGGCGACCCCGGACGCGGTCCTGGCCGGCGTGGAGGTGCTGGCCGACACGACCGCCGGGGGTGTGCTGGTGGTGGACGTGGGCGGGGCGACCACCGACGTCTACTCGGCGCTGGTGCCGGACGCCGAGGAGGAGACCGGGCCGCGCCGGGACGTGGCCGGCACGATGTGGCGGCTGCGGACCGTCGAGGGCGACCTCGGGGTGGCCGTGTCGGCCCCGGGCACGGTCGCCGCGGCCGAGGCGGAAAGACTCGATCCGGTCGATCCCGGCGATCCGGTCGCGCTGGCGTCGGCGGCGGCCACGGTCGCGGTACGCCGGCACGCCCGCGGGCGTGCGCTGCGTGACGTGCGTCTCGTCATCGGATCGGGTGGGGTCCTGCGACACGGTGGAGGTCAACGGGTCCTGGCCGCCGTCCTCGGTGATCTGGCCGGGGGCTGGGCACCGCCGGACCGGGCCCGTCGGATGATCGACAGTGCCTATGTGCTGGCCGCGGCGGGCCTGCTGGCGGCCGATCATCCGCAGGCGGCCGCCGGTCTGCTGAACCCGTGGTGAACCGTTCGGGTACCGGGGGATGACACGCCGACGAACGCGACACGCCCAGGCGCGGGACACGGTGTTGACAGGCGGGCGGGGGTCGGACGTACCGTCGTCAGGTCCCAACGCGGGAAGCGGTTGTTGTTCGCTCCGTTCCTTCGCCCACTGGCCGCGCCCAGGGCCCTCCTCCAGGGGTCAGGCGCACGCCAGGTCCAGGGGGTGGGGGTCGGCGGGGCGGCGCGGACAAGCCGTTGTTCCGGCGTGGGCCAGGGGGTGGAACGGGGGACCAGTAGACAACGGCGCGGCGCGGGCAGCCAGCTCGGCGGCACGTCGGTCCGAAGGTTCCCGCGACACCTTCCTGCCACGTCGTCCGCGGCGAGGACCAAGGGATCCATCGGGGCGTGGTCGTGGCGGCCACGCCCCGATTCCTGCATGTAGCCTTCCGGCGTGGAGTTGACGCTGCAACCACCTGTTCCCCGGGCGCCCGTGCCACCGGTGGCCGACCCGGCCGCGGGACCCCTGCGGCTGTGGGTGTCGGTGGTGCTCGCGGTGCTGGCCGGGGCCTCGATCCTGCTGGCCCTGCCCCCGTACGACCTGTGGCCGCTCGCGCCCGTCGGTGTCGCCCTGCTCGCGGCGGCCACCCACCGCCGCCGGTTGCGCGGCGGTTTCGGCGTCGGCCTGCTCGCCGGCGCGGTGCTGTTCCTCCCGCTGCTGTGGTGGACCACCTTCGCCGGCGGCTGGCTGCCCTGGGTGATCCTGTCCACCTCGCAGGCGGGCTTCGTCGGCCTGCTGGGCCTGGCGTCGGCCTGGACCAGCCCCCTCGTGGACCGGTGGCGTGGGCTGTGGCCGGTGCTGACCGCGGTGCTGTGGACGGCCATGGAGGCGTTCCGCGACCGGGCGCCGTTCGGCGGGTTCCCGTGGGGCCGGCTCGCGTTCAGCCAGGGCGACGCCCCCGCGCTGCGCCTGGCCGCCTGGGGTGGCGCCCCGCTGGTCACCTTCGCCGTGGCCGCCGCCGGTGGCGTGCTGGTGGCCCTGCTGTGGCGCCGCAAGGTGACCGTGGCGCCCGTCGTCGCGTACCTCATCGCCGGGGGTCTGATCGTCGGCGGTCCGGCCCTGGCGCCGGTGGCCGAGGCCGACGGCCCGGCCAAGCTGGTGGCCGTCGTGCAGGGCAACGTGCCCCGTCTCGGCCTCGACTTCAACGCCCAGCGCCGCGCCGTGCTCGACAACCACGTGCGCGCCACCATCGAGCTGGCCAACCAGGTGGCCGAGGGCCGGCAGCGCCGCCCCGAGCTGGTGGTGTGGCCCGAGAACTCCAGCGACATCGACCCGCTGCGCAACCAGGACGCCGCCCAGCAGATCGCGAGCGCGGCCGCCGCCATCGGCGTGCCCATCCTGGTCGGGGCGGTGCTGCGCGGCGACAAGCCCAACGAGGTCAAGAACGCCGGCATCCTGTGGCAGCCGGTCACCGGGCCCGACCAGGCCCAGACCTACATCAAACGGCACCCGGTGCCGTTCGCCGAGTACATGCCGCTGCGCCCGATCGCCCGGTTCGTCGCCGGCGAGAAGGTCGACCTGGTCCGCGACATGGTCGCCGGCGACCACGCCGGGGTCATCGACACCGGTTCGGTCACGGTCGGCGACGTGATCTGCTTCGAGGTCGCGTACGACAGCGTGGTGCGTGACGTGGTCACCGGCGGCGGGCAGATCCTCGCCGTGCAGACCAACAACGCCACCTTCAACGAGGCCGAGGCCCGCCAGCAGCTGGCCATGGTGCAGCTGCGGGCGGTCGAGCACGGCCGGCCCGCCCTGATGGTGTCCACCGTCGGGGTCTCCGCCTTCGTCGACACCGCCGGGCACGTGCAGGCCGACACCGGTTTCAACGTGCCCGCGGTGGTGCTGCGTGACATGCGCCTGAGCGATACGACTACGCTAGCCACGCGCTCGGGCCACTGGCCCGAGATGGCGGTCTGTGTGCTGGCCGTCATTGCCCTGGCCGGGGCGCTGCCGTTGCGCCGACGTCGGCGGGTGGTGGTCGCCTCGGCGACCAGCCCGGAGTCGACGAACGCGGAGGAACGGTGACCGAGGCCGAAGGATATCCGGGGATCGGAAGGGTCCTCGTGATCATCCCGACCTACAACGAGGCGGAGAACATCCGGTTGATCGCCGACCGGGTGCGCAAGGCGGTCCCCTCGGTCGACATTCTGGTCGCCGACGACAACTCCCCGGACGGCACCGGCGCCATCGCCGACGAGCTGGCCGCCGCCGACGACCACGTGTTCGTGCTCCACCGGGCCGGCAAGGAAGGGCTCGGCGCGGCGTACGTCGCCGGCTTCGCCTGGGCCAAGAACAAAGGGTACGACGTCGTCGTCGAGATGGACGCGGACGGCTCGCACGCCCCCGAGGAGCTGCACAAGCTGCTCGACCGGCTGCGCGAGAACGACGCGGTGCTCGGCACCCGCTACATCCCCGGCGGCTCGGTGCACAACTGGCCGATGCACCGGCTGCTGCTGTCGCGCTGCGGCAACATCTACATCCGGATGGCGCTGGGCATGCCGTTCCGGGACGCGACCGGCGGCTACCGGGCGTACAAGATGGAGGTTCTCGACGCCATCGACGTGCCGTCCGTCGCCTCGCAGGGCTACTCGTTCCAGGTCGAGCTGGCCTGGCGGGCGTACCGCAAGGGCTTCAAGCTGGTCGAGGTGCCGATCACGTTCACCGAGCGCGAACGCGGCGACAGCAAGATGAGCTCCAACGTTTTCCGGGAACAGCTGCTCAGGGTCACCACATGGGGCCTGCAGTCGCGCAAGGAGGGGCTGATGAACCGGCTCGGCCGGCGCCCCAAGCAGGGTGCGAGCTGGCCGTGACCGCGCGAGGGCGTGTCATGCTGGAGGTATGAGACGCCCGGTGCTCGCCTTTCTCCCCCTCGGTCTGTTCCTGCTCGCGATCGCCGAGATCGCGGCGTTCGTCGGCATGGTCCATTGGGTCGGCGCGTTCTGGGCGATGGTCGTGCTCGCCGCCGCCACCATCACCGGCCTGACGCTGCTGCGCCGCGAGGGAATCCGCGGGTGGCGTGCGTTCCGGGCGGCCGCCGAGGCCGGCCGCCCGCCCGGCGAACAGGTCACCAACTCACTGGTCGGGCTGCTCGGGGCGCTGCTGCTGGCGGTGCCCGGGTTCATCAGCTCGGTGGCCGGGCTGCTGCTGGTGCTGCCACCGTTCCGGGCGCTGGCCCGCCACGGGGTGCGGCGCATCGCCGAGCGTCAGGTCTCGTCCGCGGTCGCCGGCGACTTCTTCGGCCCCCGCCACGTGCGTGTCCAGCAGGGCGACCCGGTCTCGTCCCCGCCCAGCCCGCCGCCCGCGTCCCCGACCGGCGTCATCGAGGGCGAGGTCATCCGCTAGGCCACGCCTCGCACTCGGCCGGGTCATGCAACACGGCCCGCCCCGGACAGCGAAAACGCCCCCTGCTTCGTCGCAGGGGGCGTTTTCCGTGTTGGTGCTTCGCTACCGGCCGCGCCGGGTGCGTACCTCTTCGAGCCGCTCGTTGAGGATGTCCTCGAGCTCGGAGATGGACCGCCGCTCCAGCAGCATGTCCCAGTGGGTGCGCGGCGGTTTCGCCTTCTTCTGCTCCGGCTCGTTGCCGTCCACCAGCCGGGCGATGCTCCCGTCGAACTTGCACTCCCAGGTCATCGGGACCTCGGCGTCGACGGCGAACGGCACCTCGAACTGGTGGCCCTTCACGCACAGGTACTCGCGGGTCTGCCGGGGAGCCAGCTCGGTGTTACGGTCGGACTCGTAGCTGACTGCGCCAAGACGGCTGCCGCGCAGCATGCGTTCGCCCATGATCGGCATTCCCCTCGCTCGTGGTGCTGCTTCCGTTGGTGTAACGAAAGGGACGGTCGCGCGATTCCGCCCGACGCGCCCGTCCAGAAGTCGTCGTGTGTCGGAGGTGTTAACGCTACGAGCGTAGCGGCCCGCACCCCTTACCTGTCACTCAGCGACGCCCCGGAAGTGGACCTTGGTCCACTTTACGCCACTATGAGCACTCTCCACATCCTGCGATATTGCTCACTCGGCGTCCGGTGATCCGATCGGCATCACTCTCGCGGTGACTTCATCTGCCTCGCCTTTCCCATTGTCCCGGCCGCTCACACCCGACGGCCTTTCCGGGGCGGCCGGTCGGCCGGGTTGCGATCTGGACACGGCGATCAATCGTCGTCGATCTCCGGCCTTCCGATCGAGCCCAGGCTGTCGAGCAGACGCTCCCGGGCGGCGGCGAGCCGCTGGATGTAGCCGGGCATGAAGATCTCGGTCAGCTCGTGCTCCAGGGCGCCCTTGATCGCGTAGATCGGCGACCAGGCGGCCCGATCGGTGCGGTCGACCAGGCCGTCGAACTCGGTCGTGCCCAGCCGGTCGTGGAGCCAGTCGGACATCACCAGGGCCTGGTCGCGACTGAAGGTGATCGTGATGTCCCGGTCCAGATCCACGCGGCTCAGGTCAGGCGTTGGCGGCGGCCCGTGGGGGCGGGGCGGAGCGGGGCCGGCCGCCCAGCGCGGCGAGCGCCGAGGCCAGGTCGCTGATCTGGGCCGAGAGCTGTGCGGCTCGTTCGCCGGCGGCGTCGGCCTCGGCCCGGGAGGCGGCCAGCCGGCGTTCCAGGTCGGCCAGGTCCTGGGCGGCGGTGCGGCGGTCGCGGTCGGCCGAGGCGGTCACGTCGGCCAGAGCACGCTTGGCCTCGTCGCGCTCGGCGGTGGCGGCGGTCAGGGCGGCGCGGGTGTCGGCCAGGCCGGCCTGGGCGATCTCGGCGGTGCCGCGGACCTTGGCCAGCTCGGCTTCGGCGGCGCGGCCGGCCTCGGCCAGCGAGGAGGCCGCGGCCTGACGGGCTTCGGCGAGCGCGGCGGCGGCAGCCTGGCGCAGGTCGGTGAGTTCGGCGTTGGCGGCGGCGCGGAGCTCGGCCAGGTCGGCGCGGGCGGTCTCCAGGGCGCGGCGGGACTCGTCCAGGTCGGCCCGGGCCGCGTCGGCCCCGGTGCGGGCGGCTTCGGCCCGGGCGACGGCGGTCTCGGCCTTCGACGCTGCGGTCTCGGCGGCGGCGTGGGCGTCGGCGGCTTCGCGCTGGGCGGCGGCGTGGGCGTGGCGGGACTCGTCGAGGTCGGTCTGGAGCCGGCGGATCTGCTCGGCGGCGGCCGCGGCCTCGGACCGGGCCAGGCCGGCCTGCGAGGTGGCGTGGTCGGCCTCGGCCCGTGCCTGAAGGGCCTCGGTGGCGGCCCGGTCGGCCTCGGATCGGGCCTCGGCCGCGGCGGCGTCGGCCAGGGCGGTGAGGCGGCGGGCCTCGTCCCGGTCGGCCTCGGCGGCCTCGGCGCGCTGGTGGGCCACCGTCGCGGCGGAGGTGGCCTGGTCGGCCTCGCGCCGGGCCTCGTCGCGGTCGGTGTGGGCGGCGGCGACCTGGCGGGAGGTCTCCGCGCGTACCTCGGCGATCTGCCTCTCCACGCCGGCCGGGGACATCTCGGCGTGCAGGGCCTCGGTAAGGGTGCCGACCAGCTGGTCCAGGCGGTCGACGGCCTCCCAGGTGCGAGCCACCTCGCCGGCCAGGCCGGGGGAGGCGCGGTGCCGCATGCGGACGTTGCGGGAGGCGCGCTGACATTCGCCGTCGTTGTCGCGGCAGTAGCGGAACGGGCGGCCGGCCGAGGCCCTCTGCTGCACCGGGCGCCCGCAGTGGGCGCAGGGCCGGATGTTCTCTTCCATCGACCCGGACGCTAGTGCCACCTCCGGCGCGGTGAAGGGAGCCGCGCCGTCCCGACCCAAACATCCTAGGATGCTCTACAGGATGTGCGCCCGTCCACGGCGCACACAACCCCAAAACCAAAGAACAAAAGGAATCAACGGCTACCCACCTTTTGCCTTTGTGGACCTAAGGTCGACGGCTATGGCCGAGGGCAGGCGGGTACGGGTCGGGGTTCAGGTGGCGCCGGCCCTGGGGGATTTCGCGGACGTGCGACGGGCGGCGCTGGCGGCCGAGGAGCTGGGTGCGGACGTGCTGTTCGGGTGGGATCACTTCTTCCCGCTGGGCCGTGCCGAGGAGCGGGCGGGCAAGCACTTCGAGGGGTGGATGACGCTGGCGTCGTGGGCCGAGGCGACGTCGCGGGTGGAGCTGGGGATGCTGGTGTCGTGTGTGGCGTACCGGAATCCTGATCTGCTCGCGGACATGGCCCGCACGGTCGATCACATCAGCGGCGGCCGGGTGGTGCTGGGGCTGGGTGCGGGGTTCCGGCGGTTCGAGTACGAGGCGTACGGCTATGAGTTCGGGACGGCGGGGGAGCGGGTGGCTCAGCTCGCCGAGGCGGCGCGGCGGGTGCGGGGCCGGCTGCGGGTGCTGAACCCGCCGGCCGATGTGCCGTTGCTGCTGGCGGCGAACGGGCCGAAGGCGTTGCGGGTGGTGGCCGAGCACGCGGATCGGTGGCACACGTTCGCCGCCGGTGACGAGCTGACCCGGGCGTCGCGGGTGGTGGATGACCGTTGTGCGGAGGTCGGGCGGGATCCGGCGGAGATCGAGCGGTCGGCGTTCGTACGCGGGGATCCGTCGGAGGTTGGTCCTGATTACCTGGCTCGTGGGGTGACGACGTTCGTGGTGCTGGTCGAGGGCCCGGATTTCGGGATGGCCGAGGTGCGGCGGTGGCTGGGCTGGCGGGACCGGGTCAATGGTGGTGCTGGTGGATGACGGCGTGGCCCTTGCCGCGGGCCATCAACCAGCGGTTGACGGGTGTGGTGAGCAGGAACGCGATGGCCAGTGAGGCGGCGAGGGTGAGCCAGAACAGGGTGCTGGTGAGGCCGGCGTCCATGGCGCCGGGTACGGCGAGGATGAAGCCGTTGTCGACGAGTTCCATGACGGCGATGGAGACGGTGTCGGCGGCCAGGGCGACGCCGAGGGCGGCGCGGAAGGTGAGTCCGCTGCGGAGGACGCCTCGCATGGTGAGGGCGTAGCCGAAGACGAAGGCCAGGGTGATGGAGAGCGCGACGGTGGCGGCGTTGTGCAGGCCGAGGGTGGTGCCGATGACCATGCCGAGGATTTCACCGATGGCGCAGCCGGTGAGGCAGTGGAGGGTGGCTTGGGCGGCGGTCTTCCATTCCATGCCGTCGAAGGTACCCCCTGGGGGTATCGGACGGGAAGAGCTCAGGCCGGGATGGTGAGGTGATCGGCGGCACGCTCGAGTTCGAGGCGGAGCGTGCGCAGGTCGTCGCCGACGCCGGTGTGCAGGCGGCCGGCGCGGGCCTCGTTCTCGATGCGTTCGCAGACCTCGCTGACCGCGGCGGCGCCGATGTTGCCGGCGGCGCCGCGGAGGCTGTGCGCCTGGTCCTCGACGGATTGCAGGTCGCCGGTGCGGTAGGCCTCGTCGAGGGCGGTGACGTGCCGGGGGGCGCGGGCGCGGAAGGAGGTGACGAGTCGTTCGACCAGGGCGAGTTCGGGTGGGGTGCGGCCGCCGGCGAGTTCGGCGAGGCGGTCGGCGATGGGGTCGCCGTGGGCCGGTGGAATGTTTTCGCGGGTGGCGGTTCCGGCGACCCAGCGGGCGAGGGTCTGGTCGAGTTCGGCCGGGTTGACGGGTTTGGCGAGGTAGTCGTCCATGCCGGCGGCGAGGCAGCGTTCGCGGTCGGCGACCAGGGCGCTGGCGGTCATGGCGATGATCGGGGTGTGCCGGGCGGCGCCGGCGTCGCGCCGGCGGATCTCGGCGGTGGCGGTGAAGCCGTCCATGCGGGGCATGCGGCAGTCCATCAGGATGGCGTCGTAGTCGCGGCGGGCGGACATGTCGCGGGCTTCGATGCCGTCGCCGGCGACGTCGGTGTCGTAGCCGAGGCTGGCCAGGATGCCGGTGGCGACCATCTGGTTGATGTCGTTGTCCTCGACGAGCAGGATCGTGCCCTTGCCGGCCGGCTGGACGGCGGCCGGGCGCCGGGCCGGTGCGGTGGGTACCGGGACCACGGCGGCCATGCTCTGGGCGAGCAGGTCGTAGAGGGCCGAGCGGTGGACGGGTTTGGGCAGGTAGGTGGGTGCGCCGGCGGCGGTGTGGCCGGCCGGTGGGTTCTCGTTGAGGACGATGATGTGTACGGCGGGGATGGCGTCGTCGTCGGTGACGATGCGGGCGAGTCCGGCGGTGTCGACGTCGCCGGGGTCGGCGTCGAGCAGCAGCAGGTCGTAGTGGCGGCCGTGGGCGGCGGCGTCGCGGAGGGCGCGCAGGGTGTCGGCGGCGGTGTCGGTGGTGGCGACGGTCATGCCCCAGCGGCGCAGGTCGTCCTCCAGGGCTTGCCGGTCGCCGCCGGTGCCGACGAGGAGGATGCGCAGGCCGGTGCTGCCGCCGACGGTGTCGAGGGGGCGGCCGGTGGCGGGTTCGAAGGGGATCTCGACCCAGAAGGTGCTGCCCTGGCCGGGTTCGCTGTCGACGCCGATGGCGCCGCCCATGGCTTC